>SVQM01000046.1 GCA_015065335.1 Oscillospiraceae bacterium | reverse complement strand
TTCGTGGTCCCCCTTCTCCCACAGGAGAAGGCTACTTGCTCCACGCTTCTTTCGAATAAATTATTTTCGTAACGCTGAAAGCTTTTTTCTTCCACCTGCATAGCAGGTGGTTGTCTTTGTTATACAAAAAAGTTCCCCGAAAGTCATTTGTACTTTCGGGGAGTGATCGTGTATTTGTAATACGGTCTTATCTATAACCGTCTCCGCCACAGGCGGTACATCTTCCATCGCCGTAACAATGGCGGCAATAGTCGCCGACTACACTTCCTTTCATATAAGAAAGTTCACCTGTACCGTAGCAGGAATCACAGTCTCCGCTACCACCACAACTGTAGCACTGTCTCTGTTCATTATAGTCGTCATAGTTGTAATCGTCATAGGAATAGTCGTCATATGAGTAATCGCCATCGTCATAAGAATAGTCGTCATAGGAGTAATCTTCGTCGTCATAAGAATTATCATAAAATTTCGAATCGGGTTCGAAAAGCATGTGATTTAACTTATTTAAATCATATTTTGGGGATTCGTCTGCACATCCGGTAGAGAGCATGATACACACACTGCTGATTACAAGTGAGAGGATTCTGATAGTTTTTTTCATGATATATACTTCCTTTTGATTTTATTCCTCCCGTGGAATACGGGATTGTTTTGTTCTGTATACATTGTACCACAAAATCCATACGGCAGAGAAAATCACGACGAATGACATGTTTTTGAGGATAAAATGCACATTTTTCTTTTCTATCAAAAAAGAGAGACCCTCGTTCTCTCTTTTTTGCATATTCATTTGCCCACACAAAATCTCTTGAATATCCCGTTTACGATCTCCTCGGAGACACCTCGTCCGTCGGTACGTCTGATCGCACCAAGTGCAAGCTCCGCAGTTGAGCACACCACATCCTCAGGCTCTCCTGCTGCAAGCAGTGCCGCCGCTTCTCTGAGCAGAGCTGACGCAAGATCAAGCTCCGCCTTTCGTGATGCGTCCCACACCACGGCATCCTCTCCGATCTTTATCTCTCCGAGGCCATATAGCTCTGCCACTTTATTTCGAAGTATATCAAGTCCGTCTCCTGTTTTCGCTGACAGCCCGATGACACATCCGTGCATCCTGCAGAGCAGCTCCTCATCCTCTTTGGTGAGCGCTCGTTCCATATCTGCCTTATTTACTACAGCTATCGTGTACACATCACGTCCCTCGGTACGATTTGCGATCTTGGAAATGAGAGCCTTGTCATCATCGGTAAGTGCCGCTGAGCCGTCGTACACCGCAAGTATCAGCTCCGCCGCCTCCATCTTCTCAAGAGCTCTTGCAACGCCTATTCTCTCGACCTCGTCTCCGGCCTCTCTTATCCCGGCGGTATCAAAAAGCCGAAGCGTAACTCCGCCGCAGTCTACCGTATCCTCAAGCACATCACGGGTAGTTCCGGGGATGTTGGTAACGATGGCACGATCCTCTCCCGAAAGTGTATTGTAAAGAGAGCTTTTTCCGGCATTGGGTCTGCCGCATATAAGGGTGGGAATGCCCTCCGCAACGGCTCGTCCCGTACGGAATGTTGCTGAAAGTGCCTCGGCATCAGCCGCCGCTGTGATAAGCTCAGTCGAAAGCCTTTCGGCACCCACCTCGTCGATATCCTCATCGGGATAATCGATAAGTGCAAAGAGATTTGACAGAACTGCGGATACTCTGTCGCCGATGAGGGATAATTTCTCGGAAAGGACTCCTCTCGTACCCGAGGATGCCAGCTTCATTCTTGAATCCGTATCCGCATCGAGGAGAAGCCCCACAGCCTCCGCCTCGGTAAGAGTCATCTTGCCGTTCAGAAATGCACGACGGGTGAATTCTCCCGGCTCCGCAGGTCTTGCACCGGCTGAAAATACCGCCTCAAGCACACGTCTTGTAACGAGCACTCCCCCGTGGCAGGATATCTCCGCAGTATCCTCCCCCGTAAATGATGCGGGAGCCTTATAGAATACGCACACTCCCGTATCCACCACTGTGCCGTCAGCCTCTGTGATCTCACCGAACACCGCCGTGCGGGGAGAAGCTTTTGGGACGGTCTTCCCTTTTGGTACGAATACCTTATCTATAACATCGGAAGTAGTCTCGCCGCTTATTCGGATGACGGCTATACCTCCTTTACCGTAGGGTGTTGATATTGCCGCAATTGTGTGATCTGTCATTGTTGTATCCTTTCGAGTCTCCCTCTCAAACCATTCTCAGAAGCCTCATTATCTCCCCAAATCTCTCGGGAAGTGCCGCCTCAAAGGTCATAGTCTCACCTGTAATAGGGTGGATAAGAGTAAGTCTTTCCGCATGGAGGCACTGTCCCGCAAAAAGTGCAGGATGCTTTTTCTGAAACTGAGTTTTGTCTCCTCCGTACACGGGATCCCCGAGAACGGGATGCCCCATATGGCTCATGTGAACACGGATCTGATGGGTACGTCCTGTCTCAAGTCTGAGCTTAAGGGTAGAAAAGCCCGTAAATCTCTCGTCAACAGAATAATGTGTCACCGCATTCCTGCCGCCTGTTTTCACCACCGCCATTTTCTTTCTGTCTGTAGGGTGACGTGCGATCGGAAGATCCACCGTTCCCAAGTCATCCCGAAATCCGCCCACTACGATGGCACGGTACTCACGGTGCATACTGTGATCTTCAAGCTGTGCGGCAAGTCCCGTATGCGCCGCATCATTTTTCGCCACGGCAATAAGTCCGCTTGTGTCCATATCTATACGGTGCACGATACCCGGTCGCATGACTCCTCCGATGCCCGAAAGCTCACCCTTACAGTGATAGAGCAGTGCCGACACGAGAGTTCCGCTTGTATGCCCCGGCGCAGGATGCACCACCATTCCCTGAGGCTTATTTATTACGATTATATCACGGTCCTCGTACACTATATCAAGAGGAATATCCTCCGGCTCTGCCTCCGCAGGCTCAGGCTCCGGTATCGCTGCAAGAAGTGCCTCTCCTTGGCGCATAATGCGTTTTTTTTGAAGAGTTTCGTTCTCACCCGAGTCTTTGTCGAGGGTTATCGCTCCTGCCTGAATAAGGCGTTCTGCAGCGCTCCTGCTGATACCAAAAAGCTCTGCTGCCGCCGCATCCGCACGGACACCGTCAAGCTCGGGAGTTATCTCTGCCTTCTGCACATTTTCACATACAGAAAAGGCAGAATCCATATCATTCTGCCTCATCATTTTCATTTCCGCCTTTCACACTTTCCGCACCGTCTGTCTTTTCTGCGGTCTTTTCGGCATCGTATGTCTTTGTATCATATTTAAACATCCAGAATATCAGAAGCGCCGTTCCCACACACACGAAGGCATCCGCAAAGTTGAATATCCACTTCCAAAGCTCGGGGAAAGCACAAAAATCCAAAAAATCCACGACATAGCCAAGGAATATTCTGTCGATCATGTTTCCGACACCGCCGCCGAGAAGCATGCCCAGCGACAGACACAGAAAAATATTCTTCGGACGTTTCCAAACACTGTACACGATTATTCCGATGATCAGCAGGATAGATGCACTCATGAATATCCATCTGTAGTCGGAGAGGGAGCCAAAAGCGGCGCCCTCATTTTTTATATAGGTAAAATGAAATACACCGTCAATAAGGCCGATGCTCTCGCCCACCGCAAAATTTGAAACTACCAAATATTTTGTAAGCTGATCTATGCCGATACAAAGGATCGCCGTAATAAAAACTGTAAGCATCTGCTACTCTCTCAGAATTCGTTCATAATATCGTTTATATCATCAGCACTGGGGGATTTGTAGATCCTGTCTATCTCAGCAGAGGAGAACATATCAAGCTCCTCATCCTTTGCACCTCCGGACAGTCCGGTGTACTCGGATGTTACCTCATTGTTATCACTTATATCCTCGTCCTCGCCGCTGTCATCAATAGAATATGATACCTTTTCAAGATAATCGTAGGTATCATCATCTTCGGGCACTGATGCATTTCCGTTATCGCCGCCGAAAAGCTCCTCCATCACCTGACGGTATTCCTCGGTAAAGTATCCGCTCGCATTTCCAGACTTAACCTTGTTTGCTTTTCCCGAAGGCTTTGCATGAGCCACCTTATCTGTACGAATGACCTCAAACTCCGCCGTCGAAGCGTTGTCCGTCTCCTCAAATGAAGGCTCTGCGACTTCGGGAATATCTTCCTTAACCGCAGGTTCCATCTTTGCGGGAGCTTCTGTAGCTACAGGAGCCTCCTCTTCAGTGGGAAGTGCAGAAACATTCATTGCGGCAATACGTCTTCCGAGAAGAGAGATACGTGCCGCACTGTTTTTCAGCTCAGCATCAAGCTCATGACAGATGGAGTCTGCCGTATGGCGTATTTCTTTTATAAATGCATCGTAATCCTTTGCAGAGTCAGCGGCATTCTCGTAGAGAGCCTTGCTGTTCTCCTTTGCCTCAGATATTACAGCTCTTGCCTGAGCCTCTGCCGCCTTTACGATATTATCAGCCTCAGTCCTTGCGGAATAGAGTCTCTGATCTGCCTCAGCTCTTGCGCTCTCGGTAATGGCATCCGCCTCAGCTCCTGCATTTGCCACAAGCTCATCTGCGCTTGCCTTTGCTCCCTCAAGAAGCTCGGTTGCCGCTCTTTTGCTCTCGGAGGATATCTCTCCCGCACGACGGCGTACCTCTGCCATAATGCCCGTAGCGGCATTTTTTGCCTCACGGATGATCCTCTCTCCTTCATTTCTTGCAGCGGTAAGGACAGCGGTAGCCTCATCTCTGTCAGACTGCATGGAGGCAACAAACTCCTCCTCACGATCTTTTGCATCCTTAGCGATAAGCTCTGCCGCAGCGATCTTCTTTTTGAGGACGTCCTGCTCTTTTATCAGATCACAAAGATCCGCATGGACCTTTGCGAGGAACTCGTCCACTTCTCTTGTGTTATAGCCTCTGAAAGAGACTTCAAACTGCTGGTTTTCAATTTCTTCAGGCAGAATCATACTAAGTCCTCCCTTTTATCTTATTTCTTTATTTGCGGCAAAGCCGCATCAGATATATTTCTTTATAATTACACGGATCCGTGATTTTCTCGTAATGCCGTCTGTTCCCGACACGAGAAATTTCCCGTATCCTCTCACCGATATGGTATCACCCTCACTCACCTCTGATGCCACTGAGTCACAGACGATGCCCGAAAGCTGTACCAATCCTGCGGATATCTGCTCCGCAGCACGAGTACGTGACATTCCCGTCACCGCCGACACCACTCCGTCAAGGCGCATGGATGCAACCGTAACGGACAGCTCCTCAAACCGGCGCTCGAAGATGAACTTGTCCGGTCTTGACACAAGGCTGACCTTTACTCCGTCAGAACCGACCTTTGACAGCTCCGCAGAAACATATTCAAAAAGCTTCCCCGAGAGAGCCACTGTCGCCGCACTTGAGGACACCATACAAATATCCCCCACTGACTGCCTTGTTATTCCAAGACCCATGAGTGATCCAAGGATATCTCTGTGGGACAGCTCCTTGTGACCGCTTCCGTATATCGAGACGAGAGACACATTCTCCGCGATCTCGGTAAACGGTGCATCCTCACCGAAGAGAAGCCCTGCAAGGTATCCTTCCCTTTCGGAAGAATCAAATCGAACAGCACCTCCATATGGCGCACCGTCCGCCGCCCATTCAGGAATAAACACAGCGCATCTTCGCTCGGCACCCGAAAATCCGCCCCAGAAAAAAAGCCTGTGAGGATAACGCACACGTCGCCAAAGCTCCGCCTGCTCGGATATGGTCAGAAATGACGATACAGCAGGGACATATTCACATCTTTCCTCAAGCTCCGCCGCATGGATCACGGCATCCGCTGTTTCTCTGTTACCGTCTCTCATCAGAAAAACACCGATGACATGATGGAGACAAGCATGAATGCCACAAAAAAGGACATATCAATAGGGAAATTGCGAACAGATTCAAATTTTTCAAGGACTTTTCTTACGGGAATCACCACAGGCTCCGAAATGGTATACGCCACAAAGCCTATGACGGAATCCTCGCCCCCGGGAAACCAGCTTACGACAGCTCTTACGAGCATCGCTATCTGGAGAAGAGTAACAATTCCGTCTGCCACTCCTCTTATAAGCTCAATAAACAGTTCCAAGCCTGAAAGGCCTCCTACTCCGGTTTACAAAAAGGTGTTTCTCTTTTATGACACGTCGAAAGGGGGAGAACAGAATCCGTCTCCCCTGAGATAGTCAGGTCATATTTACCTTACTTTTTATTTGTACCTCTCGGTACACGGATCACATATCTCCGAACTGCTCTGCTACACTCTCGGGAGTCTCCTCAGCCTTGGGAGCTGCAGGACGAGCACCGCTCTTGAGCTGTGCATCTCCAACGTCAACATTGTTGGGAGTGATAACATAAGCATTGGATGCGATCTTCTTGAGAGATCCGTCAATAGAATATGCAACACCGGAAAGGAAGTCGATCAGTCTGCGAGCTGTCTCCTTATTTGTATTCTCAAGATTGAGAACGACGGTGCGCTTGTTGAGAAGATGATCTGCGATCTGAGGAACGCTCTCGAAATGCTCAGGCTTTACGACCTTCATCTCAAGTGCTGCTCCACCGATGGAGATACCGCCTGCGGGATTTGCATTATTGAAAGAGCTGATACCTGTACCGGGCTCGGGACCGAAGGATGTTGCAGGACCAAAGTTCTGATCCTCACCGTTCTCCTCACCGGACTCGGTAAATACATTGTAGCCGTAATCGTCGTAGATGTCGTTTCCGTACATCTCGTCGTAGTTTTCCTCACCGGTAGTTGCTCTCTTGATTTTGTCCATGATTCCCATTCCAAATAACCTCCGATAATTATATGTTGTTTTTAGTTAATGCTTTTGATTTTTGTATTACAGTCTGCGCCCGAAGATCGAAGATCCCACTCTCACCTGAGTAGCTCCTTCAAGAATTGCAGGCACATAACTGTCGCTCATACCCATAGATAATACAGGCTCTATTATATTATGCGATTTTTTTATGTAAATGTCAATGAAAATCTGATAAGTTTCCGAAAAAAATTTTCGATATTCATCGTCTGAGGCACAAATCGGTGCCATTGTCATGATTCCGCAGGGCCTGATGCTCCTAAATTCTTCCAAAGAATCCATAAATTCGGAAACTACCTCCGGCATGAGCCCTCCCTTGGATTCCTCACGTCCGATATTCACCTCAAGTAGAATATCGGACACGATACCCATCGCCTCGGAACGTTTGTTGATCTCGGAAGCAAGCTTTATCGAATCGACCGATTCTATAAGCGACACCTTTCCCACCGCCTCCTTCGCCTTTCTGGTCTGAAGGGATCCGATAAGGTGGAGGGTGAGCTTGTCCTTCAGAGCATCATATTTTTCAAGAAGCTCTGATGTTCGGTTCTCTCCTGCGAATTTCAGCCCAAGCTCATCTGCAGCAAAGATGATCTCCTCTGCGGGAACAGTCTTTGTTGCCGCAAGAAGTCTCACGGGAGCGTCGCCGCCTCTTTTCGCCTTTGCATTTTCAATATTTTCAAGAACACGGGAATAGTTATCCCTGATCTCCTGTTTTCTCTGTTCTGTCAGCATCATATCTCCTTTCAGCCGATGACACGTCCGTTATAGAGCGCCTTACCCTTGACTACGATGAATTCATTTTCCTCAAGCCAATCAAAGTCCGTTCTTCCGGTACCTTCGCCCACGGGATCCTGAGGCTTCGGCTCTGCCGTTTCTGCCACATCGCCCGTATCTGTGCTCTCAGCCGGAGGCTCCGTCAATGCGACCGTGCTCTCATTCTTTCTCACGGCGGCTATGTACATATCGTCATATTCGGCAATAATGTCGATCTTTCTGAATTTCACAAGGACGCCGTTGTAGGTATAAACTCCGGTGACTCCGTCCTGCATGCGTACCGCCTCTTTGGGAACGCCGAATCCGGTGACCTCTTTAAGCGTGAAGTCAACGGTGAGATGCCTGTCCACATCATATCCCTCGGGAATAATTCCGCAGGAGAACACTACTGCGGTCTTATTTTCCGCACCGTTTACCACAGATTCCACAGTAAGCTCAAGGGGATCTGCGATCCCCGTAAGGGTGATGCTTGTGGTATCACCCTCCTCAAAGGATGCCCCGTGAGAAGAGGTCATATTTGCGGCTATATACCACTTATGTGTTCTTACAACTCTGCCTGCACCTCCGTTTACGGATACAGGCTCCGTATTGAGCAGCTCTTCAAGGGCAGACGGAGAGATACCCTTTACCACATCTGAGGTGAAAATCGATTCATACCCATCAAATCCGTTATAATACCATCCGCTGTAGGGAGTATACACATTTCCCGCAGCACCGCCGAAGGATGCAAGAAGCTCTGCCTCCTTTGCTCTCAGCGTTTCGATCACCGCCACAGTATTACCGCCACCCGTAGCTCTTGCCGCCGCAAGCGCTACCAGCCTTGAGGCAAGCTCTGATGAATCGGAAAGCTCGCCGTTTTTCACAGATGAATTCATGGAAAGCATGACCTCGCCTATTCCGAGATCCCCGCCCACGGTGGAGGTGTGTCTTCCCTCAAGAAGTCTGATCTGACTTCTCACCGTTTCAAGCTCCGTTATTTTATCATGTGACACCGTTGGATAAACACCTGCTACGGATGAGCTTTTTGATACCCGTTCACCGTCTCGTACAGACGGCACCACAGTTCCGCTATCTGCCACCTCGGAGGTTATCAGCACTTCATCTCTGAACACCCATGCATCGTACTCCGCAGTTACGGAGAATGACTGAGAAACTGCGGGAACAGTCTCGATCTCCCGTGTAACACTTTGCCACAGATGATATCCGATATAAGCAGTCATACCGATCGCAAGAAGTGAGCCGAAGATATACAGCGCAACTCGCCTGAGATATTTCTTGTCGAGCATGGGAAACCTCCTTCTTTTAAAAATTAAGAATTAAGCATCACGCAAGAGTCCAGGTGGTACCTTCTTTTGAATCCTTGAGCACAACACCCATAGCGGTAAGCTCATCACGGATAGCGTCAGCCGCCGCATAGTCTTTCGCCGCCTTTGCAGCAGCACGGTCAGCGATAAGAGCCTCGACCTTTGCGGCAAAATCAGCATCAACACCTGTGGGTGCCGCAGCCTCGGTGACAGTCTCGGCGGAAGCAGAGGCAGCACGTACCTTTTCAGCCGCAGATATAAGATCAAGTGTCATGACGGTGTCAAATTCAGCAAGCATCATGACCTTGGTCTTGCCGTTTGTCTTGTACTTCAGCACATCGTACAGTGCAGTCACCGCAAGAGATGTGTTCAGATCATTGTCGAGAGCCTCACGGAATCTTGCACGAAGTGCCTCTGCCGCAGCTTCATCAAATTCACCGTCCTCAGGATCGATCTTTGCGATCTTCTCGATAAGCTTGTTGTACGCCACTGTCGCATTGTCAAGTCCCTCCCAGGAGAACACAAGGCTCTTGCGATAGTGGGACTGGAGGCAGAAGAGTCTGTATGCTGCAGGATCGTAGCCCTTCTCCTCAAGGAGCGATACAGTGAGAAATTCTCCCTTGGACTTACTCATCTTACCGGAATTTGTATTGAGATGAAGCACATGGAACCAATACTTACACCAGGGATGACCAATGTATGCTTCACTCTGTGCGATCTCGTTTGTATGATGAGGGAATGCGTTGTCGATTCCGCCGCAGTGAATGTCAAGATACTCGCCGAGATGCTTCAGGCTGATGGCAGAGCACTCTATGTGCCAGCCGGGATAACCGATGCCCCAGGGGGAATCCCACTTCAGCTCCTGATCGTCAAACTTAGACTTGGTGAACCACAGAACGAAGTCACACTTATTCTTCTTATTATCGTCAGCCTCAACGCCGTCACGCACACCTACCTCAAGATCCTCGGCATCATGCTTATTAAACACGTAATACTCATCAAGCTTAGAGGTATCAAAGTACACGTTACCTCCTGCGATATATGCGTATCCCTTATCAAGAAGTCCTTCGACCATTTCGATGAACTCTTTAATACAGGAGGTAGCAGGCTCAACCACATCGGGCTTCTTGATACCGAGCTTATCGGCATCGGTGAAGAAAGCATCGGTGTAGTATTTGGCGATCTCCATGACGGTCTTCTTCTCACGCTTTGCTCCCTTGAGCATCTTGTCCTCACCTGTGTCGGCATCGCTTGAGAGGTGTCCCACGTCAGTGATGTTCATAACTCTCTTCACATCGTAACCGATGTAACGGAGGTACTTCTCAAGGACATCCTCCATAATGTAGGTACGAAGATTTCCGATGTGCGCAAAATGGTATACGGTAGGGCCGCAGGTGTACATACGCACCTTACCCTCTTCATGAGGCACGAAATCCTCTTTTGTTCTTGTAACTGAATTATAAAGCTTCATATATGTCAAACCTTTCTGTCTGTTTATTTACTTTTTGGGAGAGCTCCGTCCCGAAAGCAGGATCGCCAGTGACACTGCAAATACTGCCGTCGATATACCTACGGCAATATATTGCGCCATGGCTGTTTTAAGATACGGAACGATATATGCAAAAATATTGAAGCCCATGTGGAACGCAATGGGAACGATAACCGTTTTGTATCTGTTGTAAAGCAGAGACAAAATCAGTCCCGATACAAATGCCGCAAGTATGGCAAGAGGCTCCATATGGATCACGGCAAATGCGGCTGATGATATAATTGCCGCAAGGACAGGCGGAACAGCTCTCGCCAGTCTGTCGTGTCCGATACCTCGGAAGAATATCTCCTCGATTATGGGTGCGAGGATCACGGTGTACAATACTTGCACGAGAAACGGCGTGGTACTGTAATTCATCAGTTCCTCATGTCCGCGAATTATTTCTTCGGAAAAAGGGAGCAGCGACACTGCAAATCCGAGAGGAAGCTGTGCCGCAAGTCCACCCGTAAAAGCTGCAGCGATCTTCAGGGGAGGTGCAGAGCATATATTTGCTGCACGGGAAAGTGTTTTTCCTCGAAGCTTAAAGGCAACAGCCGCCAGAAGAAGGCACACCCCTGAAAAGATTATATTTATATATCCGGAATCTCTGTTGAACGCCTCGGTGTATGCCTCATCAAAGCCTGCGGAATCGGGAGACAGTCCCGTTTTGGATACAAAACCCATTCCCCAGAATAATGAGACTGCGTACATCGATCCGATATAAAGCACGATCACTCCCACCATAACGGTAAGAGCACGAAGGACTTCAATTACTTTACTCGTTTTCATCTATCTTGGTCTTAAGCTTTTCAAGCTCTCTACGGATAGCCGCAAGCTCTGCGGATACAGGATCGGGGATGTGAGTCTGATCAAGATCCGCCTCTACGATCTTTGCGCCTTTTTTGCGAACTACCTTTGCGGGAATACCAACAGCCGTGGAATTCTCGGGAACATCGCCAAGCACCACCGCACCTGCGGCTATCTTGGAATTATCTCCCACGGTAAAGTTACCGAGGAGCTTTGCGCCCGAGCCTACCATTACGTTATTACCGAGGGTAGGGTGACGCTTACCCGTCTCTTTACCCGTACCGCCGAGGGTGACGCCCTGATAGATCGTGCAATTATCTCCCACGATAGCAGTCTCACCTATAACGACACCGCTTCCGTGGTCAATGAAGAGCCCCTTTCCTATAGTCGCACCCGGATGTATCTCGATCCCCGTAAGGAATCTCGCACCCTGGCTCACGAATCTTGCGGCAAAGTGCTTGCCTCTTTTATGCAACGCATGAGCAGCACGGTACATAACGAGCGCATGAAATCCCGAATAAAGAAGCATCGCCTCCGCACGGCTTGTTGCCGCAGGATCTCGCTCCATTATTGCATCAAGATCGCTTTTCAGCCAATCCTTGGTCTCCTTTATGCCGTCTACTTTATTTTTTATGGCCTTTACCGCTTTATTATTGGGGTTCTTCGGTGTTATCGTTATTGTAAGCTTTTTCATCAAAGGTACCCTCCTTTCATCGGAACAAAAAACACCTCCTGCATGATGCAAGAGGCGATGTCCGCGGTTCCACTCTTATTTGTAGCTTTATGCCCGATAACGGGGGCGACCGCCATATAGGTGGCTCACGGGCGCACAACCCGTCCACCTCAAACCGCACTTTCAGCCAATGGTGCAGTCTCTCTTATGAAGCAAAAGACGGAATCTTCCCGATCACAGCCATGATAAATATTATACATATTATAGTATACACCATTTCACACAAATTGTAAACCCCCGAAAAGAAATTTCAGCCTTCGGCAAAGAAACTTTACAAATACATTTATGCCGATAGTCTTATGCCATAAAAAAACAGACCCCGAATGGGTCTGTTTTTTATGTATCAAAGAATTAGTTCTTCTTCTTCTTTACGATAACGATAACTACAACAGCAACAACTACTGCAGCAGCAACACCTACAACGATCCAGATCCAAGCGCTTGAACCCTCATCGCCTGAGCCGAAACCGGTACCGGTAACAGTAGGCTTTGTAGTAGGCTTAGTGGTAGCATCGCTACCATCATTCTCACCTGCGGGCTTCTTTGTGGTAACCACAGGAGCATCAGTCTCCTCGGTGGTCTCTTCGGGAGCCTCAGTTGCTACCTCGTAACCGTCAGCGGGAGTTACCTCATCAGCGGTGAGGATGATAGCCTGAGAACCGCCACGGGTTCCTCTGGGCTGCTCGTCAGCGAACATAATACCGCTACCCCACTGGAGACATCCGTTGATCTCATTGGAGTCGGAGCATGCAACTGCAACGCCCATTCCGTAAACGTCGCCTGCCTTGGGGATAAGAGTAGCATTTACTGCTGCCCACGGAATAGCACCCTCGTATGTGATGGTGCAAGTACCGTCATCCTTCTGAACGAGGTTAACACCTACAAGAGCGCCGTCCTTAACAAGATTCCAACCATCGTCGTAGTTCTTACCGCATCTCCAGAATGTGGGGGTATCACCCTTAACCATACCCATGATAGCGTTGAATACTTCCTTGTCGTTGGACCAAGGCTTCTTGAATCGGTTGCCGCTGTATGCGTCAGTCTTATAATTAAAGTTGGGATCAGCACCGAGCATGATCGCACTGGGACCCTTCTCATCTACACGGATCTGGATGCAGTCGCCGTTCCAGATCTCTGCGCCGCCCTTAGGAAGGGAGAACGGATCGGGATCTTCAACAATAGCTGCAACGTAAAGGAAATTATCATCCCAACGGATCCACATATCGTATGCAAGTGTGTCGCAAATACCCTCTACTGCAAAGTAGTAGAAAGTGTTTCTGAGGCCAAGTGCCTCGTTGTAGCCGACTTCCTCGTCGTCTACGGTAGCTGCGCCCTCAGTAACCATCTTAACGGTTACATCGCCCCACTCTTCAGTGGTAACGCATCCATCAATGGTAGGCTGCTTTGCAAATCTGGGAATGTTTACATCCATGTTGGTCTGCTCTGCTGAAACGGTGAGAGCAAACATGGAAACAAGCATAGTTGCTACCATAAGGAAAGTTAAAAACTTCTTCATTTCTGTTCCTCCATATCAGAAGTATATTATATGCCTGTCAATATGTACAAATCCGGCATATGATTTATTACATTTTACCACATACTATATTTAAAGTCAATAGCGCATAGATAAAATTTCACAGTAAATAATACGAGCTTCATGAAGAATAAAAATCCATCAAAAAAACATCTCGGCAGATATTTCGCACATTAGAATTCCCCATCAGCCTTAACCCTACCGTCAGAAAGACAAAATCGGAACAGACTCAATGCCCTTTTCGTGTAATATACACACAGAGGAAAAAATTAGCTCTGTTTTCTCTGTTTTTTTGCAATTTCAACGATTGACAGTACATCTCTGCCGTGATATAATTATACAATAATGGGGAAATGTAACCCTGAATCGTGGAATCATGGAAAGGCTTGGTGGAAAAATGTACGAAAAGATCAATGTTTATGAGTACCTCTCCGGTATCAGTTATCCCGGCAGAGGAATAATTTGCGGTATGACAGAGGGAACGACACACGCTGTCTCTGCTTACTTCATTATGGGAAGAAGTGCTAACAGCCGAAACCGAATATTCCGTGAGGAAGATGGCGGAACTGTGACTATCTACCCATTTGATCCTTCAAAGGTAGAGGATCCCTCCCTTGTTATCTATTCTCCCGTAAGACAGCACGGCGACAGCCTCATCGTCACAAACGGAGATCAGACAGATACAGTCTATGACGGACTTTGCCGCGGTAAATCCTTTGAGGATGCGCTCCTCACTCGTACATATGAGCCCGATGCCCCCAACTATACTCCCCGTATCAGCTCTGTCTGCAATGTCAGAGTGGGATCTGCCGAGTATAAGATGTCCATCCTCAAGTCTCTTGAAGCAGGTGGAGCTTGCCTCCGTGCTACATGGCACTATGAAGGCGTTTCCGGCACCGGTCATCTTATCCACACCTATGAGGGTGACGGAAGTCCTCTGCCCTCCTTCTGCGGTGAGCCCAGAACCATTCAGATCCCGTCCGATATCGATGAGTTTGCAAACGGTCTCTGGAACGCACTTGATGATGACAACAAAATCTCTCTCTATGTTCGCTTTACCGAATGGGGCAGCGGCAAGATAGAGACGAGACTCTTCAACAAATACAGCGATTAATTAAATAAAGGAGAATATATATGGCTTACTATTATCCCGAACCCTCACGCACCTTCAGTGAGTATCTTCTTGTCCCCGGCTACACCAGCCCCGACTGCATTCCCGCAAACGTGAATCTCCGCACTCCCCTCACAAAGTTCCGCAAGGGTGAAGAGGAGCCTGCGATCTCTCTGAACATCCCCATGGTATCTGCGATCATGCAGTCCGTATCCGGTACCGATCTTGCCATCGCTCTTGCAAAAGAGGGCGGCATCTCCTTTATTTACGGCTCTCAATCCATTGAGGACGAGGCAGCTATGGTCGCAAAGGTAAAGGGCTACAAGGCAGGCTTCGTTGTGAGTGATTCCAACCTTCGCCCCGACAATACCCTTGCCGACGTTCTCGCTCTCGTTGAGGAAAAAGGACATTCCACTATTGCTGTAACCGATGACGGTACCGCAAACGGAAAGCTTCTTGGTGTCGTCACCGGCAGAGATTACCGTGTCAGCCGTATGACCACCAATGAGAAGGTAGCTGATTTTATGACTCCGCTTGAAAAGCTGGTCACAGCTCCCGACACTACCTCTCTGAAAGTAGCAAATGATATCATCTGGGATAATAAGCTGAATTCTCTGCCCATTATTGACGCAGAGGGACATCTCTGCTACTTCGTATTCCGCAAGGATTACAGCCAGCACAAGGACAACCCCCAGGAAGTTCTCGACTCCGAGAAGCGTTATCTTGTAGGTGCCGGCATCAACACTCTTGATTATAAAGAAAGAGTTCCCGCTCTTGTTGAGGCAGGTGTTGATGTGCTTTGTATCGACTCCTCCGAAGGATATTCCTGCTGGCAGAAGATGACCATCGATTTCATCCGTGAGAAGTACGGTGACACCGTTAAGGTCGGTGCAGGTAACGTAGTTGACCGTGAGGG
>SVQM01000045.1 GCA_015065335.1 Oscillospiraceae bacterium | reverse complement strand
TCGCTTATCTTTACTGATTATACTTTCGATACTGCCGATCGAAAATATCCTCACGTAGTACAAATGCGATTCCGTATTGCCGACGGTGCCCGAGTAAAGCTGATGATCAAATACGATTCCGAAGGGGAATTTATAGACGTTCCAGGCGGTGTGATCGATGGCGGAGAGGACGGCGTGAAGACGTCCGTGAGTCTTCCGGTATCTGTTCGGAGGTGCGATCACTTTACCTTGAAGATCGAAGGTGTGGGAGAGTGGCAGCTCTCGTATATTGCCATCGAGTCCTCGGTTGGTTCGGGAAAATAATAAACGAAAGGAGAAATATATGGCGGTTGCGACCAAGAAAAATAAATATAATCTTACGGATTCCGCAAACATGCTTCGTGGTCTTGCATCGGGAGATAAGTCAAAGCAGGTAGATGCCAACGGCGATGGGAAGATGAATCTTTCCGATGTATCGACAATGATGAAGTTTACTGCCGGGTGGTCTCCTGAGGCTGCAATGGATCCGTACAAGGGGAAAGAGGTCACTCCGGGAGATTATGGAAAGAGTCAGGAATATCTGCTCGGCAAGGTGGTAAATCGAGAGCCCTTTGAATTCTCCGGTACCGAGAGCCCTATTTATCAGGCGTATGCTAAACAGTACAAGAGAGAGGGCGATCTTGCGGCGAAGGACACACTTTCAAAGGTATCTGCAAGAACCGGAGGTGTTCCCTCATCTTATGCTGTGACTGCTACCGCTGCACAACAGAATCAGTACGCAGGTGCTCTGGCGGACAAGATCCCCGAGCTGTATGAGATGGAATATAATCAGTATGCCGCAGATGCAGAGAGGGATAGAGCTGATCTTAATACACTTCTCGGTGTGAAGAATAACGATCTTTCATATGCGGGTACTTTGGCTGAGTACGGAGATCTTTCCGGACTTAAAGGTATGGGAGTCGACACATCCAAAATTGAGAAGGATACGCTCCTGGAGGATGCACTTATCAAAGCTCAGTACGGTGATTATTCGGGGCTTTCAGCTCTTGAGTTCGATACGAGTTACCTTGAAAGCAACAGAGACCGTGAAGATGCCGAGTATTACATGACGATGTATCAGAACACCGGAGATGTAAGATACCTGAAGATGATAGATCCGAACATCGATCTCACGAAGATCCTTGAACAGGATAAGTGGACAGAGGCAGAAAGAAAGGGCGCTTTAGGTGACTATTCGGGATATGATGCTCTTGGTGTTGACACAAGCTATGCAAAGAATATCCAAAATAAGAGTCTCAGCTCCGGATCGGGCGTAAGCGATACAGACTCATTCGGTTACACGGATTCGGATCATAGCATTATGGCTATAAAGGTAAGTCTCGGAGCAAATTACTGGGATGCATCTGTATGGGATTATTGCAGAAACGTTTACGGCATGGATCCTATTGATGTGTATTATGCCGGGGAAATCACCGATGATAACGGCACTGAATCTAAGGATGATGATACTTCAACCGGAAAAGAGTTCTATGATATACTTGTTGAAGTTCTCGACGATCTTGGAATCGTACAGACCGTTATTCCTCCCGACAGATGGTCAACCTTGAAGGATTATTCCCGCAAGTTTGTGCTTGATAAATGGAACGCCGTAAGCTATGATGATTACCTCCACAAGATCGCCGACAAATATCTGCAGAAAGGATAAGGATATGAAAACAAACCCTGCGAAAATAAGAAACAGACTTCTTCGAAATGTGGGTATACAGGTGCCGAGTGCTGATTCTTTTGATAATGAAGGAGAAACTTTAACGGTTTCTCCTTCACCTGCTTCCACAACAGATCTGCTAAAAGATATAGGTGGAAATTCCGGTGTTGCCCTTATCACCACCTCCTTTGATAGATTTATAAAAGAACAAAGCGATGCCATCACAGCCATTGACAATGACACAGATGGATTCACCAAAGGACAAAAGTACAGTGATTCAAGGAACGGTGCAAAAGAAAAGATGGATATGTACCGCCGTGTATTTGAGACCTCGAAGGTGCTCGACGGCGATACCATGAAAAAGGGGCTGGAGCTCCTTGATACTCTTGACGGGATATATGAAGAGAGAATAGGCACGTATACCCTTCCCGAAGGGATAGATACGAGAGAAAAGTATGACGATGCTCTGAGACAGGCAAAATACTATCAAAAATACGGAAACATGTCCGATGAGGAGAGGGCATCTGCTGAGGCTGATCTAAAAAAACGGACTTCTGAATATATGATTCCGGGGATAAATGAAGAATATGAATGGCTGAAGGCTTATGATGCCTACGAGGGATACAGGACATTTGATGTTGAGGCGGGACAGAAGGAGATCGATGAGCTGGAGTCCATCAGTAACCACTATACGAAATTCACGGATAAAATCAAACGCAAGGAAGAAAAGCTCGCAGAGCTTGAGGACATACTCTCCATAGATCCCGATAACGGCGGTGCTATCATGGATATTCAAACTGTGAGAGGCGAGCTTGAGGCTTTGTATATACAGAGAGATGCTCTCGGTGATTACGGCGATGATATCAACAGCTACATAAACGAAAAGCGAATGTACCTCAAGCAGGCAAAAGACACTCAGGCGCTTGCCGGGTATGAGAAGTTTCGCAGGAATGCTGATTTTGCTGAGAAGAGTACTTATTACACAGACGGCGCCAAAGGAATGTATTTTCTCATAAACTCAAAGAAGCATTCAAGATATGATGAGAATGGCAGGAAGAAATATAATAGTAAGCTTGAAAACGACAGCTCAGCTATAAATTACTACAAAGACCGCAATTATGACATGATGACTGATGACGAGATAGCCATGTACAACTATCTCTATAACACATCAGGCGAATCGGAGGCACAGAAATATCTTGACGCTCTACAGTACACACTTAATGCTCGTCATGCCGGTAGGATCGTAGGCGAAACCGATACAACTTTAGAAAAGCTCCTGTTTGCCGCAGAAGCCGGTGCAGATCAATTCTCCGGTGGAATTCGTTCCCTTTTCGATGAAGAATATGCTCTTACTCCGTCATCTGCTCAGCTTGCATCAGGAGAGATACGCAAAGATATGGGTAAGGTTAGCGGATTCTTCTATGATGTAATAAACACAACTACTAACCAATTACCATCAGTTATCACATCGATAGGCCTCGGCTTTATAAATCCTACTCTTGGTGCTGCTGCCGGAACAACGCTTATGGGAGCATCCGCTGCAGGTAACGGATATGCTCAGATGAGACAGCTCGGATATACGAAGGAGCAATCTGCCTCTTACGGACTTCTTACGGGAATATCGGAGGTGGCGCTTGAAAAGGCTCTCGGAGGTATATCGAAGCTTGGAGGATTACCTACGAAGGGCATCTCAAACATGGTCAAGGGTATTGATAATGCTGCGGGAAGGATAGCCGTAAATGTCGGTCTTTCGTCTCTGTCGGAAGCAGGAGAAGAAGGAATTCAATCCATCCTTGAGCAGACTATCATCCGAAATATCGCCCTCGGAGAATCAAACGGACTTTCAGACGTAGAGTGGAGCGAGGTCGTATACTCGGCTCTGCTCGGCGGTATCTCCGGTGGCGTGATGGAGGGTGGAACTAACGCTATACCCGATTCAATATCCCGTATCAGATCCTATAAGGATGAAGGAGCACGTATCATTAGCGGAGGTATGACTTCTTCGGTGATCGAGCTTGCCACCGGTGCTCTTGACGGACTTGATCCCCTAATGGCGGCAAAGCTCGGTGAGGCTATTGCCAATGTACAGAAAGATCCCACTGCGAAAAACGTTGGACGCCTTGCCTATGCGGTAAACGATGCACGTGTGTACCACAACACAGCAGACATGACTTCTGCACTTGTGGACAGAGGAATGGATTCACGTACTGCCGAAGATGTTGCCGCAAGGTTCTCGGAGATCATTGAGGGTGGTGAGTTTACCAGAAGTGAGTCAAAGAAGCTGAATCCTGAGAGCCGGAAGTATGACGAAACATACTCCGATGCCGCACGTGATCTTATATATTCCCCCGAATCTTCCGTTGCCGAGAGGAACCGTACATATGCGGATGTGCTGAACGGTGAAGGTGATGTGGATGCTGATGCAGGACGGCAGTACAGTATATCGTATGACAGAAATAACACTCCTTTCGTCACCATTGAAGAGGATATTCTTGCAGGAGTTCCCGAAAATGAATGGAGAAAAACTGTAAAACGGAATCTGAAAGAAAAATTCCCCGACGGTGTTACCGTGGGGAACAGTCATATTCAGATTACAGGTAAGAGCCGTGGTGAGATCGTGGGTAGTGACTACAGCGACATGATCTCTAAGGAATCTCCGGAGGTGTATGCGGACAAGCTCCGTTCCACCGATAATGTTGACGAAATACTGAAGGCTACTACGGATTACGTAAACGAGGCTCCGCTTCACCCAAGACGGGATGATATAGAGAGCTTCGGCCGTGGCAAGGTACAGATCAGAGTCGGAGGATCCGATTATACTGCCGATGTTCTTGTGGGTAACAAGAAAGGTGGCGGAATGGTTCTTTATGATATAATTAACCTTGAGCCTACAAATATCTCCGAAAAGAGAAAAACGGCAGGTGGAAACACCGCCCGACTGACCGGAGAAGGATACGATGGACCCAACACTGCCACTTTTAACGGAGACATCCCCGATGGCCGGTACCGGTCTACCGAATACAATGGGTCAAACGTCTCCGATATCAGTATATCACATCCGGACGGATCTGTCAACACTCCATATTATTCCGATTCAAGAGTCACTTCTCCCGAGGAGCGGGTACGGGAAACGAGAGAATCTGCTGAGGCAAATGATATTTCCCCGGAGGACGTTGCCGCTTTTGAGAGAGTTGCCGAGGAGTTCGGGGTATCCATCGTATTTGGCTCATGGGATCCCGATGTGGGTGGTGACGGATACTACGAGAACGGCACGATCTATCTGAACAGGAATGCATACGATCCCATTGCGGTGGTATTCGCTCACGAGCTGTCGCATCATGCGGAACGTGCGGGCTTCTGGAATCAGTACAAGGAACTTGCACTGCGTGAGATGCAGAGGATCACCGGCAAGGATCTCACCACGCTCAGAGCCGAGGTAACTGAGCTGTATGCACGTCACGGAAAGAAGCTGAGCACTGTCGGCGCCGATGCAGAGATCGTTGCACAGTTCACCCAGGAACACGTGCTCGGAAACTCGGAAGATCTCGGACGGATCTGCGAAGAGAATCCTTCACTCATGCAGAAGATACTTGACTTCATCGTGACATTCCTTGAGAAGATCGGCATAATAAACGAGGACACCCGCAGGATCGACCGTGCGAGGAGGATGCTTGCAGGAGCGCTGAGGGATGTGAAGAGGAGTAGAAAGGGTTCCGGAAGTGCTGGTTCACAAAACAAATCCTCGCAATTTTCTCTTCCCCAAAAAGGAGACAGAAGAGATCCTGCTACACTCACAGAACAAGACCTGAGTGAGTTGCTTGAGCTCGCAAAAAAAGGAGAGTTTGACAACGGTACATACTTTCCTGTCCGCATAAACACTCCTGATCTTCTTCTTGAAGCTGTCAAAGAGATGGCAAAACGCGAAGGGATTTTTGATGCTACAGAATTGAACAAAATTGCAGAGGACAGGCCGGTCGCCATTCAAGTCGAAAAGGTTAGACAAGCTCTCGCTAAAAAAGATGAATGGAACGGGCGTGGCAAAGCCCATGAACTCGAGATTGATGATATAGTTGAGATCATAAAAAAGATGGATGATCCGGCTCATATCGTATATGAAGCAAGTACCGATAGGTTTGTAGAGATCATAAAACACAAAACCACTGACAGCAAGAATGTATTTGCTGTAGTGGAATTCGATAACTTCAAAGGAGAGCAGCACCTCAACGGATACGATCAAGGAACATATAACATTCTCGTCACACTGTATCCTCCGGACTCGCAGGAAAGAATAACAAAATTGCTAAAAAATAAAGATAACGTCGTTTTTGATCTTGAAAAGTTAAAGGGCAACTTGCAATTGACTTCAGGCATCCGTGTGCCGTCAGTATTAAACAAGTCACCCTTTGCTAAAAGTATACCACAAGATCCCGACGGTGTCAAGCAGTTTTCCTTCTCTCGTTCTGCCGGAAGTCTTGATGCAGATACCGTTGCAGAAGCCGAACGTATGAAATCCGAGGGATATACCGAGGATGAGATCTACGATGCTGTCGGTATGTGGAAGGATTCCGAGACGGGACGGTGGATGAAGGACAACGACACTGCCGAGATCGAGAGATACAGAGAAGAGCCCGAGGTGAACGACGGCCGCAGGAACGGCACCGTTGCGGATCCCGATGTGTTCGGAGATGTTATTGCCGAAGCTGAGAGAATGGAAGATGCCGGAAACGGTTCTGCTGCTATCTGGGAAGATCTCGGACTTTGGAGAAACAGCAAAACCGGAGAATGGATGACCTATGACTCCGAACCTCGCTTCGCTCCTTATGCCGGCAGGCTGTCCCCGGAGGAATACGCCGCAAAGTCCGAGGGATTCTATGAGGATCAGGTGGACGTTTATAGGGATATTGTCGAGGAAGCCCGACGTGCTTCGGAAGAACGTGCGCTTGGTTCTCAGAGTGAAGCTCTGCTTCTTGCAGAACAGCAAAGAAAAGAGATAAGCCTTGCGAGAGGTGATCTTGCGCTTGATGGTATTGAATATGTTATTCAAGAAGCGATCTCCGAGGAACTTGAAACAGAGATGTACGATGTTGCGGAAGCTCTTACCGAAGCTGAAGAAGCTCGCATTGAGGCTGAATACATTCTTGCAGAATCTTCCGGAAAACAGGTTGCCTCAGTGCAGGATCGAAATGAGGCTCTATTTGAAGCTGCAGAGGAGGCAAGGAGAGCCGGTGAAGAATACTATTTCGTTCGCGGTAACACCGGAGAGATCACCGCAGAGGACGAAGCATTTGCCTACGGTCCCGGTGAGAATCTCAGTGAGGAAGTGTTCAATGCGATCATGGAAGCAGATGCCGAGAGACAGAATTCTGCTCTTGCATCCGTTATCCAAAAGAGTGACTCTCTTGTTCGGAATACCAAGTACGGTGCGGAAAATTACGAGGAGTTTGAAGGAGAACTTGAGGTAGAAGCCGCAAAGCGAGATGTTGCTACACGGACGATACTCCGTATTGTGGACGATAACGGTGTAATTGCAAGCCGTACGAATGAGATCTCAAAATATGCGGGACAGATTGCCCGTGGCCTTTATCCAATGTCTAAGGATTCACAGTACATCTACAAAATGCTTGTTGATCAAGATAAGACAGACGGTTCCTTTGCAAATGATATTGAGCTTTATGAGGACAGGCTTGAACGTGCAGAGGCTGATCTTGAGGCAGCAAAGCAAAGCCGAGACAGTGAGACAGAAGAACTGATTTCAGAGGCTCGAAAAAGGATTGAGCGTTATGAGAAAAAACTTGAAGAACTCCGCACGGATCGGGAAAAATATTGGAATGAAACCGAAGGAAAGATTTTGGATTTCGTGGAAGATCTCAGCGAGGTAGATCTTGACGAGCCGTATATGTATGACTGGTACCTTGATTCCAAGAATACCGCACTCGGTGATGCTCGGTTTTGGTTTGAATACGGTGCGCCGGCAAAGGAGCTGGCACTGAATATCCTCGCCGCAACAGATTCTCTTACCGGAAAGACAGAACGAGAGGCAATTGCTTCAAAGATTGCGTTCCTTAACCGAGAGATCAAAAAGCAGGAAAGTCATATGGATAAGGGTTCTATTTCGGCGGCAGAAAAGTTGGCTGTCGAGGGATACATAGAATCCGATTCTGATGACGTTCATTATCTTGCAGATCTATACAGATCACTTCGTGCTCTCTCAGCAGGTGAACATTCCACGGCACTCCGTAATCTTTCTGTTATGATCGATAGTCCAATCACTTCGAAATACGGTACTGCTGCTGAGTTCAGAATGTCAGCAGTAAGGAGAGACCGGCTTGAACGTGAAGCCAGACGGATGGCTCAAAAACTTGCTCCGGGAGAAAAGAAGATTGCAAAGGATATTGCCGAAGGAAACAGACTGCCATCCGAGATACCTCAGGAATTTGATTCTGCCAAGATCATGAGGTTTGCTAATTTGTGGAAGGCCTATCAAAGCGAGATCTCACAGAGCAAAAATATACAGAAATTCCGTGCAAGGACTGCAGAGGAATACCGTAACAGCCTCAAAGAGATGATTGGAAAGAACTCCATAATGAAGATCGGCTGGTTCGGCACACCGAAGCTGAATCTTCTTACCCCGGAGAGGGCTATGAGATATGCTTTCGGTGATACCCTCGGAGGTAAGCTTGCGGATGAGCTGATCTACCCGATACACAGGAATGAAGCTGAGAGAATCCGGTTTATAAACCGTCTTTTGAAGGACTTTAATTCAAGGTTCGGTAAGATATCGAAATTTGAATCGGGGCACGTTCAAAGGCTCGGTGAATCCGGTGCTACTCTCGAACTGTATGACAAGGGTGAGATCGAAGCTCGGAACGAAGGGCGCGGTTATTGGGAATATGCGGGACTACGCAGAAATAAGTTTAAGGATGTCACAGCCGAGCTTCTTCACAGAGAAACTCTCGGCCACATGGAACGTCTGAAATATGATGTAATATCCGATTCATTCTGGGAAGCTCTTGAAAAAGATCTCGCCGCCGCATACACCAAGGAACTGGTAGAAACCCGAACAGCCGAACTGAAGGAAAAGGCACGAGTAAAGCACAAGGAAACACCGGAAAGCATCTCAAACGGAGATATGAAAAAACTTACGGAAGAGGCATGGGAAAGTGCCAGGGATGAGGTGAGCCGGCTTCGTGACAACGAAACCGCATACAAATCCGGGGAATTTTCCAAAAAAGAAATCAAAGAACTCCGTAAGATGGTTGAGGAGACTTCTCCGGAGGATGTGCTGTGGAATATCAAGACTGAGCTTGATGAATATGCCGTAGAACACATAAAGAAGGGTGATGGCAGTGCTGAAGCTCAGGCTGAGAGGGATAGCTATGTGGATCGTGAGATTCGCCGCAGACTTATGATCTCCGATAATATGCGCCAGATGTACAATATGCTGTTCGACGGTATCAATGATATGCTGGTGAGTCACGGATATGATCCTGTTTCCTTCCGTCGGAACTATTTTCCCCATATTCAGCCTGAAAGCACAAACGGAATATCAAAACTCCTTTCAAGTTTCGGATTCCATCCCGAGGTGACCGCACTTCCGGCTCAACTTGCGGGACGTACCGAGGTATTCAAGCCCGGCCACAGATGGGCACCGTTTATGCAGAGGCGTGTAGGAAACACCACAGATTTTGATGCAGTCAAGGGATTTGAAGGGTACCTAAACTATGCTTCCGACATTATCTATCACATGGACGATATCCAGAAGCTCAGAGGATTCTCAACATTGATCCGCACAGAAAATTCAACAGATGAGATCAAGGCGCAGGTAGGTAAATTACAGGATGATTTTCTTTCCGGGAAGATTACACGTCAGGAGCTTGATGAAAAACGTGAGGATCTGCTGAATAAAGCGAAGCTCACCGGTGATGCCGGTAAGTTTGTTACATGGCTCGACGATTACACAAATGTACTCGCCGGAAAACAGGCAGCCTTTGATCGAGGAATAGAACATCTACTTGGCAGAACGGCGCTTAATGCCGGACAAGCTCTCCAGACAATATACACCCGAAGTGCTGTTCTCGGTAATCTTTCCTCGGCTCTTATGAACTTCTCTCAGCTCCCTATGGGTACATCTATAGCTGGAACGAAGAATATGATACGTGCAATGGAAGACATGGTAACCGGTCGGCTTAATGAACTGTATAACTTTGATGAGCGATCTGATTTTCTTACCGGTAAAAAGGGTGTCATGAAGATCTCGCAAAAAGGAAAGATGGAAACATGGCAAGACTTCCTTGGCGGTCTGTTCGGTGCTACCGATGATATTGCGGTACGTTTGATGCAGAGAGCATTGTTTTATGAGCTTGTTGATTCCGGTATGACTGTTGATGAAGCGATCATCCGATCCGACAGACTATGTCAGGCTATAATGGCAAGCCGTACCAAAGGAGCGAGGCCGCTTGCGTTTGAAAGTAAAAACTTCTTCCTCCGTGGTGCGACTATGTTTCAGCTTGAAATTGAGAACTCTCTTTCGTTTGTACATGAGGATCTCGTGCATGAGATGAAGGAGATCCACGGTAAGAAGTGGAAAACTAAACTTGCGCAAACGATCATTACATATCTGGTTGCAGCGTGGCTTCTGGATATGGGATTTGAAGAATGGCTCGGAAAGAGTCCTGTGCCAATGGACATTATCGGTATTGTGCTGAATACGGTGGCATCTATGTTTGGATCGTCTCAGCGAGAGATAGTACATAACATACTAAACGGTACCGGTAGTAGTGACGATCTTGAGTTCAAAGGTGTCGAAGGTGTTCTCGATTCGCTTGCCGCCTTCGGAAAAGAAGCTGCAGATGATCTGCCATTCATATCAAGTGTAGGGCAAATGTTAGGTATTACAGAAGGCAGGATGCCTATGCTTGACTTCAGTCCGATATGGGAAGATATCGGCCCCGGAATTTATAGTGCAATTCTTCCCAAAGGAGCGACTGAGGAGGAACGTGACAAAACACGCAAAGAAGGGCTTATGGATGCCGGTATGGGTGCAATTGAAATAGTCAAGGGACTTTTCCCCGGAGGATCTCAGATCTACAAAACCGGACTGGGTATTGTAAGCCTTGTTCAAGGTGGTGTATACGACAACAGCGGTAATCTAAAATATCCAGTGGAGAGGGATACAAAAACCATAGCGCAAGGCGTTTTTTTTGGTCCCAATGCTCTGTCCGCCACAGATGAGTATTATGCCTCCGGTGGACGAGCATACAGCGAAGGTGAGACTGCTCTGATCGCTGATCTTGAGGCTACAGGAATGACGATGAATGAAGCTGCTGACATTATAGATCTGCTTGACGAAGCCGGTGCGAAGAAGTCCGATAATTCCGATGATGAAGAATACACCTTCACCGGGGACGGGTACTCCGATCTCAACGCAGTGCTGTTCTCCGATGATTCGGATCCCGATGAACCGACGGCGAAGGAGGAAGCTCTTGCCGTGCTGAAGGATCTCGGTCTTACTCCCGAGCAGGAGTATCTCATTTACCGAGAGAAGATCGCATCTCCGAAAGAGGTGACGCTTCTTGATGCTATCGACTACACCGGCGGTGATCCTGTCACCAGTGCTGCAGTTCTCATGGGTATGCGTGGATGCGACAAAGACGGTGAGAAGCTTCAGTATCTCATGGATTCTCCGATCGACGACATCGACGCGGCAATGGTGTTCTACGGAATGCTTGCAACCGAGAAGGAACGTGCCGCCTTCGATATGCTCCGTGACGGTCAGATGGAGAAAAGTGATGACATATTCCAGACTCTTGCAAATCAGAAGCGGATCGAGAACATTCCGACAGAAGAGCTGAAGGCTGAAGGATATGCGAACAGTAAAGCTGCACGGTACGAATGCCTGCAGGAGAGTCCGATCACGGAATCCTCGAAGTCTGCGTATTATTACGAGCATCTGGCAACGGAGAACGAGAAGGATGCACTTGATGAACTGGACAAGCTCGGCTCCGACATGAGCAAGCTGTACGGTGTTGTTGCGGATGTACGTTTTGCTAAGAACAACGGAGAGAAGTTAGGGATACTCATTGACTCCGACATCACCGGTGATGAACAGTACGCGATCCTCAAATATTCTATAACATCAAAAAACAACCGAGAAGATCTTGACAAGGATATTGATGACGTGATCGCCGCCGGCGGTACAGTTGACGAATATCTTGCGGCAAAGGAGGCTGTATTCGGACTTGAGTCGGACAAGGACCGGAACGGAAAAGCGATAAAGAATTCTTTGTCGAAAAAGAAGCTCCGAGCTATCAGGGAGGCTTTGCCGAATGCGGATTACTCTGTGCTTGTGGTGCTGTATGAGATCTGCGGTGTATCGAAGTCTGTATATCAGAAAAAGAAGAACGGCGGTCTTCTTGGAAATGGTGGTCTTTTAGGATCAAAGAACAAACTCGGTTCGGGAGGGCTGCTTGGTAATAGGGGACTCCTTGGGTCTAAGGGGATTCTTAGGTAAAAGGAAAACGGCACCTTCGGGTGCCGTTTTGGTGTGCGTTTTGGTATGCATATTGGTATGCATGGAGCATATTTTTGCATACCAAGAGGGATTTTGGAATAACTTCGAGAACCGAAAAAAGAAAACACAAAATCCTCGTTACACCTTGTTTTATTGAGGTTTCGGCGTAATATCAATAAAATAAGGGCTCTCAAGCGAGAGCCCTTCATGGCGCAGGGAGTGGGATTCGAACCCACGCGGGGTTGCCCCCAAACGGTTTTCAAGACCGCCTCGTTATGGCCACTTCGATATCCCTGCGTGAAGTATATTGTATCATATCTGTGAAACTATGTCAATATAATTTTTCAGGAATTTAAAAAAAATCGTGTCCTCTATGTAAAATGAACACAGAGGACACATAATATTTTAGTTATTCTCTTACGATGACACCTTCTACGAGATAATTCATATTGGAAGATGCAAGATGATCAGATGTTACGGCGGCAGGATCAATGGGAACAAGCTCATCGCCGCTGTACAGGAAGCACTGTGTTCCGTCCTCGGAGATCATAATATTTGAATTATTATCCACAAGAGCGGCATCTTTAAGAGAAGCAACACCTTCGGCACTGAATTCAATTTTCTTATTAGAGAATATCTCAAACTTAGCTTCATTTATCAGCTTTGAAGCACTGTTTATACGTTCAATGGTAATGGGATCAGCATCTTCGCACAGCTCAGCCAGCATTACCGCATTGTCACTTAATGTGCCATAATAATTTGATGCAGCCCATGTACCGTTCATTGCGGAATTAAAAGCAGATTTGTAGTATTCGGTAAGATCCCACACAACGGATGTCAGACAAAGCTCCGCACTGTCATCTGTGTCGGAGTCACACATAACGGTACCGTAGCCAATGTGGTAAACGTCCTTTTCTGAAGCTACCTTTGAAGGGATTGAAGTATCGCACTGTATGGAGATAACATCACACCCCTCGGCGATGAGAGAATGTGTGCATTGCTCGGCAAGGGAGGTATCGGAGCGAGATCCGAGAGAACGAACGATAATCTGTGCCTCGGGATTAGCAGCTCTTGCACCGAGAGCAAAGCTGTTTATCTCAGCAGCACTGTCAGGGTATTCCTTACTGTATTCAGAGATAACACCGATCTTACCGGAGGTCGAGTTAGTACCTGCGGCGATGCCTGCAAGATACTGAGCCTCATATATAGCAGTGTAATAGTTTGTGTAATTTGTGCTGTTGTATTTGTATCCCCCGAAGCAGGAGAAAAGCTTTTCCGGATTCTCTTTTGCTTTATCATCGAGGAGATTCATATAGTCATATCCGGCACCAAAGATGATGTTTGCTGAATTTGTAGCTTCGTTTATGCTGTCATCGGAAACCTTTGGAAGAACAGCAGCATTGATGCCGAGATCTTTTGTTGCGGAAATGAATGCTTCCTTGTGAGCCGCAGACATACAGGCGCCGTCATCGGGATCATCAGGAAGAAGAAGAACTGCGGAAATATCCTTTTTTGCAATTTTCGGGGATTTTTCCTCGACTGCTTCAGTGGTGGCTGAATCGTAGGATATAATATGCTTTTCATCTGAACACCCGGAAAATAGGGACACGATAATGGCCGCTGTCAGCAGACGTGTTGTGATTTTTTTCAGACTCATCAGTGTAGATCCTTTCAATAAAGGTAAGATGTAAATATAGGATAATTAAAAATTTATATGTTTATTTGTCGTGTATAATAATAAATCATGTCTAAATATTATACAGTAAAATGACGAAAAAATCAATAATTCATTGTTGAAAATTCTGTGAATACATTATTTTTATGATAATATGTTGTGTTTGTTTAGTAAAAAACATTTTTACTAAACAAAATATTTGCAAGTTTTTCTGAAATGTGATACAATTATAAAAACAAATATGTGTTTAAAATCGGAGGATAAAATGAAGAATAAAGTTAAATTCGAGCTCAGACTTGATGAGGATATGTGCCGTAAGGCGGCGGCTGTGGCAGAGCATGAAGGGCTTACATTCAATAATTATCTGGTGAAGCTTCTTCGAGGAAGCGTATCTTATCATGAAAGAGTTCACGGCAGGATCGATCCGAACAAGATCGATCTCCCGGAGGGAATAATCGAAAATGAGGAATAAGCTTTTTGGTGCAGTGCTTGCGGTGATCTTTTTATTACCTTTAGTAATGTCTGTGTCGGCGGAGGAGGAGAATGTATCACCTGAGCTTACTGCTGAATGTGTTGTATCTATGTCAAACGGAGAATGGTGCGCTAATCTTACCGATGGAGCAGAGACCACATTTGTTACCGTGCCGGCAGGGGAGAGCATTACTGTTGAAGGTGCGGGAATAGGTGCACTGTACGTGAAATTTCATCTGAAGGCTCATCCGTGGACAGTGTCTTTCGGAGATATTTCGACTGATTGCGGAAATAGCGGATTTCTCCATGAGTATGTGCCTCTTTCTTCGATCTCGGACAGTGTTACCATGACGTTTTCCGAAGATGCGCAGATATGTGAGCTCAGGATCTTCGGAGAAGGTGAGCCTCCTGCTGATGTTCAGGTGTGGAAGTCTCCCTACGAAAAGGCAGACGTTATGCTTCTCTCATCTCACAGTGATGACGAACAGCTCTTTTTTGCCGGACTTATCCCTCACTGTGCCGCAAATGATATAGATCTGCAGGTGGTATATTTCTGTTATCACGATGATGTGCCCGTAAGACTTCATGAGCAGCTCAACGGACTGTGGGCAGCAGGTGCAACACATTATCCCGTTATCGGAAGATTCCCCGATCTTTATTCCGAATCTCTTGATTGGGCGGTGAACTCCTTTGCGGATTACGGATATGAGAGAGAGGATTTTGTTGCTTATCAGTGCGAGATGATCCGCAGATTTAAGCCTGAGATCATTGTTGCCCACGATGTGAACGGAGAATACGGTCACGGAACTCACAGACTTAACACAAATACTCTCATCGAGGCACTTGAGCTTTCCGCAGATGCCGCAAGTTATCCCGAATCAGCATCTGCATACGGAGTATGGAATGTACCAAAAACGTATGTCCATCTTTGGGAGGATAAGCAGATAACGATGAATTATGATGAGCCTCTCGAATATTTCGGAGGACGTACTGCATACCAGATGAGCGTCGAAGGATACGGATGCCATAATTCACAGCACTGGACTTGGTTTACCGATTGGCTTGTGGGAACTGAAGATGCACCTATTACCTCTGCATCACAGATCACGAAATACAGTCCGTGTAAGTTCGGACTGTATCGAACTACGGTCGGGGATGATATGGCAGGGGATATGTTTGAGAATGTGACTCTGAGACGTGATATTCCTCCCGAGACCGAACCGCCCGAAACGAGTGCTCCGGATACCGAGACTACTACATTAAAGGCTGTGACGGAAACCATGAATGATGATACAGATTCACCGTCTGATGATAAAAATAACAGCGGTGCTGATACTGTGTTTTTCGTTATCGTCATTGTTGTGGTGCTTTGCGGAGGCATAACAGCGCTTGTTCTTATAAAAAAGAGCTGATTTTTGGTTCAAATTGTGAAATTTTCAAAAAAGGGCAGAAATTTTGACAAATAATATCTTAAATCTTCTTTACATCCGAGAAGAAAAGTATTATAATATAGAGTGGTGGATAATGAAGTGATATAAAATTGCTCCATTCCGCCAAAGTCCAATAGTTTTAAAAATATACATATATAGGAGGCAAAAAACCATGTCCAGAAAAATGATATCCATGGACGGTAATACCGCGGCGGCGCATGTCAGTTATGCGTTCACCGAGGTAGCTGCAATCTACCCCATCACCCC
>SVQM01000151.1 GCA_015065335.1 Oscillospiraceae bacterium | reverse complement strand
GCAAAATTCCGCAAGTGCTTGACGGCAAATTCCGCATGGCGGACACGGTAAACTGTAGTCTCCATCCCGTCCTCCTGCTACAGCAATAGCGGAAAAATCCCTGTATCCTGCCGCCACGGCAGAAAACAGAGCAACTCTCTCCGCACAGACCGTCACGGAATATGACGCATTTTCAATATTACATCCCGTAAAGACCGTCCCATCATCGCAAAGGAGCGCCGCACCAACGGAAAATCCCGAATATGGCGCATACGCCGCATCTGCTGCGGAAGCAGCCACCGATAATAACTCTCTCATATCCATTATCATTCTCCTCTTTATCAGTTTATAATCATTATAACAAAGCAAAATGGCTGTGTCAACCGAAAGTCAAAGGGGATATTGCAAGGGAGACGGTCGCTTTTTGAAAAGAAACGGTCGCTTTCGTGAAAAGGAACGGTCGCTTTTTGAAAAAAGCTCCGCAAAAACTTTATACTGTGTAGCCGGATAGGGGTACTGTATTCTTTTGACAGCAAGGCAGCGGGATGCTGCCTTGCGTATTTTTTATTTGGATGGGGAATACCAAATGTCGATTTCTCACTTCGTTGAAATCGACGGTATAGGATCACTGTGATAACGGTAAATCGTTTGCTTGTCCTACAGAAATACAGTGATAAGGAGATCTCGTACTCATTTTATCATAAAATCTGCTTTTTGCTTTGCAAAAAGCTACCATACCTCTTCCTTCTTCACTCTTCCTTATTCCCTCAAAAAGGCAGAGCCGAAGCTCTGCCTTTTTGCTTTGTCATTTCTGATTGTCGAGGATGAGCTGTACGATCTCATCACGGCAAGCGTCAAGAACTCTGTAATCCTCGGTATAATTGAGCATACCGGAGGAAACCTTTGTTACGATCTTCATTACAGCCTCACGACCTACAAGCTCCTCTGCGAGCTTCATGTAGTCGAAGTCATCATATCCGTCACGGATCTGGTACAGTCTCCATGAGGGAGAAGGACCTGTGCGTCCCCAGAACTCACCGGGGAATGCAAGAACACCGTCACCGTTATAGATATTGAACTTATACTTGGAGATCTTATCCCAGTGTACACCGATACCGTAGTAGAGTACGCCGTCAACGTCATTGAAATACTGCTGCCAGGAGAGAAGTCTCACAACAACGCCCTGGTACCAAGTAAAGTAGTTGGCGTAAGGGATCTCAGGAGCGCAGCATACATACCACCACATCTCCTCGCCGCGCTCCTTAAACGCCTTCGCTCTGTCGGTAAAATCTCCGTAGATCTTCTGGAATCTTCTGGGAGTCCAGAGACCACCCTCGGACAGAGGTTGGAATGCGGGAGACTGAGGACACCATACATTTATATAGGGATCGATGTATGCAACATAGTCTACCTCTTTACCTGTTTCGTCGATGATATCACCGTTACCGGCAAGAGGAGTGATGTTACGGATGTTTGTAGTACCGAGAAGCTCGGTAGCGTACTCCCACGTCATCTTAACGTTGCGGAGTCTTTCACCGAAGGGCTCATCGGTATAGTAGAACAGTCCCTTCTTCGCCCATTCGGGGTTGGACATTACCTTATTGTAGTTAGCAACGGTCTCCTCATCACTGCAATCCATCATACCGCCGTACATATTATCGCCGTAAAGTCTTCCACCGCCTGCAATAACGAATGCGGTAACACGGGGATCGGACATATATGCATCAGCCCTGGGATCGGTGATCTCATAAGGGAGGATATAGCTTGAAAGATTCTGATCAAGCATCATATCGTAATAGTCGATCTTATCGCTTTGACCGTCTCCTTTATCAGCCACATACTGCGCATTAGCAAAGAGAGAAGCACTGTAAGGTGCATCGGGAAGAGTGAAATCCCACACGTATGCATAGATCTTAGCAGTCTTAATTACCTTGTCACCCTCTTTGATATTGAGAGTAGAGGTATACATTCCCGCAGGAGTATCCTTTGTTGAGGTAGTAGTGATAACAAGATGTTGAACCAGATTTGCCTCAAGCTCAAAGGTCTCTGCCATTGAGAGAAGCACCTCGGGAATGTCAGCACCGATCCAATTTACGTACTCATCGGTGTTTCTCCAATATCCGGTCTCTTTGGTTTTGTCATTCTTGATGATCGGCCATGCCATGTTGTGGTCGTAGTACAGCACCCACTCAAGCTTTGCTTCCATTTCAGCGTCACCGAACTCTGAAACAAATGGTGTGATCTCAGCAGAAAGTCCCTCACGGTCAGCATCGGAACAGATGATAGCCTGGCATGACTCTGACTCGTTCTTCGCAAGCTTCATCTTGTGAGCATACGCATCATAATCCGCATAAGCGCCGGCCTCTCTTCCGTGCTTGTACATCATATCAACGAAAGTGAGGTCGATGGTGCTGTCCTCGTGCTCTGCTTCGATCTTCTTGTTCTCATATACAAGACGAACATTACCAAGGGAGATATCGCTCCACTTAGCGAGCTTCTGCAGAAGCTTTGAAACATCTGCAAGTGTGAGCTTTTCGTTTCTGTCAACGTCACCTGCGGTAGCAGAGATGTCAACATTCCACTTGGCAATAGACTGAAGCATTCTTGTAGCATCGGTAAGTGTGATCTTACCGTCCTTTGATGCATCGCCCCATATGATCGCCTTAGCGGTCTCGCCGCCTGCGGTCACAACATCGTCTGCGCATACAGCCGCATCGTCAGCCTTACCGGCAACATCGACTGCACCTGCAAAATTCGCTTTCAGCTCACCTACGGTGATAGCTCCGTCGATCATGTCGACGATCCCGTTTTCGACCTTGAGATGAGACCCCTCAGCAAGAGCAAGCCCTGCATCATCAGCAAAAACGGATACTGCACATGACAGAAGCATCGCTCCCGTCAGCACAAGCGTAAGAAGTTTTTTCA
>SVQM01000044.1 GCA_015065335.1 Oscillospiraceae bacterium | reverse complement strand
GTGGGACAGGACAAATATGCAGGTGTGGCATCACAAAGCAACAATACATCGCCATATATGCGTATGCGCTGGTATGAGCTTGCGAGAGCGTACATTACCAATTACGAGGGTAAGATGGAGGACGTTTACCTCGTACCCGTTTACATGAACATGGACACGGAGCATGATTTCCCTACAGAAACAGTTGCAGTATCATCACGAAATCCTGCCGAAATCACAAGAGTGAGCAACGGTCATCCCAATGTGTACGGATATCTCAAAATGGCTGATGTGTACTATGCGTATCTCCTCAAATATATGAAATAAACGGAAACATCCCCGAAAGCTTACAGCTTTTCGGGGATGTTTTTGTGTTTTTTATTTTCTTACAAGCTTTACTCTGAACAGCTCGAAGGTGTGAGGATGCATGAAATAATTCTTGTATTCGGTGACGATCTGCTTCTCACCTGTCATCATGTTTGTAAATTCAAGAACATATGGCGCACCCACGGTCATACCGATCTCAAATGATTCAAAGCGAGCGTGAGTCTGACCTTCATCATTGAGGTTAAAGAAACCTACAGCATACTCACCGTTCTCAAGATGACGGAAAAGAGTGTAGCAGTTGCCGGCATTCTTATGTACGATGTAGGGAGGTCTTGTCTCCGCATCCTGATTGAGACGAATAAGCTCGGGATGCTTCAGAAGTGCAAGAGTTTCTTCGTCGATATTTCTGATATCACAGCCGATCATGAGGGGCGAGCCGAGGAAGCACCACAGAGCGAAGTGCAGGGTATACTCATCCATGGTACATCCGGAGATGCCCACATTGCCCTTACCGTTCATTCCGCAGATGAGCATATCAAGATCGTTGAAGCAGTTGTAGCCGGTAGTGGTGTATTTTTCGATCTGTCCGAGAGCGAGATCCTTGACACTTTCAAAGGAATCCGCAATATCAAAGGTGGAACGATACATATGTGCACCAACGGAGCTCATCCATTCGGAGGCGTTCTCAGTTCCCCAGTTACAGGCAGAGAACAGAATGTCACGTCCCGTAGCACGGAGTGCAAGAGCCATCTTGTTGTAGAGGACACGTCCCGGGATCATGGAAGGCTTCCAGCAATTGTCGTACTTCAGGTAATCTACTCCCCATTCGGCAAACTGCTCCGCATCGACAAATTCGTGATCGAATGAAGCGGGATAGCCTGCACAGGTATGTGAACCGTCACAGGAGTAGATACCGAACTTCAGTCCGAGGGAGTGGATGTAATCGGCGAGAGCCTTCATTCCCGAAGGGAATTTTTCGGGATTTGGGATGAGACGGCCGTTCTCGTCTCTGCCTGAGTGTACAGACCAACAGTCGTCGATCACCACATATTCATAACCTGCATCACGGAGACCCGTGTCGACCATTGCACGTGCGGTCTCCTTTACAACATCTTCGTTTATCCTGTCGCCGAAGGTGTTCCATGAGTTCCAGCCCATAGGAGGTCTTGTAACTATCATAATTATTACCGATCCTTTACTTATATTCCCGCTGTGGCGGTATTATCTAAGGTCAATATTATCATAAAGATAAACTTTAGTCAATGATACTTTCCGAAAACTTATCGCAAAACTCACTTTTTTGTGATGTGCTTCGGACTTTTTTTCTTGGGGAATCATCCCGTACCGCTATATTTGAGATAAATTCTATTTCCCCCTTGTTTTGTGACAAAATGATCTCTGTGTGAATCGACATGTCTTTCGGCTTCTGAGGTGTATGATAAAGCAAAAACGGAGGACGTTATGAAAAAAAGTCGAAGGAAAAGGATAGTGGGTGCTGAAAATGATGAACTCACGATGGAAAGCGGTGAGGTCACGACGAATGACAGTACTGTTGGTATAGGTGAAAGGATCTGCGGAATCTTTTCGGGAGGAGAGGGTACATCGAAAATAACTGTCGGGTTGAAGAATGTATGGGAGCTTATACTTCGACACAAGTTTTTTCTTGTACGTACCGTGCTTCCCGCTGTTTATTGCCTTCTGTTCGGAGGTGTTGGGCTTGATCTTGGGATATATCCCTTCGGAATATCTGCGGTATGTGCCGCAGCAGACGGTAAAAATGCATTTATAGCTGCGGCTGCGGCTGCGGTGTCCTCTCTTTTTGTGCGAGGCGGATTCTACATATGTTTGATTTGTGCGGCGGCAGCCGGTGCGATATTATTGTTCGGCAGAATCGCAGGCATAAGCGGACGGGATACCTCTGTTCTCCGCGCGATCCTTTCGGCAGTGGCGGGAGTGATGCAGACAGTGCTTTTCGTGCTCCCGGGAGGGATAGGCTTTTACGATCTTTGTATGATCGTCCTGTCAGCCGCCGTGTGTCCCATAATAACCGTGTCCCTGCAGGGAATATTCTCTGCCGCCAAGGGTGCCGTACCGTCTGTCGAATCGGGTATATGTACACTGTTTTTCTCCATTATGTATTTTTTGAGAGTGCTGTCACCCACGGGTGAGACTGTTGCCGCTGTGATATCAATGCTCGGAGTGCTTCTTTGTACATATTCGTACGGAATGAAAAGAGGCTTGATGCTCGGTGTTGCAGCAGGACTTGCCGCAGTACCTGAGTATTCATTCATATATGCTGCGGCAGCCATCGGATCGGGAGTTCTTATGGGTCTTTCTCCCGTTCTGGCTACTTTTGTGGGAACTATGCTTGCTCTTGCCTTCGGTATATACAGCGGAGGGGCATATGCTTTCGGAGATCTTTTCCCGGAGCTTATGTTTACCGTGGCGGTTGTTATACCTATCATCAGGTATAAGCTTATTCCGTCACAGATCTTAAAAGATGAAGGGAAAACGTGTGGGCCGGATATGTCGGTAATAACCGGTGACAGAGCCAATGCACAAAGAAAAAGGCTCTCCTCGCTGTCTGACGGACTTCTTTCCGTATCTGTGGCAATGAAGAAGCTTTCGAGCGTTTTTATGAGGCCGACGGCAGAGGAGATGCGTCAGATGTGTGACGATGCATTCGATGAGAGCTGTGAGCTGTGCGATAACAGAGAAATATGTTGGGGACGGGAGTACAGAACTACTGCGGCGGCGATAAATGCCATGGCATCGACAGCACGAAACGGTGCTTCCGTGGATGAGAGCTACCTTACGGAGGGTATGCGGCAAAGGTGTTTTAACTCTGACTCCATCATTTCAAGGATAAACATGGGTGCGAGAACCGTTGCCGCAAAGGCATCGGATAAGTGCGGTACGGCGGACATGGCGCAGGATTATGAGAATATGTCCAAACTTATCAGAGATACGGCAAAGGGTACGGATGAGGATTATGCTCCCGATCCCGAAACGGCAAGAGCGCTTTCATTCCGTTTTGATTCCATGGGACTTCGTGCTACAGAGGTGATCGTTTACGGCAAACGTCACAGACGGATTCTTGTACACGGACTTGAGAGGGGATGTACGGCGGGTAATGAAGAGATAAGAAGTGCCGCCGCCTCTGTTCTCGGATGCAAGGTAACGCCTCCTGAATACAGAATCGACGGAGGCAGGGTGAGCATGAGCCTTCATACGGCAGAAAGCTTTTCAGTAAAGCTCGGCAGATGCTCTCTTGCCAAACGGGGAGAGACCTGTGGGGACTGTATATCTTCATTCAAGGGTGACGGCGGATATTTTTACACACTTATATCTGACGGGATGGGAAGCGGAAGAGATGCGGCACTCACGTCGGGAGTTACTGCTGTTTTTCTTGAGAGGATGCTCTCTGCGGGAGCGACACTCCACACTGCTTTGGATATGCTGAACAGCTTTCTCTCAAGAAGAGGTACCGAATGCTTTACTACCGTTGACCTTTTGGAGGCTGATCTTATAACAGGAGAGCTGAGATTTGTGAAATCGGGGGCCGCACCTTCCTTCGTGCTTCGAGGTAACAGGCTTTTCAAGCTTTCCTCAAAGACAGTCCCGGTGGGGATAGTATCGACCTTTGATGCTGAGAGACTTCAGTTTTCTGCAAGAGAAGGGGATCTTGTTATCATGCTCTCCGACGGAGCTGTGCCCGACGGAGAGGATCCCACGTGGCTATATGAGCTTATTTGCGGAGAGTGTGGAAAAGGACTTCTTGCTCCCGGAGGTGATCTTGACAGAGCTGCTGCCACTATTGCGAAATGTGCCGCAGAACAATACAGAGGTGCCGATGATGTAACTGTGGGAGTTCTTGAGATCTGCGGTTGTACGGATTCTTCGTCTGTATAAATTTATTCTTTAAATGTTGTTCATGGTATTGCATACAAAGAAAAAATCTGCTACAATTACCGTAACCGTACAGCGGAATAAATTGCTACCGAGGAAATAAGTTTGAAAACAAAACCTGTGCAGAACTAAGGTCTGCTGTTTTCAAACGCCATTTGTGCCTTGCCTCGCAAAAGCGAGCTCGGCATTTTCCTTCGGAAGAACGACACAAATGCAAAGAAAGGCATGGTCATAATTATGGGCTACAGAGCAGAACTTATAGATTCAAAAAGACTTTGGAGAGGGCACTATGCCTGCTCAAACACCGTTGCTGAGGACGGCAGGATCATGACTACCGGCGGTAGTGCATGGGGCAGCATTACTCTTTACTCTACCGATAAGGGTGACACATGGGAGCTTCTTCATGACCGTCATATTCCCGGGATGACAAGACTTCAGGACGGCACATATTTTGCACAGGCATTCCATAATGTAGCAAAGCGTCAGTTCGATCCCGACGTACAGGAGAAGATCCCCTACGTTATGAAGAAATTCCGTTCAAAGAGCTTCGACGATCTTCTTGAGGGCAATATTCAGGTAGAGTTCGCACTTGTTGATATTCCCGACCTGTCCATCGGCTTCGGTGACGATCAGGTAAAGGGAAATTGGTCTGCGGGATGCGCAGGAACAGGTGCCATTCAGGATGAGATGGGCAACATCTACGTCCCCATGTACGGCCAGTTCAAGCAGGATAAGACAAAGCTTGACTATTTCAAGAATTACGACTTCTATCAGTATCGCTCATGGGTACTGGTGTCCCATGATAACGGTGTGACCTTTGAGTATCTCTCCACCGTGGCGGACTGTCAGACCTACCCCTGGAATCCCGAGGCTGAGGGATTTTGTGAGCCTGAGCTTCTCTATCTCGGAGAGGGACACATCCTATGTGCGCTCCGCACACAGGGACACGAGGTGTACACACCCCTTTATGTAGCTCATTCCTATGATTACGGTAAGACATGGGAGGCTCCAATCGAGATCAACCCCTTCGGCGTTCTTCCCAGACTCCTTAAGATGTCAAACGGTGCAGTCATCTGTGCATCCGGTAAGTGGGACAACTTCTTCCTCATTTCCGATGATGACGGAAAGACCTGGGGTGAGAGGGTGATCATTAAGGAGAATGACGGTCAATGGGACCGTGGTCCCTCCGGTTACAACTCTATTTTTGAGATAAATCCCGGAGAGCTTATCGTGGTGTATGATCATACAGAGGACAGAGTTTCAGACTTTGATCCTGCAGACAGCCGCCGTGTGATCTATGCCGACAGATACAGGATCGTAAAAGAATAACGTAAAAATCTCCGTTGCAGACCGCAACGGGGATTTTTGCTTTATTTTATCCCGGGGTGTTATTTATTAACATAAATCTATCATGTGCTGTGAATTTAGTCAATAAGAAGCAGTGACTGTTAATTTGCACATATATACTAAGGAATAGATACTGATTTTCAACGATATAAAGATGTTATATTCCTTGACTTTTGTACCCAAAATGTGATATACTAACAACATAAGTGTGAAATTTGCGCAGAAAGGAAAACGGTATGTCAAAAGTAAGACGAGAAAAGATCAGACGAATACTTCAATCAAAGGCATACGTATCCCTTGCGGAGCTGTGCTCCGCTTTTCCCGATGTGTCGGAAATGACGCTGAGACGTGACATTGCCTATTTTGAGGAAAAGGGAGATGCGATAAAGGTCCGAGGAGGAGTGAGATCCACAAAATTCATCACAGCCTCTACCGATGATACCATGACCGAGCGTATGCGTGAGAACGTATTGGCGAAGGAGAAGATCGCACGTGCGGCGGCAGGATATCTTGAAACGGGAAGATCCATCTTCATGGATTCCGGTTCAACACTGCAGCAGATGGTCAGGTTCGTTCAGAACGAGAGATATAATTTTACTACAACAAATCCTGCGGCGGCTCTTGAGCTTGCGGCAATAGGGCTTCCCATAGTAAATATCACAGGCGGCAGACTTGACAGAGATTATCAGGCGGTATCCGGACTTCAGGCAATGAGGTTTGTATCTGATATAAATATAGATATAGCCATGCTCTCCCCTTCGGGGCTTTCGGGCAGAAGCGGCTTTACCGGCGGTAACTATGCAGAGTGCGAACTGAAACGTGCCGTTGTGGAAAAGGCGGATAAGGTCATAATGCTCATGGATTCATCTAAGATCGGACGGAGCCTTCCCTATACCTTCTGTTCACTCGAGCGTGTGAGCGTTCTCATTTGCGATGAGCCGCTGCCGGATGATCTTGCAAAGGAAGCACACAGATGCGGCGTGACCGTTGAGGTGGTATGACATATGTACTGTACACGATGCGGAAAACAGATACCTGACGGGATGCTTTGTGATGATTGTCACAATGAGGCGATGAATGACCTGCAGCAACGCAAAAAAGAAGATCGTAATGTGATTCTCTGCAAACCTGTGGGATTTGTGTTTCTTTTTGCAGCTATAATATTCTGCTTTTCGTCAATCTCTACTCTTGAGGTAGGCGATACCTCCAATATAAATGATAATGCGGGCGTTATTGCGCTTTTCTCGGTCTTGTCGGGTGTGGCGTTTGTCATAGGTTACATACTGAACAAGGGAGAATTTCTTGTGCTTGTGTCTCTGCCTGTAGCAGTTTTGGTGAACGGTACTCTCATGCCTGCACTGAGACAGATCTCCGGAGAATCCTTTACGGGAATATGGGTGCTTATTTTCTTTTTGACTCTTGCCTTGGCGATAGTTTGCCAGATTGTTTTGAGAAACGTCATGGCTGAGAGATATGCCGCAAGGCTTATGGAGAGAGTTGTCTCGGAGGAGGAGATCCTTTGTGCAAATGAGATCACGGATCATAGGCTTACGGCGTACTATCTTACAAAGATGTTCAATGACGGCATCATAGTCAAATCCTACAAGGATGCTACCGGTGATGTCTATATCATGCTGAATGAAACTTTTACCGAGGTAGCTCTCGCAAATTATGTAAAAACTTATCCTGCTGCAGAACCGATACTGGAATTTATAGTCAAAAAAGATGCTGTTATAAGAGAGTATAAGTATACAGTTAATGAAAAATACCGTGATCCCGAGAATCCGGCACTCTTAAAAGGTGTTACGGTAAGCGAAATACTTGAGGTGTCGGTGAAAGGTGCTATATTAAAAAAGACCACTGAGGTACGAAAGCTCATTGATGAGATGAAATCACGGATGGGAGCTGTGGTGAATGCTATCGCTTTTTCAGGTGTGGTTATCGGACTTTTCCCGGGGATACTGAAAGCGGCGATGGGATCTCACTTCGAAAAGGATATCGGAGATATCTCCAGCACAATGGTCATTTTTGGTATGATAGCCACTGTGATCATGGTGGTTGTTTCGTCGAAGATCAAAAATGGCGGAATAAGAAGATTTACAGCTCAGGTGAATGGGCGATACGGATTTTATTATAATGAGAATCATCAACACAGTGTTTGCGCCGCTGTGTCCCCGAGTGTAGACTTTGAGTTTGCAGGGGCTGTTGCAGTGTCGATCGCATCGATCGATGCGGCACTGAAGGCGGCAGCAAGAATGAATTCCTCGGGCAGTGGTTGCTCTTCGTGCTCCTCCTGCTCCTCTTGCGGAGGTTGCGGTGGCGGTTGCGGAGGCGGCTGCGGAGGCGGCTGCGGAGGCTGCGGAGACTGATAATTTATTCGGAGAGTAGTTTATATGAAGTGTGTACGGTGCGGATGTGTATTGACAGATCAATCCTCGGATCTGTGTAACGATTGTAAAAAAGAAATAGCTGACGGCAAGAGGAAATCCGGTCGAGGTATCGGTTTTGCTTTTGGAATAATACTATGTGTGGTGTCTGCGATTTTTCTTATGTTATCACTTCCGCAGATCTCGGGTGATGAAGTTCGCTATCTTTACCCGGTCTATGCGATCCTGTGTGTAATTCCCGCCGTTGCTTTTATAATCCGAAGTATTGCTCGGGATAATTTAGAGAATAAAACGGGACGTATCATAATTGCGGCGACGGCATTCGGGTCCTACATACTGAGTGTTGTATGTGTATTCCATATCAAAAGCATTCCGGGCACGGTCTTTCTCGGTATTTTTATTCTTGTTGCAATTTTCGATTTTTTTATAAGCATGTGGCTTTCCCATGTAATACCGATGCGATATGCGAGAAAGTATCTTCCGGAAATCATAAATGCCGATTACAGCCGCGAGGATCTTCTCGGTGTAAACAAAATTACCGAAAACAGACGCACGGCATATGAGCTGATAGTACTTATAAAGAATAATGTCGTGATCCCTGTTTATACAGGAAAAGCATCATCTATGTGCATATATCTGAACAGGGATCTCTCAGAGGAGGAGCTTGACAGATACATAAAAGAAAACCCCACCTCGGAGAAGATAATACGATATATGCAGGAGAGAGCTTTGAATGCGATTGCCTATCTTGAGGAGCTGAGGGCTGAGATGAGAGAGCAACAGAAGCACTCGAACAGCGTCAAGGCACAGCTTGGGATCTTTGATGCGCCGTCTGTTTCCGTGGAGAAGACCATCGAAGGTGCAAATTACATGAATGACGTTATAGAAAACGTGAGTGTTGTCGGAGTTAACAGTTATTCTGAAGCATTCAAAAACTTTAAGAAAAAGACGGCGGAGCTTGATCTGATCGGAGATTCAGTGTTCACAGCGTGCGGTGTTGCGGCTATAATCCCGTGCCTTTTGAAATTTACTATGGGCTTGTTTTACGGGAAACCTGTCATTTTTTTGGTTGTCGGTATTATAATTGCGTTCATCGTGTGGTTTGGCTTCAAGAAAAGCACAAGCGAGTATGCTTTAAATGAGTATTGGACATATTCGATAAATCAAAAGTATTCTTATACTACCGATGATGCTGACGACAGTACAGTTGTTTTCAACATGGCATTCGGTGATGGCGAGATCGGTGAGAACGAAAAGGAATCACTTATAAACAGCGTGTCTCATGCTACAAACGTGATCAGAACTAAAGGCATGGTTACAGAACAACGAAATCCAAGCTCCTACAGCGGTTACGGCTGTTCCTCATGCTCATCATGCTCATCATGCTCATCTTGTTCGTCGTGTTCATCATGTTCGTCCTGTTCATCATGTGGTGGCGGATGCGGCGGTTGTGGAGACGACTGATGAATTTATTTGGAGAATAGCTTTATGATACAGTGTGAAAGATGTGGAAAGGAATTACCTGAGAAGAGCTCCTTTTGCCCTCATTGCGGTGAGTCCTCTTCGCCGGGAATTGCTTCTGTAAAGGATGTCGGAATGACTCCCGCACAAAAAAAGAGATGGGCTGTATTTTTGATTATAGCGGTAGTTCTTGTTATTGTGGCATATATACTCGCACAATATGACCAGCCGGGTTTTATACGAATGATAAAAGGTAATATTTTTATCTGTATCTGGCCGTGTTACATGATAGTGGTATTTATTATTTCCCATATTCTGAGTTCAAGAATATTTGACAATGGGATGTATATGCTGTCCGATGCCGTAGCGGATCTGAATTATACAGACGAGGAGCTGATGTCTATAAACTCATTCAGCAATTATCTTCGTACCGGATACTTCATCCTAAAGATGAAATTTGACAAAATTGTAGAGGAATATCCCGAGACAGATAAGAATACCGGAAAACGGATCTCGTGCCTCAGGTTGAGAGAAGGTGTTACTTCGGCAGAGGTGGAGGAATATATTAAAAAAGTTCCGAAGGTAGAAGGAATTCTCAGATCCCTTCTGGATAGAATAGAGCTTGGTGACAAGGCAGAGCCTCTCAGTATGTGCAAAGCTGTATACGAATTTGAGATCTCCGACTCTTTATATTTATTCGATTTTGGGTCCTTGTCCGTATACAGAAAAAGCGTGGCATATGTTGCTCACAATGTGCTTTTTCATAAAGTGATATGGATGTTTGTGGCACTTTATCCCGGAATAATGAAGTTTTTTCTGGGACTTGCACGCGGAAAGGAAAGCTCTAACCTCGGTGCAATGTTGTTTTGTGTCAGTGCGTTTTGTGTTGTATTGATCCCGAGTTTCTTTGATAATATATGCAAAGATGCAGAAGATTTTTCAAATGATCGATGGCGTCATGCTGTAAACGGAAAGAACAGAATCTCTGAGAATATGTCAAATGAGGATATTCTCAAAGCCTATGCCTGCAAGAATATTGATTCAGGTGCAAAATATCTGAAAAACATCATTTTTGCGGTGGCACGTGCCGAGGAGCTCTATTCGGAGGAGTTTATAGAAATGGAACGCATACGCAAGCAGACAATCAAAAACAACAACGGTGGCTGTTCCTCTTGCTCCTCATGTTCGTCCTGCTCGTCCTGCTCATCTTGTTCATCCTGCGGAGGCGGATGCGGCGGTTGCGGAGACGACTGATATGAGATCACGTATTCTTATGCAGTTCCACATAACCGGTAGGTGCAATCTTCGCTGTAAGCACTGCTACAGAGAAGATGGAGATGTACAGCCCCTCTCCACCGATGATGTGAAAAATATTATAGATCAGTATACAAAGCTTCTTCGGCTGTATAACGGTATCCACGGAATAAAAAGACGGGGACACATCAACATTACCGGCGGCGAGCCATTTATCCGTGAGGATATACGGGATATTCTTATGTATCTCGGGGAACATCGTGAGAGATTCTCATACGGCGTTCTCTCCAACGGTTCATTTATTGACGACGGTATGATAAAGGTGCTTCGGGAAACGGGAGCTTCCTTCGTACAGCTCAGCATTGACGGTGACAGAGAGACTCACGACAGCCTTCGTGCTTCAGGTGATTACGACAGAGTGCTCCGAAAAGCGGAGTATCTTGAGAAAAACGGGATCCGTACATATATCAGCTTTACGGCGAACAGGGACAATCACAAGCATCTGCCGAAGGTGGCAAAGGAATGTCGCAAGGCAGGTGTGACAAAGCTGTGGTCGGACAGGCTTGTGCCTATCGGTGGTGGCAGTGAGCTTCGGGATATCGCAATTACGGCGGATAACATCGAAGATTACCTTGGATCCCTCAGACGTGCGAAAGGAAATTTCCTCACACGAAAGATTTACTCAAAAACGATGGTTTCCTCAAACAGAGCACTACAGTTTCTGGGAACTGACGGATGTCCGTACCACTGCAGTGCGGGAGATACACTTATCACTGTAGATGAATTCGGCAATGTGATGCCGTGCAGACGAATGCCCATTGTTTGCGGAAACGCTCTTGAGACTTCTCTTGCGAGTATCTACTTCGGTGATGATACGTTCCGTACCCTCAGAATGGAGCATATCCCTAAGGAGTGCGAAGGATGCAAGCACAAGTCTGTGTGCCGTGGCGGTGCAAAATGCCAAAGCTATGCCGTGTACGGCGATTTTGGCAGACGGGATCCCGGATGTCCCGTGAAAATTTAATTTTGTTAAAACCCCGATGCTTCAAGAATTTATATGAAAGTTTTTGAAGTTCCAAGAAACTTTTTTCAAAAAGTTTCTTGGCAGGGTTCGGGACAGAGTCCCGATATATAAAGTAAATCCAAAGAGAAAGGAAATATACTATGGCAACTGCTGTAATCATGCCCCGTCAGGGGCAAAGCGTAGAGAGCTGCATCATCACCTCCTGGAACAAAGCCGTAGGCGACACTGTCGCTGAGGGTGATGTGCTGTTCTCCTACGAGACAGACAAGTCCGCCTTTGATGAGGTGGCAACTGTGTCCGGTACAATGCTGGCACAGCTTTATTCTGAGGGAGACGTTGTAGTCTGCCTTGAAAACGTATGCGTTATCGGTGAGCCCGGTGAGGATATCTCCGCATTCACCGGCGGTGCGGCTGCACCTGCTGATGAGGCTCCCAAGGCTGAGGAGGCTGCTCCCGCAGCGGACACTGCTCCTGCAGCTCATGTAGAGGAGGCAGCTCCTGCGGCTGAGATCACCGCTGATGCAGGACGCATCTTCATCTCCCCCAGAGCAAAGAATCTCGCTCTTAAGACCGGTGTTGACATGACTAAGGTCGCACCTACAGGCCCTCACGGAAGAATCATTGAGCGTGATATCGAGAAGGCTCTCGATGCAGGCTTCAAGGCAACCGCTGCCGCAGTTGAGGACTTCCTCGCAGGAAAGATAGCGATTCCTGCAGCAGAGGAGGCAGCTCCTGCTGTTGCCGCTGCAGCTCCTGCAGTGGTCGAAGCAGAGTATACCGAGATCCCCATGAGTGGCATCCGCAAGGCGATCGCTCGCTCTATGACCGCATCTCTCTCCGAGATGGCTCAGCTCACTCTGAACGCATCCTTCGATGCTACGGATATTCTGGCTTACAGAAAGAAGCTGAAGGCTGCTCCCGAGGATATGGGCGTTGGTAAGATCACACTGAACGATATCGTGCTTTATGCGGTATCCCGTGTACTTCCTAAGTACCCCTTTATCAACGCAAATCTGGTTGATAACACCATTCGCAGCTTCACTCACGCAAACGTGGGCATGGCTGTTGATACCGAGCGTGGACTTCTCGTTCCCACTCTCCGTGCGGCTGATACCATGAGCCTTGCTGAGATCTCCGCTATGGCGAAGACTATGGCAGGTAAGGCTAAGGATGGCGGACTCACTCCCGATGAGATGAGTGGTGGTAGCTTTACTGTTACCAACCTCGGTTCTCTCGGCGTTGAGAGCTTCACTCCCGTTATCAATCCTCCTCAGACTGCGATCCTCGGTGTCTGCACTACTGTGAACAGACTCCGTGCCGACGGTACCGTTTACCCCGCAATGGGACTCTCCCTGACCTTCGATCACAGAGTTGTCGACGGTGCTCCCGCAGCTAAGTTCCTCAAGGAGCTCTGCGATGCTCTGGAGAACTTCAGCCTGCTTCTTGCAAAATAAGCGCACGTATTATATGGGGCCTGCCCCATACCCCGCCAACCCTTTTTTCAAAAAGGGTTGGATCCCAAAAACTTTGAAACTATTTTGGTGGATATGGATACCTATTAAGGTATTCAGGCGAAGGTGACGTTGCACCGAGCCGTATATGTCGTGGGATAGCTTAACCCTTCGGCTGAACAAATGCCGATAGTTAAAGAGTTTTTTGGGGGAAGGTGCGGAAACCACTTTTTATCAAAAAGGGGTTTCTGCGAAAAAAGAAAGGATAAAAACCATGAATTATGATCTTATGATACTTGGAGGCGGACCTGCGGGCTACAATGCTGCAGAGAGAGCGGCTCACGAGGGGATGAAGGTCGTACTGTTTGAGGAGAGAGCGCTTGGCGGAGTATGCCTGAACGAAGGCTGTATTCCTACAAAGACACTGCTCAACTCAGCGAAGCTGTACTCCTCCGCACTTCACAGTGCAGAGTACGGTGTGACCGTAACAGGTGCGACATTCGATCATCCTGCGGTAGTAAACCGCAAAAATAAAGTTGTAAAGACACTCGTTTCCGGAATCGGAGCGAAGATGCGCGGAGCAAAGGTCGAAGTGATCGAGGCTACTGCAAAGCTCACAGGCAAGACTGCTGATGGCTTCACCGCTGAGGCGGCAGGCAAGACATACACTGCAGGAAAGGTGCTTATCTGTACCGGTTCCGAGGCAGTAGTACCTCCTGTACCCGGACTTCGTGAGGCTGTAGCCGCAGGACTTGCAGTGACTAACCGTGAGGTGCTTGATCTTCCCGCACTTCCGAAGGCGGCAGTCGTTATCGGCGGTGGCGTGATCGGACTTGAGATGGCATCCTACTTCGCAACTGTTGGCGTAGAGGTTACCGTTATCGAGATGATGGACAAGATCGCAGGACCTACCGACAAGGATATCTCCCAGACACTTCAGAAGAATCTGGAGAAGCTTGGCATCAAGTTCGTGCTTGGTGCAAAGGTTGTTGGTGTTGCAGGTAAGGCAGGCGAGGGTACTGTATCCTACGAGAAGGACGGCAAGACCGTAGAGGTTGCCGCAAATGTGGTTCTCGTCTCCACAGGCCGTCGTGCAAGAACTGCAGGCATCGGTCTTGAGGCTGTCGGTGTTCTCACCGAACGTGGTGCTGTCGTTACCGATGAGTGCGGACGTACCAGTGTCCCCGGAATCTATGCGGCAGGTGACGTAAACGGCAAGAGCATGCTCGCTCACACCGCATACCGTGAGGGTGAGGCTGCCGTTAACACCATGGTCGGAAAGAAGGATTCTGTTGACTACCGTGCAATTCCTGCGGTTATCTACACCAAGCCTGAGGTCGGCTGTGTTGGTGAGACTGTTGAATCCGCAAAGGCTAAGGGAATCGATGCTAAGGAGTATAAGCTGACTCTGAAGTACAGCGGCCGTTATGTTGCCGAGGTAGAGGGTGGCGACGGATTCGTGAAGATCGTTGTTGACAACGCTCACCGTAAGATCATCGGTGTACATATGATCGGTTCATACGCATCCGAGATCATCTACGGTGCCGCTGCTATGGTAGCACAGGAGCAGCGTGTGGACGATGTACGCAAGATCGTGTTCCCTCATCCCACTGTTTGCGAAGTTATTCGTGAGGGTATGTTTACTATATGATTGCAACGAGGAGCTCTTGGGAACTTTTTGAAAAAAGTTCCCAAACCCTCAAAAACTTTCATACTGATGTAGCCATATAGGATTACTTAAAACGATAGTTTGCAATGCAATATACATTGCATTGCGAAAATGGACTGACAAAGTAAATCTGAATGTCGATTTCTCACTCCGTTGAAATCGACGATATGGGATGCCGTGGATAACGGTAGACCGAATGTGTTCTTATAGAGATATAGGAATATGGAAATTTAGTAATTGCATCCTTTTCCAAAGTTTTTTGGGGAAGGTGCGGAAACCGCTTTTTTCTAAAAAAGGGGTTTCCGCGAAAATAAAATATATAATAGAGAGGTAATAACTATGCCTAAGTCACAATACGTAGATCCCGGCAAAGTATTTGCAGCCGGCGAGATCGAATTTAAGAACATTCCTCTGTGCCAGTACAACAAGACTCTTGCACAGGAGAAGAAGCTCTACACCAAGGATGATTTCCTCCGTATCTACCGTGATATGAGAATCATCCGTGAGTTCGAGACCATGCTCAACGAGATCAAGGTAAAGAGCGAGTACAACGGCGTTAAGTACAACAACCCCGGCCCTGCTCACCTTTCCATCGGTCAGGAGGCATCCGCAGTTGGTCAGGCTTACTGCCTTGACATCAACGACTTTACCTTCGGCTCTCACAGAAGCCACGGTGAGATCCTTGCAAAGGGTCTGTCCTCCATCAACAAGCTGGACGACGATGAGCTTTACGACATCATGAAGGAGTTCCTTGACGGCTCCATTCTCTCCGTAGTAGAGAAGAAGCACGAGAAGAAGGGTGACATCCGTGACCTCGCTATCGACTTCCTCCTTTACGGTGCACTTGCAGAGATCTTCGCTCGTACCACAGGCTTCAACCGTGGTCTCGGCGGATCTATGCACGCATTCTTCATTCCCTTCGGAATCTTCCCCAACAATGCTATCGTTGGTGGTGCAGCTCCCGTAGCTCTCGGTGCTGCTCTTTACAAGAGAGCTAACCACAAGCAGGGTATCGTTATCGCTAACTCCGGTGACGGTGCGCTCGGTCGTGGCCCCGTTCTTGAGTCTCTCAACTTCTCCTCTATGGACCAGATCACCAAGCTCTGGGGCATGGACGGCAAGTACTCCGACGGCGGTATGCCCATCCTCTTCAACGTATTCAACAACTTCTACGGAATGGGCGGTCAGACCCAGGGTGAGACCATGGGCTTCGGCGTTCCCGCACGTCTCGGTGCAGGCTTCAATCCCGATCAGATGCACGCTGAGAGAGTAAACGGATACGATCCTCTCGCAGTTATCGATGCAACCACCAGAAAGAAGGAGCTTCTTACAAGCGGTAAGGGTCCCGCACTTCTTGAGGTTACTACCTACCGTGTAAGCGGCCACTCTCCTTCCGACTCCTCCACCTACCGTACTCAGGAAGAGATCGACGCTTGGAAGGATGCTTGCCCCATCGCTGCATACCGTGCTAAGATGATCAAGGGTAAGATCGCTACCGCTGAGGAGTTCGACGCTATCGAGGAGGATATCATCCGCCGTGTTACCAAGATCTGCTCTATGGCGATCGACGACGAGCTGTCCCCCAGAATGGATCTT
>SVQM01000150.1 GCA_015065335.1 Oscillospiraceae bacterium | reverse complement strand
ATACCGAAGTATGTTGCGGCTCTGTCTTCACCGAATGTGAACTCAAGATCGTAAAGATTCGGCTCTTCGATACTCCACAGCTTTGCGTCCTTCATGGGAATGCTGAATGTACAAGTCTTTCCGCAAATTTTTGCGGTAACTGTAGCACAAACCTCGCCGCCGAAGGATGCAACTGCAGAAACCGTGTCACCCTTCATTGCGAAGTGTGCAAGCTTCACCGTAACGTCTAATTTCTCGTTGTCAACGTCGGGAGTGAGCTTTACTGATTCAATATAGTTCTTTGGAACGTATTCCAGCCACACTGTCTGCCAGATACCGGTGCAACGCGTATATTCACAGTCTTTGTTGTAATAGTTGCGATAAGTCTGCTTGCCGGTGGGCTGAAGCTTATCAAATCCTACATCGTTACAGCGTATAACGAGATCGTTTTCACAGTCAGTCTTTACAAATTCGGTGATGTCGAAAGTAAAAGGAGTAAATCCGCCTTTGTGGCTTCCTACGTATTGTTCGTTTACCCAAACCTCACTGATGTAATCAGCCGCACCCACGTGGAGAAGGACTCTCTCACATTCAGCGCAGAATGTGTCAGCGGTTTTGAATGTGCGGTGATACCAACAGGTCTGGAAAAAGTCGATATACTCGATGCCCGAAAGGGAAGACTCGGGAACGAAGGGAACGGTTATTTCTCTGTCGAAAGGATAATTCTCACGAAGCCAGAATTTTCTGTACTTGCCAGAATTACCGAAGTCGAAAGCAAAATCCCACTGACCGTTAAGGTTCTGCCATTTGTCTCTGACAAATCTCGGGCGGGGATACTCGTTTCTCGGAATGTTCATATTAAACTCCAATCTGTATTGAACTTAAATTGTTATTACGAAGGTATAAAAGGTGTGATCTCTTCCGCAAAAGCATTGACAAATCCCGCGAGAGTTGCGTTTGTCATCTTCAGCGCTTCTGTGGCATGCGAGAAGCCGAAGCTGCTGTTATACAGTCCGTAACCGGTAGGATCGGCAAGAGCTTTTTCTATGGGAATTATGTTGTAACGCAGCGAATAGTCGGCTGTATGATATCTGTGTACCCACAGCGGAACTGTTTTAACATTGCTTACGATACATCTTCCGTCATTATATTTGCGGATAGTCAGCTCTACGATAAGTCCGTTTTCGGTGTATGCCTTGTTATATAGGTCGCCCATGGTAAGTCTGTTTTGGTTTGAAACAAGATTTCCAAGTGAGTAGAAGCAGACGGTCTTGTGAGACGGATCACTTTCTGATGTGAGTATATCCGCATCCTGAACCACGTGGGGATGTCCGCCGATGATAACGTCAACTCCCAAGTTACAAAGCTTCTGAGCGATAGTTTCCTGCATATAGTTGTGCTTCAGCTCGTACTCATTACCCCAATGGATGAAGAAGACGATCATGTCAGCACCGTTTTCTTTCATAGCGGAGATGGAAGTGCTGACAGAGGCGTAAAACTCCTCAAGCAGACTGTGGTTAAAAATATCAATGAGAGGAATGTCACCCTGCGCGAGCTTAATTCCGTTGAGAGTACGGTTAGCCGTGTTTCCGTAAGCGAGATCATCGGTACTGTTGAGCATTCCAAGCTTAATACCGTTCACCTCGATGATTTTGTACGTCTTATCGTTTAAATCAGTGCGTGCACCGATGTAATCTATACCTATGCTGTCAAAAAGCTGTTGTGTTCTGATAAGTCCGTGATGCTCTGTGTCGTAGCAATGGTTGTTTGCAAAGAGCATCATGTCAAAGCCTGCAGATTCAAGAGCAGTAAGAGCAGTATCGGGGGAATTGAATCTTGGGAAACCTTGATAAGGATATGATTCACCCGCAAGAGTAGTCTCAAAATTAGCTACTGCATAATCGGCATCGCTTACGATATCTCTGATATAGGCGTAAGTTGAATTGAAGTCATATGTGCCCGTAGTACTGTTAAAGGCTGATTCGATCTGCTGAGAGTGATACATAACGTCACCTGTACAGAGAAGGGTCATCTCATTGTAGGGGGACGGTTTTTCTGTAGGAGAAGAGCTCACACTGTCACTTGTAACACTGTCAGACGACGTATCGGTACGCACGTCGCTTTCACGGTTCTCAGACGTGCCGGTCGTACCGATACCCGATGGATTTTTTTGTGACGACGGATCAAGTAAGAAAATGCAAGCGATAGAGACTGCGGCGATCACTGAGAGAATGATAATGAACAAAGCAAGTCCATTATTATCTCTCCGTTTTTTCCTTTTCTGAGACGGTGTGTTGCGGTGGTAGCCGTTGTGAGAAGTGACCATTGACCGTCGCACTTGTCCACTGCCGTAGCCTGAGCCGGCGTTAGCAGAATAACCCGCACCGGCGGACCTATGCTGACCCGTATGACTCATTTGGTTTGAACGTGTAGCGGAGCGGGAATTCCTGATGTTTTGATTATTGTTGCGGTTCATACAGTTGTTTTCAGATCTCAGCAGAGATCTCGTCTCTTACGAATCCTTCGGGTGTAAGTCTGTCAACGTGGGTAAATCCGATGCCCTTTAAGATTTTAAGAGCGGAGTCAAAATCGGAATTAAGGTCAACACCGTTGTGACAATCGGAGTTTAAGATAACACTTCCGCCCTGACGGTAAATTTCCTTGATCGTATCGTACTCGGGGAAGAACGTGGACTTATATCCTTTTGATATAGCGCCCGTATTGATCTCAAATCTTGAGCAGGTCTTCATCATTTCAGCGATCGCCTCGCTGACAACATTCGCGTATTCTTCGGTGTGCTGATCTATAACGTTATACTTGGTATATAGATCAAGATGACCGATGATATCGGGCTTGCTGTTATGTACGTGCTCCACAAAATCGTTATAATAGGTTTTTACATAATCAATATTACGTCCGCCGAAGTATTTGTCGATTACTTCGCGCTGGGAATCGGGAGACCAGT
>SVQM01000043.1 GCA_015065335.1 Oscillospiraceae bacterium | reverse complement strand
CGAGAACAACGTCTACGCCGATCTCACCCCAGGGAAGATCAGCAGCGTTCTTCTCGCTGTAGATGGTGATCTTCTTACCGTCAACGATGATGTGATCGTCACCTGCCTCAACAGTGTGAGCGTTCTCACCGATGAAACCGCAGTAACCCTTCTGTGCGGTGTCATACTTCAGAAGGTGAGCGAGCATAGCGGGATCGGTAAGATCGTTGATAGCAACAACCTCATAACCCTCTGCTCCGAACATCTGACGGAATGCGAGACGACCGATACGGCCGAAACCGTTAATAGCAACTTTAACTGACATAATTTCCTCCACGTTTTATATAAATAAATTTTGGACTTTTTTCGGTGCAACATACACCGCCTTATATTTTACATCATATTAAAGCAATACACAAGGGGTTTTTGTAAAGTTATTTGTTTTTTTACAAATTCAAGTAAACTACACCTGATTTAAGGATAAATTACAGTAAAGATAACGGATAAATTTAGATTTTTATATTGAAAAAAGATTTAAAGTATGATATACTACTTAATACGCCCCCTTAGTTAAATGGATATAATAAACCCCTCCTAAGGGTTAGTTGTGAGTTCGATTCTCGCAGGGGGTGCCATAAAAACAGGAGATGCATCGCATCTCCTGTTTTTATCGTATAGCATATAGAGATCGAACTCCGCAGATTTGCGAAGCAAATATGCAAGGGTTTGCGGTAAGATGCAATCAGAGCAGGTCAACTAATTCCGCAAACCACAGTTCAGATTCTCCAAGGGCGGTGCCTAAAAACGGGAGATGCATCGCATCTCCCGTTTTTATCGTATAACGTGTTCTCGTAAGAATCCCTCAGAAAAGCTTCTTCAGCTTGCCGAGAGCATCGCCTGCAGATTCAACACCAATCTTAGCTTTTACTCCGTCTACTACCTTGTCAATAACATCATCAGGCAGATCAACTCCGATGACCTTTTCAACAGCCTTAATGGGATCTTTCTTAAAAAGCTCGGCTATCTCGGGATCATTCTTTACCTTATCGACTATTTTTGAGATTTTTTCTTTGATATCCATTTTATGTACTCCTTGTAGTTTGTAAGTATATTATAAATCCTTTTTTTGAGAAAATCAATAAGTAATAATTGTATTGCGGAAAATTTTGTGATATACTATGTAATAACCATAGTATCGGAGGTACTAAAATGTCAAAAAACATTACTGATATCGATAAAAATTTTGTAGTCGAGGCTCAGGTGAAAAGGGAAGGAATGTCATTTTATAATATTGATAACTACCCCTTTGCCATTTACGGAATCTTCCGTGAGGGCCATAAGTATCGCAGAATGCCGGAAGCTGTTGCCAAATCTGTAGCAGACGGAGTTTACGGACTTCATGCAAATACTGCGGGAGGACGTGTGCGTTTTAAGACCGACAGTAAAAACATATCTATTATCACAAAAATGGAGAATCCCGGAAAGATGCCCCATTTTGCGCTCACCGGTTCAGCAGGCTTCGATCTTTATGTCAAGGACACTAACGGATACAATTACATAAAGACTTTTACCCCTCCTTTTGATATATCTGACGGATATGAAAGCGGATTTGCATTCGAGGATAAAGTACTGCGCGATATCACGATAAACTTTCCTCTTTACAGTGACGTATGTGAGCTTCTTATCGGTATCGATGAGGATGCAACTCTTCTGGAGGGTGATTCATACGTAGATTCACCTCCCATGGTGTATTATGGTTCATCAATAACTCAGGGCGGTTGCGCATCCCGTGCGGGAAGTGCTTATCAGGGCTTTATTTCCCGTATGTTCGACCGTGATTTCATAAATCTCGGATTTTCAGGCAGTGCAAGAGCAGAGGATGCGATGATCGACTATATCTGCAGCCTTGATATGTCTGTTTTCGTGGAGGATTATGATCACAATGCTCCCGATGTTGACCATCTTAAAAACACTCACGAAAAGCTCTATAAGGCTGTAAGAAAGGCTCATCCTGACATTCCGATAATCATTATGTCCCGCCCCAAATATTATCTTACTGCGGAAGAAAAGGAACGCTTTGAGATAATCCGTCAGACATACGGTAATGCTGTTGCCGCAGGAGATAAGAACGTTTATCTGATCGATGGCAGACAGCTTATGGAAATGGCGAAAAACGAGGGAACAGTAGATGATTGTCATCCTACAGATCTCGGATTTGCTTCAATGGCAAAGGCTCTCGGTGAAGTGCTCGCTAAAATTCTCTGATATTATAAACCGACGTGATTTATAAATACGTCGGTTTTTCTTTGCTTTTTTCATCTAAAATTGACAAAAATTTGGTTGACTGCAATTAACCTTTGTGGTATACTATAACGTGGGTTAAAGCTCAACTAAATAAAAAAAGGGGAATGTTTTATGAGTATTCGTAAGCTTTTATCGATGTTTTTGTCTGTAGTGATGATATGCGGAGCAATTATCGTTCCAAATAACGCTTTTGTTACAAGTACAGATTATACATCCGAGGAACTTGACTCTTCAACATATGACCTCAGAAAATATACCGATCCATTCTGGGAAGGGAATATCGTATATAACGAGGTAGTATTTCCTATAAAAAATGAAGCTGATCAGATAGTACCTTTTTCACTTATGTATGATGCGACGGAGATCGTTTGTGTAAAAAGCTATACTCACGATGTTACATACAAGGAAAATGTTGATTACATTCTTGAAGACGGTAAGCTTGTAATACTCCCCACAGGAAGTATTCCCACTGTCGATTACAAATATATACACCGAGATAGTGCTAGTCCCGGGTACACCTCCAGTGACATCTATCCTTATTATCCCCGTGCTGACAAAACCGGTTATGAATACTGGCTTGAGGATGCAACATTCAGCCGCCTTTCTCTTTCCGTTACATATATCCATAATGATACATGGGAGGCTCCTGTTCCTACATCTCAGGAATCAAAACTTCCCGGTACATTTGAGAAGCTGAAAAATGATGAAGCTCTTACTATCGTCGTTATCGGAGACAGTGTAGCCGGCGGTGCTATGTCGAGTAAATATGCCGGTATTTATCCCTATGCTCCTGCATATCCCGAAATGACTCTCAACGGACTAAGAGAAAAATATTCAAATGACGACATCGTTCTCATAAATTCCGCTGTTGGTGGTTCCATGTCTACCTTTGATCAGGCAAAGGTCGACAAATCTATTATAAGCTATTCCCCCGATCTCGTAATTGTCAATTTCGGAATGAACGATTCTTCTGCAGGCCGTGTAGGTATTTCTAACGAAGAATTCAGAAACAACATAGTAAATCATATCAATTACGTGCAGAGTAAGCTGCCGAATTGTGAGTTCCTCCTTCTTTCCTCACTTTACGGTAACAGATATACCTTCCCCGCATCAAGCTATGAAGGACACGCAAATGTGCTTTGCGACATTGCCGAAGATTACGACGGAGTCGGAGTTGCCAATCCTCTTGCAATAGAAAAACACATGATCGAAGAAAGAGGAATTGATTATATCTGCTTCACTGCAGATAATATGGTGCACCCCGGTGATTTCGGAATGCGTCTGTATACTCAGTCTATCCTTGAAGCACTCAGCATGAGTGATCTTTCCGAGTACCGTGAGCTTCTTATCTCACAGCTGACCGATTATGCTGACCCCGATAATAGGAGCACCGAAAAGAAAGAAGATCTTATTTCCCTTATAAATGAGACCGAGGTAAAAATGTCAAATGCACGTGATGAGTGGGATCTCAACGAAATAGTCGATACGGCTTATACTGCAGTTGACGAGATCCTTTCGACGTGTTATGAGCACAAATTTAAAGATATAGTTGTTGCACCCGGCTGCAAGGAGATGGGATTTACCGCATCCGTTTGTAACGATTGTGGATACATATCTACTCACAGTTATGTTCCCGCTCTTGGTCTTGAGCATATCATGGACAACGGTGTTCAGACAATATCTCCGACTTATAAGACTGCAGGTGAGATCACATATTCCTGCGCAAGATGCACGTATACCGAAAAAGGTGTCATACCTGTACTCACAAATCCTCCTACAGTTTCAGGAAAGGGAATGATGCACATTTCTGATTCCTATAACTATATGGCAGCGATGGACATTCAACCATATCTCTCCGGTGCCGGATATGTTGAATTTGATATCTGTCCTCTTACCATCGAAAAATATAACGGCGTTCCTTACATCGGTGTTTGGTTCACAAGTTATAACATAACTGCGTGCTATAACTTCAAAGATCAGCAGGTACAGATCGTACAAAATGACTTGCCTTTCTACGGAACACCTACCGTTTATGCCTCTGCTGATTATTCATGGACCTCAAGCGGCGGCGAATATGAATATAACTGGAAGAAATTTGCCGTTGAACTTAACGGATCGATTGTAAAGATCTATATTGACGGTGAGCTTATTCTCGAAGATACCAAATCTTTCTACAGTGCCACAACCGAAGTACCGCTTATCTATACAACAGGCGAATGCTACATGGATAATGTAAAGGTAGCAAGCGGCAATTACGATCCTGTGACCGGTTCCGGCGGTAATGTGCTTGGTTTCTGGAATCTTGACAGTGCATCGAATGTTTCTGCACTCAAGAGTGCGTGGGGACAGTCTCTTGCAACAACTAAGTACGTATCAGCAAATGCCGAGAATATAACTACTGCAAGTTATGTGCATACCCATTCCGGCGAGCTTATAAATACTGTTGCTCCCGGATGCAGCAGTAAGGGATATGATGAATATTTATGCTCTCACTGCGGTGAAGTTTACCGTACAAATGACACCGATCCTCTTCAAAATGGACATTCGCTTATAAACCGATCTGTCAGTGTTTATCCTACCCTTTATGCCGAGGGCGAATACACATACGAGTGTGTAAACTGTGATCTGACTTTCACGGAAATGATACCCATCGGTACGATAATCGATGATATTGAATTCGGTAAAGGCGATGTCAACGGCGACGGCGATATAAATTCCACTGATCTTGTGCTTCTCCGAAGATATATTGCAGGAGCATCTGTCAATATTACAAAAGATGCAGCAGATGTTAACGGAGACGGCTCAGTTTCTTCTGAAGATATCATCTCTCTGTCGAGGTCTTTGATAGCGTAAAAAATTTTGCCTTGTTGGCTTAAGGAGCAATAAATGAAACACAGCAAACTTTTATCCCTGATTTTATGTGTAGCTACAGTTATCAGCGGACTTGTTTATCCCGTTGTGGCTGAAAGTACTGTCACCAGTGCAGACTTTACTGCAGAAGAGCTTGATTGCTCTTCCTACGATATCCGTAAGTATACCGAACCTTTCTGGGAGGGTAATATCGTCTACAATGAGATAGTCCATCCTATCCGTGCTAAAAATGGCTATATCAGTTCATTTCCTTTAATGTATAAAGCCTCTGAGATCGTTTCAGTAAAGGATTATAAGCTGAAAAAGACCTATGTTGAGGGTGTGGACTATATGCTCGTTGCGGGAACACTTTGCATCCTTGAAACAGGCAGTATTCCCGTAATGGACTGGGAGGATATGCATCCCACATCAGTGCCTGCAGGATACGGCTCGGATGAATTTGCTCCTTATTATCCTCATGCAGATACTCCGAATCAATGGGAGTACTGGACAGGCGGTTCGGATGTGTGCAGTATGTCTCTTGCGGTTACTTATATCCATAATGATACTTGGAAGGCTCCCGTTCCCGAGTCACAGGAATCAAATCTTCCCAAAACATTTGAGAAGCTGAAGAATGATGAGCCTCTCCACATCGTTGTTGCAGGTGACAGTGTTGCCGCAGGTGCAATGTCAAGCGGATTCTTCGGAATGCCTCCTTATGCTGAGGCATATCCCGAAATGACACTTCGTGCCCTGAGAGAAAAATATTCAAATGATAATATTACTCTTACTAATTCTGCTATTGGCGGAACTATGTCTACCTTTGAACAGTCGAAGATGGACAGTACCATCATAAGCAAGAATCCCGATCTTGTGATCATCAATTTCGGTATGAACGATTCATCCTGTGACCGTGTGGGTATTTCGGGTGCTCAATTCCGTTCAAACATTCAGCAACAGATCAATTATATTAAACAAAAGCTTCCTAACTGTGAGGTGCTTCTCCTTTCCTCACTTTATGGTAACAGATATACTTTCCCCGCTGAAAGATACGAGGAACACGCCGCTGTTCTTCATGAGCTTGCCGCCGCAAACAGCGGAGTAGGTGTTGCCGATCCTCAGAGAATCGAGAAATATCTCATAGAAGAAACAGGTAAGGATTTTATCTGCTTCCAGGCTGATAATATGGTTCATCCCGGTGATCTCGGTATGAGACTTACAACGCAGACCATCCTTGAGGCTCTCAGCTTCGAGAATCCTTCCACCTACCGTGATCATCTTATTTCCGAGCTTACTGCTTATGCTGATATCGACAATCAGGATGAGACTAAAAGGGAAGAGCTTACTGCTATTCTTGAGGATGCTAAGGCTAAGATGGCGCTCATTGATGAGGAATGGGATCTGAATGCAGTGGCAGACGAAGCCTTCTATGAGATGAAAGTCGTTATCATTCGCTGCGATGTTCATTCTTATGTAGATGAGATCATAGAACCAACCTGTAAGACAGGCGGCTATACTCATTCTGTATGTTCTGCCTGCGGACACAAATATGATCATTCCTTCGTTTCCAATCTCGGCGGTGAGCATGTAATGGACAGCGGCAGGACTACCGTTAAAGCTACTGCAAAGTCTCCCGGTGAAACCACATATTCCTGTGCAAGATGTCCCTATACTGAAACTGAAGTAATTCCGGTGCTCACTACAGCTACTACTTACAGCACTAAAGGAATGATTCATTTTTCAAACAGCCATAATTATCTCGCCTCCGATCTTCAGCCTTACACAAACGGCTCAGGATTTGTAGAATTTGATTTTTGTCCCATAAACATTGAAAAATTTGACGGAACTCCTTATGTGGGTGTTTGGTTCTCGGATTACACAATAACTGCTTGTTATAATTTTGCAGCTCAGGAAGTACAGATAATTAAGACTTCCTTGCCATTTGGTGGCGGCACTGTCTACGCTTCAGCGGATTATGCCTGGACATCTAATGGCGGTAGATATGAGTATAACTGGAAAAAATTTGCCGTTCATTGCTATGGCAAAACCGTAAGGATCTATATAGACGGCGAGCTTGTGCTTGAAGATACAGATGTAGCCTACAGCGCCTACGGTGAAGTTGCACTTATCTACTCAAACGGTGAGTGTTATATGGATAACATAAAAGTTATGAAGGGAAGTTATGATCCAACGACCGGTTTGGGTGGAACTACTCTCGGTTCATGGGATATAAATTCCAAGTCTTCATATAACTCCTTCTTCAGTGCATGGACTCAGTCATACGCTACAAGAACCTTTACATATGCGAACACCAAGAATGTCACTACCGGACATTATCCCCACACGACTCATTCAGGTTTGATCGTGGGTGTGATTCCAAATGACTGTGCAAACAGCGGATATAATCAATATTCATGTGACAAATGCGGAGAGACATATTTTAATTCATATACTGATCCGCTTTATGATGAAGGCCACACTCTCATAAATCAGACTGTTACCAAGGAGCCCACTGCCACTGAGGATGGTGAGTATTCATATGAATGCAGTACCTGTACCATGAAATTCACTCAGATCATTCCTAAAGGTACTGATCTCGGAGGTGACGATGAGACCACTTACTCCAAGGGTGATGTAAATAACGACGGAAATGTCAACTCTTCCGATACGGTCATTCTGAGACGACATTTTACCGGTTCAGCTTTGGAAATTGATATGGAAGCCGCCGACTTTAACAGCGACGGAGACGTAAATTCCGCTGATCTTGTTGCACTTGCAAGATGGCTTGTGTCCTGATCGTATTTATAAAGATTATTTAATTTTGCCGCAGTTTTGGCATTTTCCGGAGTTATTCAAATGAAAATTAAAAAGATCATATCGCTTGTTTTGGCGATGGCAACTATCTCAGGAGGGCTTGTGAATTCTTCAACAGCAGCCGTGACATCAAAGGATTACAGCAAGGAAGAGCTTGATAGTTCCTCATACGATGTCAGAAAATATACCGATTATTTCTGGGAGGGCAATATCGTTTATAACGAGATCGTTTTCCCCATCAGAGATTCAAGTGGTAAGCTTAAGCCTTTTGAGCTTATGTACGATGCCACTGAGATCATTTCCGTTAAGAGCTACAGACTTGATGTAACGTATCAAGAGGGTGAGGATTACCTACTTCTGGACGGTGATCTTTATATCCGTCCTGCAGGAACTATTCCGGTACAGCCATATAGTTTTATACATCCTGCGACAGCACCAAACGGATATGGAGCAGACGAATTTTCTCCATATTACCCCCATGCTGATGGTGTTGGTTATGAATACTGGACCGGCGGGCAGGACGTCTGCGAAAAGGCCCTCGCCGTTACCTATATTCACAATGATACATGGAAGGCTCCCATTCCCGAATCACAGGAATCAAGACTTCCGGGCATTATGAAGAAGCTTATGAACAGGGAGGCTGCTACCATCGTCGTAGCAGGTGACAGTGTTTCTACAGGTGCTATGGGAAGTGGATTCTTGGGGATGCCGCCTTTTGCCGATGCATATCCGGAAATGACCGCAAATGCCCTTCGTGAAAAATTCGGCAATGTGAATATAAAGCTCGTAAATTCCGCAATAGGCGGTACCATGTCTCATTTTGATGAGACGAAGATGAATAACACCATAATAAATCATTCACCCGATCTCGTCATTATCAATTTCGGTATGAACGATTCATCCTGTGACCGTGTAGGAATCCCCGGTGAGGAATTCAAGGCCAATATCAAACAGCAGATAGACTATATTAAAGAAAAGCTGCCGACGTGTGAGGTTCTTCTTGTTTCATCCCTTTACGGTAACAGATATACCTTCCCCGCAGAGAGATACGAGGAGCACGCAGCACTGCTTCATGTCATCGCTGATGAGTATGAAGGTGTAGGCGTTGCTGATCCTCAGAAGATCGAGAAATATCTCATCGAAGAGACGGGTAAGGATTTTGTGGATTTCATGGCTGACAATATGGTCCATCCCGGCGATCTCGGTATGCGTCTCATGACACAAACTATCCTTGCAGCACTTGATGTGGGAGATATTCCCGCATACCGCAAGCTCCTTATTGATCAAATGACTAAGTATGCGGATCCCGATAATCATATTGACGACGGTAAAAAAGATGAGCTGCTGGATATTATTGATAAAGCTCGTGATGATATCGCCGATATTGACATTGAGTGGGACATAAATGAAATTATAACCGAAGCCTATGAGAAGCTTGATTTTATTCTCGGCCGTTGCGCCTTTGAAGATCACGTGTTTAAGCACACGATCATCGATCCCACCTGCAAAGAAGACGGCTTTGTCCATTCTATCTGTGAGATCTGTGGGTATGAATATGACCACGACTTCATGAATGCACTCGGAGGAGAGCATATCATGGACAACGGACGTTTAACTACATCTCCCACATATAAGATAAGCGGTATCAAAACCTACACTTGTGCTAAGTGCGGCTATGAGGAATACGAAAGTATTCCTATGTATTCCGATCCTCCGGTTTTGGAGAACAAGGGAATGCTCCACATAAATAACAGCTATAACTACATGGAAGGTCAGGGAAGACCTTATGCAGATGGCTCGGGTTTTGTTGAGTTCGACTTTTGTCCTCTGAGCATTGATGTTGACGGAACTCCCTATGTCGGTGTATGGTTCACCAGATATGCTGTTACTGCTTGTTATAATTTCAGAAAACAACAGGTAGAAATAATCGAGACCTCACTTCCTTACGGCGCAGGCTCTCCCTTTATAACAGCCAAATATGATTGGGCTCCCGATAACGGTGAGTATGATTACAACTGGAAAAAGTTCACCGTTAAGATCTCAGGTGCCACCCATACGGTTGAGATCTATATTGACGGGGAATTGATCCTTTCAGATACCAATCCTTTATACACTGCTACGAACGAGGTACCTCTTGTTTATTCCGTCGGAGAATACTACATGGATAATGTAAAAGTAGGCTCCGGAGATTATGATCCTGCTACAGGCACCGGCGGAACTATTTTAGGTTCATGGGATCTCGATTCAGAAGAATCTCTCAATTCCTTCTGGAATAAATGGGGTAATTCTTATTCAAAGATCACCTACGTTCACCCCGATGCAGCGAATGTTTCTACGGGAAAATCCATTCACAGTCATGTTGCATCTTATTATAACACTGTTGAAAAAACCTGTGCTCAGAGTGGTTATCAGGAATTCATATGTGATATTTGCTCAGAGCTTGTCAGACTGAATCATAAGGCACCGTCTGAAGAAAACGGCCACAAGCTAATAAATAAGCATCTTATGCTTGCCCCTACTGCTCAGACATCCGGTCGATTCTCTTATGAATGTGAGCACTGTTTTATGACATTCATCGAAAAGATACCAATGGGATACGGTGTTGACGGTATGCCTGTTATTATCGGTGACGTAAATGTGAATGGTAAAATAGATGTATCTGATATTATCTATCTCAAGCGTTTCCTTGCAGGGGCCGAGATTTCCATTGATATAAACCGAGGAGATCTTAACGCTGACGGAAAGATCACTGCTGTCGACTGCACACTGTTACAGAGAAAATTTGTCGGAAGCGCCGCATAATTACAACTAAAATACCCGTATGCTTATATTTTAGCATACGGGTATTTTTATGAAACGATAATAACAGATGAATCACGCTCTATAGTAATGGAAAGCGAAGGATCTGTGATAAACAGAGAATCACCTTTACAGAATTTTAGTTCATCGATATGACCGCATCCGTATTCGCAAAACAGATATGCGCAATTGGTATTGGTTCTAAGGCTCACAGAATCGCTTTTTGCGGTGTATTTAACTATGTGGTAGTCAGCAGTGGAAGCAATGATATCATGCAAAATATGTGTGTTACAGGTCTTCTCGGGGAATATGTTCGCATAAGACATCGCCTCATCTATAGAGTATAGTCTTACCGAATCGAGTGCCTCTTTAATGTGAATCTCACGATTACCCGCAAGATCCCGCATCCGATAAGTTGTTCCGGCAGTATTCTGCACCTCAAGTACTGTTATGCCGCTCCCGAGAGAGTGTATCATACCGGTTGGGATCATATAAACATCACCTTCTTTAACATAAATTTTGTTAAGCATCGGAAGGAGATCTTCATCACCCGAAAGAGCATTTTTGATATCATCGATAGTAATGCCTGTACGTGTTCCGTAGTATATAAACGAATCCGGCTTTGCGTCGACGACATACCATATCTCGTTTTTGGAAATCCCGCCATATTTTTCAGCAGTCAGTGCATCGGGATGAACCTGCACAGATAACGGGGAAGCAGCATCTATAATCTTAATTAGAGGGAAAGAACTTATATTGTTCTTTGCAAGGTGATTGGCAAATGAGATCGAAGTAACATTATCGCAAATATACGAATGACAGCCGTCGCTGACGGAGGTTTCCCATGCTTCACCGATTTTTTCATGATCACGGAATCGAATATATTTACTTGAGAGACGTGAGCCACTCCAGATCGGGGTTACAATATATGGGATAATATAAGCCACAGAGTTTTTCATAAAGATTCTCCTTTTTGCGTGAACTTGATCATGGTACCACCCAATCTGAAAAAGCCTGAGATCACAGATGAAAGAAGATCGGGATCACAGAATTCGAAATCATTGGTGATCGATAATTCAAGAATTGAACTTCCTCTGAATATCTGCGATAACCTTGCATGTGATTTTAATTTGTAAGTAAGCTCATTTTTGTGTGAGATTTGCGTTGTATTTCTGAATGACGGCCTGAGTGTAATGGGATATTTACCATTAACAGTTAAACATGCGGCTGTAACAGATCTCAGTATCATTGCAAGCTCTTCATCGTTGTGACAGCAGAAAGAATCAGTTGTTACGACAACTGCATCATCTACCGCACCTCCGGTGAGGATTCCATTGACACGTGGTTCGTCATCTGTACCGAGACAAGTTGGGTAAAATATTCCAAGAGGCTCAAGTAGATCTGAAAGAGGTTCTCTTTTGTAATAGGGCGTCAGGCGGGAAGAATGAGAAAACCTCAATGATATCTCATCCTTGAAGATCCTCACTACTTTTTCTCTAATTATCGGATAGAACTCAGATATATCGTCGAAGGGAAGATCCACACCTTTTAAATCAAGCGCCTTCTTTTTCAAAAGAGTTTTACCCGGAATCATAAATATTCCGTCGTATATACCTGTGCCGTTATTATAAGGCGGTGACACACCGTATGTGCTGCAAAGCGTTATATCTTTTCCTTTTTTCCAAAGCTCAGTTATTCTATTTATATGTTCATGAGGGATAGAACGGTCATAAATTATATTCAAAGATAAATTAAAATCATCAGCATTTTTAAGTATGCTTGATACAACATCAAAATTAGGCTGATAGGTATAATTTAAAGTAAGAGAATTACTTATTGAAAGAATACGTCTTGTTAAATCATCATTCCATGATTCATAGGAAAACTCATGCGGAAAGGAAATGAGACCGGGAAAAGCTACAGTTACACCATCGGGAATATTTTGAAGGATTGCACCGATAGCTTCAATGCGTTCTACATATTCGTCGGGTGTTCTGCATTCACAAGGTCCGTTTGGATAAATCTTATATAGAATATCACGAGCAGAGAAAAGCATTCGGTATCCGGATTTTTCAGCGTATGAAAATGCGGCGGAACTTTTCCTGAAAAGCTCGTCACTTTTAAAAATCAATTCAAAAAGCTCCGGCATTACAACGTAAGAATTCGAAGTATTGCCGGAACTTTTTGTGTTATTCATAATGAAAAACTCCGCATTGAAATTACTGTAAACTCGGCATTCGTTCAGCTTCTTCTTCAAGACATCCGGGAATGATAAGCAGAAGTAATGCCATATAGATCATATAAGTGGATGCAACATGGGAAAATGAAGATATAAGAATGATAATACATATATAAGATAAAAGTAACGTCAGAAGATTATAAGATGAATGGTTATTCTTTAAAATACTCTTTATGGTAGTAAATATCGGTGATAAAAAGAATATAATATAATATAGGCACACAAAAACTCCGGAGGCGCAAAGGATCTCAATGAAGGTGTTATGTGCATGGCGCTCAGAGGATATAAGATCGGATATTTTACCCATGCCGAGACCGACATACCAGTTGTGTTCAAAAAGTGTATTTATCGCATTACTCCATATCGTAAATCTGCCGTATTCATCATTTACACCGGAACGGTTACGGTAAATCTCGAGGAAATTATTTATAAGCCTGCTGAAATACTCAGTTCTGTAAATAATTGCAAAAATTCCGACAAGAGCAAAGGAGATACAGACACTTAAAAATACGATCTTTTTATGTGATTTTGTGCGTCCGAAGAAAAACCTGAACAGGGATACAAGGATCATGATCAATACACATATCAAAGCAGTTCTGGAACCTGTAAGATAAATACAGTATATCATTATAAGGGAAAATATAATATTTTTGATAACCCCACCGGTTTTTATCCATTTGCCGAGAAGAGCAGCAAAGCCGACACAGAATGTAATAGTGGATGCATTGGGATCAATGTTAAAACCACGAAGCCTTACCGCCTCAATAAGCGCTCCGTTTTGCATATTAGTAAATGACTCGATCACTGAATTTGAAAAACGATCATTTGAAGCAACATCGGGAAGAACAATACCGACATCATATAAAGTAAACAATGCGATGAAAACAATACCGAATCCTACAGCAGTAGCAATAAACACATCAAGTATCTGTTCTATATCATTTCTTCCCTCAATAAGAGAAAGAGAGAAAGCCGCACAAATTGCAGTAAGGAAAAACATACCGTACGCAACAATATCGACAAAAAAATCAAAATCAGTTCTGAAAAGCATTGATGCAATCAAAAGTGTCAGGAAAATAAAAAGTGATACAACCGTATAACGGGGTAGCTTAAATCTGTATGTTCCTTTTATTATCGTATATACAACTATTAAAAAAGAAAAAATAAATATTGGTTTGATAGTAATTCCGGCAAAGTTTATACCGTAATTATCAATAGGAATAAGCACCCATAATAAATTATGCGGTGCTATATTTTTACCCTTTAAGAGAAAGAGTGATATAGAAACGGAAATAATGATCCAAAGCCAAATCATAAAATAACTCCGATCATAGGATTACTACATAATTATAAACAAATCAACGTGAAAAGTCAATGCAGGATAGTTTTAAAAAGACTGTTTTTGAAAAAAATTTCGGATAAAGTGCGTACACTTTATCCGAAATAAATCATTTTCTTGTACCAAGATCGAAAAAGACGATCTCATTTGCCGCAAGAGTTGCGGGAACATCGATGATACGTTGATTGGAGCTCCCTCTGAAAGCGAGGCGAATATCCTTTTTTTCAAGAACGAATTCACCGTCAACAAGCACATCGATAAGTCCAAGAATCTCATCAGCTCCCTGATCCTGTAACTCCTCCAGTGTATATCCGCTGTAGCACCAAATCGTCTTAGTGGGAAGCTTGTCCTTTACTATTTTCAGAAAAGGTAACAGGACAGCTCTGTTTTCGGGTTCCATCGGCTCACCGCCGAGAAGGGTAAGACCTGCAATATAATCACGTTCAAGAAGTGAAATGATCTCTTCCCGTACATCATCGTCAAACGGTTTACCTGCACAGAAATCCCAGGTATCGGGATTAAAGCACCCCTTGCAATGATGAGTGCATCCGGATACGAACAGAGATACCCGTACACCCGGCCCGTTCGCAATATCGGATTTTTTTATCTCCATGTAATTCATCGGGAAACCTCGATTACAGATGCATTACTCTTTCTTTGATCTCCTGAGTTCTACCCTGATTCCAGAACTGAGTACCGATATATCCGCAGGTGCGTCGTGCAACGTTGAGCTTTGCCTGATCTCTGTTACCGCAGCAGGGGCACTCCCATACGAGCTTACCGTGCTCATCGGTAATGATCTGGATCTCACCGTCAAATCCGCATTCCTGGCAATAGTCGCTCTTTGTATTAAGCTCAGCATACATAATATTGTTGTAGATGAACTTCATTACTTCAAGGACAGCCTCAAGATTGTTCTGCATATTGGGGATCTCAACATAGCTGATAGCTCCTCCGGGAGAAAGCGCCTGGAATTTTGCTTCAAGAGCAAGCTTATCAAAAGCATCGATCTCCTCGGTTACGTGCACGTGATAGCTGTTTGTGATATAACTCTTATCAGTAACACCCTTAACGATGCCGTATCTCTTCTGGAGACACTTTGCGAATCTGTAGGTGGTACTCTCAAGAGGAGTTCCGTAAAGTGAATAATGGATATCCTCGGCAGCCTTCCACTTACCGGTATACTCATTGAGCTTCTGCATTACAACGAGACCGAAAGCCTCACCTTCGGGATCTGTGAGCTTCTTACCGGTCATCGAGTATACGCATTCCCAGAGTCCTGCATATCCGAGAGAAAGGGTAGAGTATCCTCCGTGGAGGTACTTGTCAATGACCTCACCCTTTTCAAGACGAAGAAGGGCACCGTGCTGCCAGAGAATGGGAGCAGCATCGGAGAGAGTACCGGTAAGCCTTTCGTGTCTGCACTGAAGCGCTCTGTGGCAAAGCTCCATGCGATCATCAAAGATCTTCCAGAACTTCTCCATATCTCCCTCAGCCGCAAGACCGATATCTACGAGGTTGACAGTAACAACACCCTGGTTAAAGCGACCGTAATACTTAGGCTTGCCTTCCTCATCAACATAAGGTGTAAGGAAGCTGCGACAACCCATACAAGTATAGCACTGACCATTACCGTTGGGATCGATCTTGTTCTGGAGCATAATCTTCTCGGAAATGTAGTCGGGAACGAGACGCTTTGCGGTACACTTAGCCGCAAGCTCTGTAAGGTAGTAGTAAGGCGAATCCTCGTGAATATTGGATTCCTCAAGAACATAGATGAGCTTGGGGAATGCAGGAGTGATCCATACACCTGCCTCATTCTTTACACCGCGGTAGCGCTGATTGAGGACCTCCTCGATAATGAGAGCAAGGTCGTGACGTTCCTGCTCATTTTTCGCTTCACCGAGATACATGAATACTGTTACAAAAGGAGCCTGTCCATTGGTGGTCATGAGAGTTACGACCTGATACTGGATAGTCTGAACTCCTCGACGGATCTCGTCGATAACACGCTTTTCTACGATCTCGGATATCTTACTTTCGTCAAGTGTTCCGCCGAGCGCTTCTGCCTCGGAAGTAACCTCAGCACGGATCTTCTCACGTGAGGTCTGTACGAAGGGAGCAAGGTGAGTAAGGCTGATGGACTGACCGCCGTACTGTGAGCTTGCCACCTGCGCAATGATCTGCGTAGCGATGTTGCAGGCGGTGGAGAAGCTGTGGGGACGTTCGATCATGGTACCGCTTATTACAGTACCGTTCTGAAGCATATCCTCAAGGTTTACGAGGTCACAGTTATGCATATGCTGAGCAAAATAATCCATATCGTG
>SVQM01000042.1 GCA_015065335.1 Oscillospiraceae bacterium | reverse complement strand
ATGCGGTACATCAGAAGAGGGTTCTTCTCGGTGATGAGATGGGCCTCGGTAAGACTATGCAGGCAATAGCGGCTATGGCCGCGCTGAAGGCGGCAGGGAAGAATCACTTTATGGTTGTCTGCCCCGCAAGCGTGCTTATCAACTGGTGCCGTGAGATCGAAAAATTCTCCGACCTTGCCGTTACGAAGATCCACGGTGCCGATGAGGAGGCACTCCTTCATTGGCGAATGAACGGCGACGTTGCCGTAACCACATATGAATCTATAAGCCGTTTTGAGCTTCCCGAGAAGTTCACCTTTGATATGCTTGTGGTGGATGAGGCTCACTACGTCAAGAATCCCGAAGCACAAAGAACGGTTGCCATGATGAGTCTTCTTTCAAAGACTGAGGGCGTTCTGTATATGTCGGGTACTCCGCTTGTGAATCGTGTTGACGAGATGTGCTTCCTTGTGAAGTGTCTCCAACCGGAGATCGCGGCAAAGCTTGAAAAGGTAAAGGCGATCTCTACGGCAGAGCAGTTCAGAGAAGAACTGGCACCGGTGTACCTCCGCCGTGTCCGTGAGGACGTGCTGAAGGAACTGCCCGAGCTTACAGAGAAAGAGCAGTGGTGTGTCCTCGGAGATGCGGAAAAGTCTATCTACCGTGAGGCTGTGGCAAGCGGAAATCTTATGGCGATACGTCAAGTTTCATGGCAGACGGAAAAACTTGAGGATTCATCAAAGGCGATGCGACTCCGTGAGATATGCGACGGAGCAATGGAGCAGGGAAGAAAGATCATCGTGTTCTCCTTCTTCAGAAGTACACTTGATAAGGTGCACGCACTTCTCGGTGAGCGTTGCCTTGAGACTATCTCCGGTGATATTAGCCCTGCAAGACGACAGGAGATCGTTGACGAGTTCAACGCGGCTGACCCCGGTGCGGTGCTTGTGAGTCAGGTACAGGCAGGCGGCACGGGACTGAATATCCAGGCAGCAAGCGTGATCGTGTTCTGCGAGCCGCAGCTCACTCCTGCGATCGAGAATCAGGCGATCGGAAGAGCATACAGAATGGGACAGACCAGGGACGTGCTTGTGTACAGACTCCTAGCTGACGAGACCATCGATGAGCGAATGCTTGAGATACTGTCGGGCAAGCAAAGGGAGTTCGACAGCTTTGCCGATGAATCCGTTATCGGTGACGGTCAGATCGAAGCCGAGAAGGCAGAGGAAGGCTCATGGATCACCAAAATGGTGAAGGAGGAGCAGGCAAGGCTTGCGGCTGAATAAGGAGATAAAATGGAAAACAGGCTCTGTGGGAGAATTTTACATCTCCACAGAGCCTGTTTTGTCAGTATTACTGTATCTTAATACAATAATATCAAAATGGTTAAATCACAATCGCATTTTCGTGATTCGTACAGATCTAGCGTGAATTTTCTATAAATTTCTCGTTTATTCAAAATATTGTTATTGAAAAAACATGACACATTTCGTATAATATAACATGGGGTTGTTTGTACTGCTATAAAGTATGAGCAAAAATGTTTCTAAAGGAGTTATCATGTACAGGATAGGACTTGATGTAGGCTCTACCACACTGAAATGTGCCGTCATTGATGAAAGCGGCACTCTTATATACAAATCATATGAAAGACATTTTTCAAAGATCACGGAAATGACTTCAAAGCTCCTCACAGAGCTTCAGTCAAGATTCGGTGACAAGGATGTCTCTCTTACTATATCCGGCTCTGCGGGAATGGGTCTTGCAGATGCTTGCGGTATACCCTTTGTGCAGGAGGTATACGCAACGAGAACTGCCGTAAATACCTTTATGCCCGATACCGATGTAGTCATTGAGCTTGGCGGTGAGGATGCAAAGATCCTTTTTCTCGACGGTGAGCTTGAGGTGCGTATGAACGGTACTTGTGCCGGCGGAACAGGTGCATTCATCGATCAGATGGCGACTCTCCTTAAGGTCGCTCCCGATGAGATGAATGACCTTGCCGCAGAGCATGAAAAGATCTACACTATCGCATCAAGATGTGGAGTCTTTGCTAAATCCGATATTCAGCCTCTTCTGAATCAGGGTGCCGCAAAAAGCGATATTGCTGCAAGTATTTTCTATGCTGTGGTAAACCAGACTGTTGCCGGACTTGCTCAGGGACGCCCCATTGAAGGTGACATCCTTTATCTCGGTGGTCCTCTCACATTCATGAGTGAGCTTCGCCGCAGCTTTGATAAAACTCTTAATACAAAGGGCGAATGTCCCGACAATTCACTTTACTTCGTTGCAATGGGTGCGGCTCTTTCCGGTGGTGACGCTCTCACCGATCTTGCAACAGCCGCTGTTCGTGTAGGCTCATATACATCCGAGGGAGGATACAGAAGTCAACCTCCGCTGTTCTCCTCACAGGAGGATTTTGACAAATTCCGTGAGCGTCATGACAGCCACAAGGTCGAGATCGACACAGGTGACATCGGAGACGGTGAAGTCTTCATTGGTGTCGACGCAGGTTCTACTACCGTAAAATCCGTCGTCATAAACAAGAACGGTGATATCGTTATGCAAAGATATGCTCCCGGAGGCGGAAACCCCGTTGGAGCAGTAAAAGATTTTCTTGTGGATTTCTACAACAAGTTCCCCACTGCAAAGATAATGGGAAGTGCTGCTACAGGCTATGGTGAGGAGCTTATTAAAAACGCTTTTACCTTTGATTTCGGTCTTGTTGAAACAATGGCTCATTTTACTGCCGCAAAGAAATTCCGTCCCAATGTGGATTTCATAATCGACATCGGCGGACAGGACATCAAGTGCTTCAAGATACGCGGCGGTGCTATCGACAACATCTATCTGAATGAAGCTTGCTCTTCAGGATGCGGCTCATTCCTTCAGACTTTTGCTGAGGCTCTCGGCATGGATATTGCGGCATTTGCCGAAAAAGGATTGTTTGCGGATAAACCCGTCGACCTCGGATCTCGCTGTACCGTGTTTATGAATTCCTCCGTGAAGCAAGCACAGAAAGACGGTGCATCGATCGAAAATATCTCCGCAGGACTTTCCATAAGTGTTGTAAAAAATGCGCTTTATAAGGTTATCCGTGCCCGTGACGGTAAATCTCTCGGTGAGAACATCGTCGTTCAGGGCGGTACATTCCTCAATGATGCTGTGCTTCGTGCATTTGAGCTTGAGACCGGCAGAGACGTTATCCGCCCCAACATTTCGGGCCTTATGGGTGCATACGGTGCGGCTCTCTACGCAATGAAAAAATCAAAGGGTGCCAGCACAACGGCAAATGCCGAAAAACTCACATCATTCACACATACTGCATCTCCGTCTGTATGTAAGGGATGTCAGAACAACTGCAGACTCACGATAAACTCCTTTGAGGGTGGACGCAAATACATAAGCGGAAACAGATGTGAGCGTCCCATTACAGGTAAATCAGGCGGCGGCGCTTCAAAATACAATATGTTCGAGCGCAAGCGTGAGATGCTTGAGGAATACAAGCCTAAATCCGGCACAAGAGGAAGAATAGGCATCCCTATGGGACTCGGCATGTACGAGCTGTATCCTTTCTGGTACACATTCTTCACCGAGCTTGGATTTGAAGTATTCCATTCTCCCTTTTCTACAAGAAAATTGTATCTTGCAGGACAGCTTACTATCCCTTCCGATACTGTTTGCTTCCCTGCAAAGCTGATGCACGGTCATATTGAATATCTCCTGAAAGAGAAGCCCGACGCAATATTCTCTCCCTGCATGAGCTACAATTTCGACGAGGGTGAAGGCGACAACCACTACAACTGTCCCGTAGTGGCCTATTATCCCGAAGTGCTTGCGGCAAATGTCCGTGCGCTGAAAAACATCAAGTTCATATACGATTATGTGGGTCCCCACATGAAGAAAAGCTTCCCCGAAAAGATGACCGAGATCCTTGGAAAATATTTCTCCGGTATATCTAAAAAGGAGATTACCTCCGCCGCAAAATCGGCATATGTCGAATACGAGAGCTACATGGCCCGTGTCCGCAAAACAGGTCTGAAGATGCTTGAGGATGCAAGGGCTGATGGATATCCCATAATCGTACTTGCAGGACGTCCGTATCACATCGATCCCGAGACGAATCACGGAATCGACAGACTTATCTGTTCACTTGGTGCGGCTGTTATTTCTGAGGACAGTGTATCGGGACTCGTCGGAAAGGTCAAAACAAATGTACTCAATCAGTGGACATACCATGCACGTCTTTACAGTGCGGCAAAATATGTTACCCAAAATCCCGACATGAATCTTGTGCAGCTTGTTTCCTTCGGATGCGGAGTTGATGCCGTAACCACCGATGAAACAAGAGAGCTCCTTGAGGATGGCGGAAAGATATACACTCAGATAAAGATTGACGAGATCACAAATCTCGGTGCGGTTAAAATAAGGCTGCGCAGTCTCTTTGTTGCCCTCGAGGGTGACGATGCCTGAAAGGAGGAGCCACTTTGGAAATCAAAAAAATACCCTTTACCAAAGAAATGAAAAAGGACTATACCGTCCTTGTACCTGATATGGCACCTATCCATTTTCAGATGCTTCGTGCCGCAATGATCAAAGAAGGACTCAATGTTGTCCTTCTCACAGACAGTGATCCAAATGTCATTGAAACGGGACTTAAATATGTTCACAATGACACCTGTTACCCTGCTCTGCTAGTTATCGGACAGATGATCGCCGCACTCCAAAGCGGTAAATACGATCTGTCAAAAACAGCTCTTATGATCTCACAGACAGGCGGCGGCTGTCGTGCATCAAATTACATATTCCTTCTCAGAAAGGCTCTCGTTGCCGCAGGATTTGATAATATTCCCGTTATCTCCTTCAATGTATCGGGCCTTGAAAAGCAAAACACGGGCTTCACATTCAATTATCATTTTATCCGCAGACTTCTTGCATCTGTGGTATACGGTGATATGCTGATGCTCCTTCGGAATCAGGTGCTTCCTTATGAGGATCATGAAGGTGATGCAAATGAGCTGTGTCAGCGCTACATTGATGAGATCTCCGAAAAGTTCTACGCAGGCAAGGGCCATACTCACGGTGAGATGAAAAAGATCCTCCGCAGAATGTGTGACGATTTTGGACGTATTCCCATGACTGTCGTTCCAAAGGTTAAGGTCGGCATCGTCGGTGAGATATACGTTAAATATTCGGCACTTGCCAATAACGGGCTGGAGGAATTCCTCCACAGTCAGGACTGCGAAGTTATGCTTCCGGGGCTTATGAGCTTCTGTCAATACTGTATTTTCAACTCTATCGAAGATCACACATTATACGGCGGAAAGGCAAAATCGGCGTTTATCTATAAGATCGTACTCAAGTATCTCTGTTATCTGAATAATTTTATTATTAAGACAGTTCGTGCTCACGGTAGGTTCGTTCCTCCGGAGCAGTTTGCAGAGCTTAAAGAAGGTGGTGAGGAGATAATCTCCTGCGGTTGTAAGATGGGCGAAGGCTGGGTACTTACTGCGGAGATCACTGAGCTTATACGTAACGGTTATACTAACATCATCTGCACACAGCCCTTCGGATGCTTGCCCAATCACATCAACGGCAAGGGAATGAGCCGTAAGATCCGTGAGAAGTACCCCGAGGCGAACATCGTTCCCATTGACTATGATCCCGGTGCTACGAGAGTAAATCAGGAGAACCGCATCAAGCTGATGATCGCAGTTGCAAGGGAATCTCTGTCGGCAAGCGCCGACGGGCAGGGCTCGGCTAAGATCAGCGAAAAGGTGAAGTAAGTCACACGAGAGTGACGGATCGATGCAGTGGCATCTTCTCCTGAACACCGGGAGAATAACGTATATCAGGTAGGGGAGGGGCTTGCTCCTCCCTCTTTTTAATATCGGCTAAGGTCGGCGAAAAAGTTAAGCAAGTCACACGAGGGTAATGTATTGCCTTCCCCAGCGGGGAAGGCTTGGATCGCAGTTGCTTTTGTAATACCAACTATCTGTTGAGTAAAAAACATAAAAGTCAACTGCCTGTCGGTTTGAAAACAGCGTATTTTGTGATATAATTATAACAACGACAGAGAGCTCATGGTCGAAATAATTTTTGGAGGTTTTACCTATGAATACCATCGGTGAAAACATTTCCGAATTTCGCAAAAACGCCGGACTGACACAGGAACAGCTTTCCGAAAAAATGAATGTAACCCCGCAAGCTGTAAGTAAATGGGAATGCGATCAATCATATCCTGATATCGAATCTCTCGGAAGGCTGGCTGATGTACTCGGTGTATCTGCTGATAATATTATAAACGGAAAAAAGCGTATGCCCGAAGTACAAAGCAGTACTCCTGAAGATGTGGAACGAAGAATAATCGTTATTCATGTCAGCGAGCCATATGCCAACTCTAAAACTACTGCACGAATACCCGTTAAACTTATTTCATCGGCTAAAAATTCCATTTTGAATAAATATGTCAGCGAGGAAGAATTCGATTTACTTAACGGACTTATAGAAAACGGCGTAACCGGAACTCTTGTGGATGTTGATACAGAAGGTGTAAAGGTTCAGATTGAGGTAGTGGACTATGACAGTTAAGATTTTCAACGGAAACGATTGCGAGTGTACTTATATATCAAATGCAAGTATGTTCGGAATAAAAATCACAGACAACAATGATAGCAGCATAATAAGTATCTGTAATGTTTTCGCTGAAGAACATCTCACTAAGTTCAAAACAAATACTATCGAAAAAGAAATATCTCCCGGAAAGATCGCAAAAATAGTATTTTACGATCACCACGAACTGGCCTTTTCCCGAAGATGCTTTGAGGAATTTCCCGGCATGGAGATAATCAATATTGAGGCAAACGGTATCAAAATAATCGTAACTGTATAGACAGCAAAACAGGTGTAACCTATCGGCTACACCTGTTTTTAATGTAACACTATACTGCCCATTCAATATAGATCAGTTGCTCTTTTCTGCAATACGTTTTTCTATTTCGCTGAGATCAAGAGGCTTATACTCATTCAGTTTCTTCTTGTTATATTCTCCTGTAAAATAATCGATCATTTCACGCATAGTCTTATTATAATCCCTCAGCTCCGTATGTTCATAGGCATCAAAATAAATGTGTTTTGCACGGTCTATCAGCTCATCAAGCTCATCAGTACGACCGAGTCTGAACAAGCAAGTTGCAATATCCAAAATCGTAATGGCGTGATTTGCGTGTGTACCACCAATGGGATAGGCATTGCACCCCTCTTTATCGGGATACATGAACCTTTCGATCACGTCCACACTTTCTTTGAATGAGATCATAGCGTTTTCGTAATCTTCCATTTCAAAATAGCGATTACCTACTTGGGCGCAAGCAATAAAAAATTCCTGCCACTCAATATTTTTGAGATCTACGGCTTCCTTCATTCCCTCTTCGCCTTTGATATAGCTTGCAGAAAGTCTCATTTTATCCTGTAGCATATAGGGATACATATAAGGCAATGTTTCAATGATGCTCTTTATTTCATCATAGTGATCCTGACCTCTCTCCTGCTCCAGATATGTGTAAATATGGATCAGGTTCGACTTTGTACGGCAGGTGCAGAAAACATCCTGTGACACACTGATAATATGACTGCCAAGCTCAAAAGCCTTATTGATTACCTCATCACCACGGTCAAGATTGTATGCGTACAGTTCAAACAGTTCGGCTTTTAGCTGTATAGATGCAGGATATATTTTCAGACCGTCAATAAGGACCTGTTCAGCCTTCTCAAAATTGTTCCAGAAATACTTATTGTATTCAAGACGGATATCCTCAATCTCCTTATCGATATTTCTTATATCAAAATCGAAAAGCTCGTCAAGGGACACCTTAAACAGTCCTGCAATAGTAGGGATCATAGTCATATCGGGATATGATGCACCCATCTCCCACTTTGATACCGCCTGCGGGGAAATATTCAGCGAAGCTGCCAGTTGCTCCTGTGTAAGATTTCTCGCTCTACGCAGTTCACGGATCTTATTACCAAGATTCATAATATTATTCTCTCCTATAGTTTTATTCGGTGGCGCCTTCCGTGATTATATTGTAGCATACGTCAAAGGCATAGTCAAACATCCTGTTATTGAGTTTTTTAAACCAATGGTTGTGACGGTTGTGTTGAGAAAGATATTCGACTATGACATTATAAAAATAAAATTCTTTTTAGCTGTGTTCTAATAATACGTCCAAGTATTAGCGGTCCTCCTTCTCTGTCGGAGAAGGCATCAGGTGTGTCTGGAAAGCAGGCATAGAATCGCTTGCGATTCTCATGCATGACGGATGAGAGGTTATTTTCAAAAAATATGTGAAGATATGCCATTGTAAGGATAACCGTATCAACGTCTTCGTCTGTGTCTTGCTTTTCTTGAAGGCTTTCTTTTGAATAAGAAACCCGAGAGCGCTGCGGAGACAGGGACTGCGGCATACATTATAGCCGTTGTAAGCGGTGACAAAGGATTAACTGCGGCTTCGACCGGAATAAATGACATAAGTATCAGAAGAATAAGCATCAAAATTCCCGATGCTCCTCCGCAGAGCATTGCACCGACGGACATATCTCCGGATACTCTTGCCGCCACAATACCTCCTATGGCGGCGGTTATATAAAGTGCGGCGTAACCGAGAGGTGAAACAAAGGATGCAGGATCATCTGCTATCATGGTGATCGCAGCAAAACCGAAAAGTATCATTGTTCCCGATATAATACTTATAAGGAATCCTTTAATACCTGATAGTACTATATCTCGTGCAGGTATATGATCGTTTTTTTCAAATGACATAAAAATATCCCCCGAATAATTCTTTTGATAGAATATATTCGGGAGATATTTTTTTATGCAAATTGTTGTGATATACTCAACCTTGAGAATCCTCAGCCTTTACATCAACACTGCGGATAGCAGTACGGAGAATACGGATCTTGGTCTTATCCTTGGTTGTCTCGATAACGAGAGTTTCCTCTTTGATGGATACGATCTTTCCGATAATTCCTCCGATGGTGGTGATCTCATCTCCCACTTCAATGGAGTTTCTCATTTCATTCTGCTGCTTGTCCTGCTTTTTCTGCGGACGGTACATAAAGAAATAGAAAATGGCGATCATCGCCACGAGCATGACAATAGTCACAATTCCGCTGCCGCCTCCGGTTGCGCCTTCAGCCGCTGCATCAAGTAAAAAACGCATAGGTATAGATCCTTTCTTTATTTTATTAGTAATATTATAGCCTACAAATAAGCATTTGGCAATACTTGTCACAAAAAATAAACATTTTATATTCAGTTCTTTTGGAAAAAATAGATTTTACTATTGACAAGGCTTCTTTACTGCGTTATAATACAGCTGTACTATAACGAATAGTACAGTTAATACGGAAGGAGATGAATAAATGAGTATAATTACCATTGATCTGCGTAAAAGACAGCTTATATACGAGCAGATCGTGGAAAATGTAAAATTGCAGATCATCAGAGGCGTACTTTGTGAGAATGATTATATGCCTTCTGTAAGATCGCTTGCAAATGAACTTGGAATAAATCCTAACACGATACAAAAGGCTTATGCAGAGCTTGAAAGACAAGGGATCATCCAATCGGTTGCGGGTAAGGGAAGTATTATAGTTGCAAATGCGGCGGTTGTGAACAGTATGCAAAATGATCATGTAACGGAACAGATCAGACAGATTGCAAAGATCGTCCTTGAAGCGGGATTTGATCTTGAACAGTTCTGCGATGCGGCAAAGAGTGTATTTTCTTGTAAGGAGGATGAAAATGATCGAGATAAAAAATATAACTAAAATATTCGGAAATGTCAGATCTCTGAATGGCGTATCGGCAGAGGTACCTGCCGGTTCTGTATTTGGACTGATAGGTTCAAACGGCTCCGGAAAATCCACACTGCTGAGAATAATGTGCGGGGTTTTTGAGGGTGATGAGGGCGAAGTCCTGTATGATGGTGAAAATGTTATTGAAAATACATCTGTTAAGGAACAGATAGTGTATTTGTCCGATGAACAGTTCTTTACCTCAGGCGGTACGATATTCGAGATGCACGAGCTTTATCGCAGTGTATACCCGTCTTTTTCGACAAAGAGGTATAAGGAGCTTCTTGAATTATTCGGGCTTGATGAAAGACGAAAGGTCAATACATTCTCCAAAGGAATGCAAAAACAGGCGTCCCTTCTTCTGGGACTATCCTGTCAGCCGAAATATCTTTTTCTTGATGAGACATTTGACGGACTTGATCCCGTAATGAGACAGCTTGTCAAGAGACTTCTGGCGGAGGATGTGTATGAGAGATCTCTCACCGTAGTGATAGCCTCTCATAATCTACGGGAGCTTGAGGATATATGCGATCATGTGGGAATGCTTCACCGAGGTGAGATACTGTTTGTCCGTGAGCTTGATGATATGAAGCTTGCAACTCAGAAGGTGCAGATGATCCTGCCTGTATCGATTACCAAAGAAGATATACCCGAGCTTGATATCATAAGTATGAAAAAACAGGGAAGTCTTTACACCGTTATTGCGGCGGGAACTGAGGAGGAGATCGGTAAAAAACTGATGCATCTTGATCCGTCTTTCCTTGAGTTTGTTCCTCTTACGCTTGAGGAGATATTTATTACTGAAATGGAGGGCAGAGGCTATGATTACTCAGAACTCATTCTCTGATACCGTATCCGTATCTCCCAATAAAAGATTCTTTAATACACGTTATTTCAAATTTAATCTGAAAACGGGATGGCCGCTTTTGGTTTCATTTGTTCTGGTATTCATTTTGTCCATGGTCGTTCCGTCAATAAGCTTCATAACAGATGAAGTTCTTATGGAAGTTGCGACATATAACAGTAACGTGCTCATCGGAAGAGTGACAGAGTTTTTGTACGTTATTGGTGGAGTAAATGTTGTGGTGTCCATGGGATTCGGATTTGTTGCAGGGCTTACTGCCATGAGGTATACAAATAAAAAAACAGCGGTGAATTTTTACCACAGTCTGCCCATTAGAAGGGAGGCTCTGTTCTTCACTTCAACTCTTTCCGGATTCTTGTATTATATTATTTCGTTTGCAGCAGGACTTCTTCTCATGTTTACAACGTTTTCACTCAGGCTTGGAGAAATGGGAGTTTTTATACGACCTATACTTATGACTTTTGAGTATGGCGTGCTGTTCTTTTTCCTCGTATATTCGATTACTCTTTTTGCTGCATCGCTTACAGGTACAGGCTTTATGAGGTTTGTTTTTTCAGCCTACATTGCCTTCATGCCCCTTATACTTCCGATACTGTTTTTTGTAACTGTCGATGTGTGCGGAATCCACGGTACTATTCTGAATATAAATTATTTCATGAGCATGAGTGCGGTGACGACACTTTGTCCGCCTTTGAGACTGTTCAATCTGTTTGAGCTTGATGCAGCCGGAAGAATTATCATGACAGATTATTTTTGCAAGGATATCCTTGTTGTTTTCCTGACGGCTGTAGTTCTTTACGGTATTGCATTCATTTTGTACCGCGTGCGTCCAAGTGAGAGCGCATCTCATAGTGTGATATGGAAGCCTGCAATATTTGTGTTCAAATATGTAACTGTGTTTACGGCAGGAACACTTTTCGGGCTTGTATTTATGGGTATATTTGATTCTGTCATCTGGATGATATTCGGTGTCATTTTCGGCTCTGCAGTATCATTTATGTTTACTAACGGAATACTTCATAAATCAGCAAGAGCAATATTCAAAGGACTAAAAGGATTTTTTATCTACATGGCTGTAATGGCGGTTGTTACGACAGTGTTCTATCTTGATGTTTTCGGAATGTTTGCAAGTGTGCCTAACAGCAATCTCGTGAGCAGTGTTAAGATAAGTCTGGATGGTGAGATAGCGGCGGAATACGGTGGAGATTTTGCAGAAAAGCTCACAGACATGATCTACGAGGATTGTCTGAAGGATAAAGAGATCCTTAACGGAATAGGATATTATGATTATTATAACGATGGAGAATATGAGCAGTTTGAAGTGACCGAGGTATATTCAGAGGATCTGTATAAGGATGATATAATACCGGTATGGTATACTCCTGCGGAGATGCGGTATGATAACGTTATTCTTGAAGCGGTATTTCATACGAAGTTCGGTATACCGTATCCTGTTATCATATATACGAACTGTGAGGACGTGCATGAGATAGCAGAATATATCGTGGCAAGCGGTAAGAGAGATAAGCATATGCCTGACTACAGTGAGATATCGAATGCCCATATGGAGCTGTATTTTGATCCGTATACAGATAACGATGATTTTTTGATAAAGTACGGCCCGAAGGCTATGTGTGATATAATTAAACGCCTGAGAGATCCTTATGCCGAAAAAAATGATTCCCTTATAGTAGGATGTATATATATGTATGTGGATGACGGTCGCAGTGACTATGATTCAATGACATCATATGTTGGAACGAACAGAAAATACTATATCACTGCAAAGGATGTCGAAATACTGAATGAGCTTAAAAGGGGAGAGGATTTTTTTGGTGAGGATGATATTATAAAGTATTATATTGATAAGAATAACATAGAGGGAATTTTTGTCGTGGATAATGATGCTCGTGAGAGAATATACCTGACGGACAGAAATAAAATAGTGGAGATGATAAAAGCTAGTTATTCTCTCTGTGAATATACACAGACATCGATGTGTAACAAGGAGCACAGGTACAGTGTATTCCTTAATATGAATCGTGATGAGGGTATGAATGGTGAGATGAGTGAGGATGATTATTATTATATGGAGATGTACCGGTGGTATAAATTCAGAAAGGGGAATGTTCCGGTATTTGTAACAGAGCTTTTCTCCAAATGATAATACCTCAGATCCTGCAGAGTATATCTGCAGGATCTGAGGTGTTTATATTTTAGATGCGCATAGTACGACTTATTTGCGGCAGAGAGACTTTGTAAATAACAAAGCCACCCGATGGGTGGGCGACCGGAATCAGAACCACGTTTGCGGTAGAGCTTTTGCAAATTATCAGTATAACCTATTCGCAAACGCCGACGTATTTGCTACGCAAATCCGTGTGGTTCTCTTCGACGTGTATTCTATCAAATAACAAAGCCACCCGATGGGTGGGCGACCGGAATCGGAACCACGTTTGCGGTAGAGCTTCTGCAAATTATCAGTATAACCTATTCGCAAACGCCGACGTATTTGCTACGCAAATCCGTGTGGTTCTCTTCGACGTGTATTCTATCAAATAACAAAGCCACCCGATGGGTGGCTTTGTTATTTGGTGGAGACAACTGGAATCGAACCAGTGACCTCTTGCATGTCAAGCAAGCACTCTAACCAGCTGAGCTATGCCTCCGTAGGCGGATCATATCCGCCGATTATTGTACCATATCACATTATAAAATGCAACACTTTTTCAAATTTTTCTCACAGTTCCTTCTCGGGGATCTCAGGAGCATCATTACCTGTAAGAAATTTGTATGCCGCACGGTATCTTTCTGCGGCCTTTGCATCACGTTTGCCGGTATATTTCCCACGAAGCATCACGTTTTTCGGCGTATCCTCGGGATCGATAAACTCCACAGCATCGGACTTATATCCCGCCGCCTTCATTCTGAGAAGTCTCAGGGAATCTGTTGCCGTAGAACACAGCTTCTGCTTCAGCACCGAATACTCGGATATAAACGAAAGCTCGGGACAGTCGAGAAGCTCCGACAGCTCATGATGACAGCAAGGCGTAGAAAGAATAGTCCTCGCACCGCTTCGGATGGCAAAATCAAGCACCAGATCCGTAGCAATGTCACAAGCATGGAGTGACACCACCATATGAGGCACATCCGTTACACTGTACTTTGAAATATCAGCACAAATGAACTCCATTCCGTCAAACGAACAATCTTTTGCCACAGCAGAAACATCGTCTATAACACTTTTTTTAAGATCGACGCAGACCATTCGGCAACGCTTGCCGATCACTTCAGTTACAAGGTAATAAAGTGCAAAGCTGAGATAACTTTTTCCACAGCACATATCCGCAATGAAAAGCTCATCGTCGGTCATCTTGGAAAGATAGTCCGATGCATACTCAGAAAACCTGTTGATCTGACGAAATTTCGCACGTTTTTTATCGTGGACACGTCCGCTTTTATCCGATACTCCAAGCACCTGAAGAAACTTTGCATCCTCGGGGATCATGTATGTCTTTTGGCGGTCGTTACCTCTTGCCTCGGTATTTACCTTTGCTTCGATCACATTCTCAAATTTAGGGGAACAAACAAGCGTCATTTTCCCCTTTTTAGAGATCATAAGAGATGCGTTTCCGTCGCCTGCATAAAGCTCCGAACGGGTAAATTCATGCTCAAAGAGAGCAGGATCTATCATTTTCTGTATTTTCTCAAGAATGGTGCCGTGCGCTACCGTTATATTCTCATGGCGAAGTCTGCCCTCGGTGAGAGAATACTCAAGCTGCAGAACCGGCTTGCCGCCGATCTGCCTGAGTTCACCTCTAACCTTCTTTACCTCTGAGGTTTTGTCTCGAGGTGCGGAAAATGTCACACAACGGAGAATTCCGTTTACTGCGGCAGTTTCTGTATACTCAGCAAAGGTCGTGGCTTTATTCGTCATCATCTTCCGCCTCGGATTTTTTTGATTTGAAGGACACCTTAGACTCACATCCCTGAGAGATCCTCTTCAGATTTGATCTGTGAAGGTATATGCCAAGTCCCATCATCATAAGTGAAAAGAGAGTGTACAGCGAAGTAAAAATTGCAATAGGCTGAACAGTCATATGATACACAAGAAGCGGGAAAAGGAAGAATGCCGTCACAGATCCCAGGGATACAAACTTAGTAAAGCATACCATGAGCACAAAAACCACAATAAGAATCACAAAAACACGCCAGTCAATAGCAAGTATGGCACCTGCACTTACCGCAACGCCCTTGCCTCCTTTGAATCCATAGAAACAAGGGAATGCGTGTCCTACCATTGCTGCAAAAGCAGCCGCAAAGCCACCGGCAAGACCGAGAGTCAAAATCCCCACAATTGCGGCAACTGCACCTTTAAGAAAATCTCCGAGGAATGTGAGTGCTGCCATTCCCTTACCGTATGTACGAAGCATATTCGTAGCGCCTGCGTTACCGCTTCCTTTTGTACGGATATCCTCGTTATACTTTTTACGTGACAGGATTATACCGAAATTGATACATCCAAGAAAATACGCAATAATAGCGACACCAAGTACAGCAAGAGCACAAAATCCGTAAAACTTTGCTCCGCTGAGGCGTATTGAATCTGTTCTAAAGAAAAAGTCTCCCAGAAGTCCGAAATACCTCATCTTAAAAAAAGTCATAAAGTAAAACCTTTCCGTGCTTGCGCATCAATCATCTGCATTATCGCCCTTCTGGCGGACAACGATCTTTATAGGAGTACCTCTGAAACCGAAAGTCGTTCTGAGGCAATTCTCAAGATACCTCTGATATGAGAAATGGAACAGTTCAGCACTGTTACAGAAGGTAACGAATGTGGGAGGTGCTACAGCAGTTTGTGTCATATAGTAGATCTTCAGCCTGCGTCCCTTATCAGAGGGCGGCTGTACTCTCGCAACTGCATCCGCAAGAACATCGTTCAGCATTCCCGTGGAAATGCGAAGGAGTGACTGCTCATGGACATAGTTTATATGTTCAAAGAGCTTTTGAAGTCTCTGACCCGTTTTTGCGGAAATAAAGAGAATAGGTGCATAGGTCATATAACCGAGGGAATCGTAGATATCCTTTGTAAATGCATTGACCGTTGAGTTATCCTTCTCTACAAGATCCCACTTGTTTACAACGATGACCGAAGGCTTGCCTGCTTCATGAGCGATTCCTGCGATCTTCTCATCCTGCTCGGTGATACCCACAGATGCATCGATCATAATAACGCACACATCTGCTCTCTCCACAGCCATTTTTGCACGGAGGACACTGTATTTCTCGATCTTATCGTCTACTCTGCTTTGGCGTCTGATTCCCGCAGTGTCGATAAAGTTATACTTGCCGTATTCATTGTCGCACATTGTATCAATGGCATCTCGTGTAGTTCCCGCAATATCGGAAACGATGAGTCTGTCGTCACCGAGGATCTTATTGATAATGGAGGATTTTCCCGCATTGGGTTTACCGATCACGGCAACCTTGATACGGTCGTCATCTTCCTCCTCATCTATAGGCTCGGGAAGCATCTCGCAAACTGCGTCAAGCACATCACCTGAGCCGCTTCCGTGAAGAGCGGAAAGTGCGATGGGATCGCACTTAAAGCCAAGCTCATAGAATTCATAGAATGTGGGATCAACATTACCGATCCTGTCCGACTTATTTATACAGGGAATGACAGGCTTACCGCTTTTTTTCAGCATTACGGCGATATCAAGATCATCCGCCACAAGTCCCGCACGAATATCACACAGGAACAGTATAATATCTGCTGTATCAATGGCGATCTGCGCCTGAGCTCTCATTTTTTTAAGAATGAGATCATCTGTCTTAGGCTCGATTCCGCCTGTGTCGATCACGGCAAATTTTCTGCCTCTCCATTCTGTCTCACCGTAAATCCTGTCTCTTGTAATTCCGGGAGTATCTTCAACGATAGCACGTCTCTCGCCCACCAGCTTATTGAAAAGGGTGGATTTACCCACATTGGGGCGGCCTACTATCGCAATTACCTGTTTTGCCATCTATCTGTATCCTTTCTGTTAGTCCGTTGTAACTATAATCCCGCAAAGTCCCTTTGCCACGGGATTTATCATATCTCCCATCTCGGAATAGGGGATCTCAAATCCCGCATACCCACCTGCGGCAAAGACGAGCTCTGCAATAACACCAAAGCTGTCATTTGTAAAATACATATCGGGAAACACACCGTAATCACTGCGCCAACTTTGTGTGATATACTCATATGTTATCTCACCATCGGAAATAGCATCCATCAGTCCGTCAATACCATAGG
>SVQM01000041.1 GCA_015065335.1 Oscillospiraceae bacterium | reverse complement strand
TCAGACAAGACCGGTACGCTCACTCAGAACCGTATGACACTTGTCCGTGCAGTCACCGATTCCGGTGCGGATGAGAAGATCGGCTTTGCAAACGGTGATGAGATAAAGAAGCTCCTTCTCTTCGGATCTCTTTGCTGTGACGGCTCCGTTGCAGTGGATGAAAAGGGTGTGGAGCATCCCGTGGGCGATCCCACCGAGACCTCCATCATCTCCGCCGCAATGAAGAACGGCATGACTAAGGAGGCCCTGAATCAGACTTATCCCCGTGTGGCTGAGATACCCTTCGACTCTGACAGAAAGCTCATGACCACAGTGAATGTCATGGACGGCAAAAACGTTGTTATCGTCAAGGGTGCCTTTGACGTAATGGCAAAAAGATGTACCGCAGGTAATATCGATGCCGCCGCAAAGCTTTGTGACAGTATGTCCTCAGAGGCACTCCGTGTGCTTGCTGTAGGATATAAATATATCGACACCGTTCCCGCAGAGCCTACCTCCGAGGAGCTTGAGTGTGGACTTACCTTCATGGGACTTGTGGGAATGATCGATCCTCCCAGACCTGAGGCTGCTGAGGCTGTAAAGCTCTGCCGCAGAGCAGGTATCAAGCCCGTAATGATAACAGGTGACCATGTTGTTACCGCATCAGCCATCGCACGTGATATCGGCATCCTTGAGGACGGTGACAAGGCTATTACCGGTGCAGAGCTTGACGCAATGAGCGAGGAGGAGCTTGACTCTACCATTGAGGATATTTCCGTATACGCACGTGTATCTCCCGAGAACAAGATCCGTATAGTCAAGGCATGGCAAAAGAAGGATCATGTAGTATCTATGACCGGTGACGGTGTAAACGATGCTCCTGCGCTGAAGGCAGCCGATATCGGCTGTGCTATGGGTATCACAGGTACCGACGTAGCAAAGGGTGCCGCAGATATGACACTTACCGACGATAATTTTGCGACCATCGTTGATGCGGTGCGTGAGGGACGAGGAATCTTTGCCAACATCAAAAAGGTAGTAGGCTTCCTTCTCGGTACAAATATCGGTGAGGTGCTCCTCGTATTCTTTGCAATGATACTTTGGCATAAGACTCCCCTTCTGTCGATGCACCTCTTATGGATCAACCTTGTAACAGACAGTATGCCCGCCATCGCACTTGGAATGGAGCCTGTTGAGGAAGGTGTTATGGACGTTCCGCCCAAGCCGAAGAACGAAGGTATCTTCGCAGGCGGCCTCGGAATAAAGGTAGTTCTTCAGGGCTGTCTTTTCGCACTTCTCTCTCTTGCGGCATTTGCGATCGGCGTTGCCTTTGAGAACGATATCACAGGTGGCATCTTCAGTGCACTTAAAGCTCCCGATACCAAGATCGCATTCGGTCAGACAATGGCGTTCATGGTGCTTTCGCTCTCTCAGGTTGTTCAGGCATTCAATATGAGATCAAACCGTTCTCTCTTTAAGACGGGCTTCTTTACAAACAAGAAGCTGAACGGTGCAGTGATGATCTCCCTCGCACTTGTTGCACTTGTGCTTTTCACTCCTCTGAACACCATATTCCAGCTTTCATTCCTTCCTGCAAAGCTGTATCTTATCGGACTCGGCCTTTCACTTGTACCCCTTGTGGTAATGGAAGTGGCAAAGGCTGTGGAGAGGATATTCAAAAAATAACAGAAAACGACGGATAAGGTGGCTTATCCGTCGTTTTTTCGTGCACCGGTTATTATAAATTTGTATCATATCAGGGAGTTACGTTGTTATCGCCCATCCTTTTCCCATCCAAAGACGCCAGCGGTGGATGAGGGCTTTCTCCGAGAGCTTTTTACCTCCCCGTCTCAGAGTGAGAGCGACGGTGACAGCGACGGTGTCCTCAGATCCGTCTACGGAAAAGCGGCATCTGCAAATATTGTGCCTGTCCTCCTTCACGAGAGCTTCAAAATATTCCCGTACACATTCTGCAAGATGCAGGTAAAATCCGTTGATCATACCGCATCCGTACCCTTCAAATTCGGGATATTCCACAGAGTAGCCTCTGCCAACCTCAGTTTTTATCAAATACAAAAGATCACCCCCGTACATCATATTCCGGGAGTGATCTTTATTATTACAAAAGAAGCTGTTTTACGGGACGTATTGCAGGCCCGTCTGTGTATTCCTCGACTCTGCCGATGGCGAAGAATTCGCCGTCGTGGCAAAGCCGTATGTGAGTTCCTGTGGGGAAGCTCTTTCCTATCTTTTTTAGGTAGATCTCAGTGCCGCTGTGAGCGAGCTTGGAATAAAAATCTCCGAGATCCACACGGGGAAAATCGGGGAACAGCCCATCGGCGGGGAGCACGAGCCGTCTCTTATCCTCGTCGCTCATGGAATCAAGCTCCTCAATGGTGTGAGCGACGGACAGATCGAAGGCGCCTGCCTTCGTTCGTCTGAGACTTGCCATTGCACCGCCGCAGCCCAGCTTTTTGCCGATATCGGCACAAAGTGTGCGGATGTATGTACCCTTGGAGCATTCTACCTCAAGGCGGTACAGATCACGTTCGATCTTTTCGCACTTTATATCACGGATCACCACTCTGCGGGCTTTTCTTTCCACCTCACCGCCCTCACGGGCGATATCCACCATCTTGCGACCATCCACTTTTAGTGCACTGTACATGGGAGGCACCTGATCGTAGTCACCGAGGAATGACATCACAGCGGCGGATACCTCATCCTCATCGGGAATATCATCCGATGTGCGAAGCACCTCTCCTGTGGTGTCCTCGGTATCTGTTTCCACGCCAAGCTTCATTGTGGCAACATACCCCTTATCCTCGGAGAGAAGGAAATCCGCCGCCTTTACTGCACGGCCGAGAAGCACGGGAAGAACTCCCGTGGCCATCGGATCGAGAGTTCCCGTGTGCCCCACCTTTTTGGTGTTGAACACACGGCGAAGTATCTGTATTATCCTGTAAGAAGTAACACCTTCGTGCTTATCTATGACTATGACTCCGAAGGGCTCTTTTGTATTATCAGCCATAAATGCCCTCCTTTGTCAAAGCCTCACCAAATACTTTTTCCGTTATCTCCACGGCTTCGGCGGCAGTTGCCGCTTCAACTGTAAAGCCTGCGGCACGCTTGTGTCCGCCACCTCCGAGAACTGCTGCAGGTGCGGATACGTCAAACTCGATATTTGCTCTGGAGGAGCCACGCCATACACCTCGTGATGCCTCCCTCAGAACGATGCCTGCCGCAGTACCGCCAATGGAGCGAACAGAATCCACCATTCCGCCGAGATCGTCTATCTTAAGTCCTGCCGCCATCATTTCTCCATGAGTTGCAAAGGACAGAGCGATCTTCCCGTTGCAGATGTAGCGGAGATTCTTGTATGCGATACGTCTGACCTCGATATCCTTCACGGTCACATTGTCAAAAAGTGCAGATGAGATGTCAGAAGTGCTCATTCTGTCGATGGGAGCATCTCCCGACGGGGGAGCATCAGTCAGTCTGTGGCATATCTCAGCCGCCGCCGCAAATGCGTCGGGTGTTGCATTTGCGTATTTGAAGCTGCCTGTATCTGAGGACAGAGCCGCATATATCCTGCGAAGCATTCCCGAAGGATCACCTGCAAGCATATACGCCCCCTCCATTTCAAGGAAGAGATCGAGCACCACAAGAGCCGCTGCAGCCGCACCTCCGTAAAGCACGTGAGGGGAATAGAGCGTGCAGTTCTCGTGATGATCAAGGGAGAGATCCACCTTGTCTGCAAGGTGGGAAAGTCCCCCGAGCTGTGTGGGGGATGCAGTGTCTACGGTGATGATGAGGTCGAAAGCCTTTTCCATTTTCTCTGTGTATGAGGTGTTGGCATCACCCGTTATGAATGAAAGCCTTTCGGGAACGGGAGAGGGAGTTACGACCTTGCCGTTGCCGCCCGAGAGCTTCAGAAGCTCAAGAAGTGCCGTGGCGGAGCCGAGAGCATCGCCGTCGGGATTCACATGGCATATGATAAGCGCAGACTTACCGCAGATAAGCTTTGCCGCAGCTTCGATGGATACGGGGTGTATTTTCTTACTCATCGCCGTCCTCATTATCATCGTGAAGGTCACTTGCGACGGAATGGAGGAGCTCGGAGATGTGAGCACCTCTCTCTACAGATTCATCGTAAACGAAGGTGATCTCAGGCGTCTGTCGGAGATTCAGGGACTGAGCAAGCCTTGAACGAACGAAGGAGGCTGCACTGCGAAGTCCGCGGCTCAGCTCCTTTTGATCGAATTCTCCCATTACGGAGTAAAAGATCTTTGCATATTTGAGATCGGGAGTAACGTCAGCACCGGTGACGGTTATCATCACGCCGTCGAGACGGGGATCCTTTATATCACGCACGATCACCGCCGCCTCAGCCGCAACTGCATCGTTTATCCTGCCACGTCTGTATTTAGCCATATTTATATGATTCCTTTCGGTTATTATCTATCATTATATTTTACCATAAGTGTACGGCTTATGTCAACAATATAAAAACCCCTGAGGCTCAGGGGTTTTTGGATTGCCGAAAAACAGTGCTTTTCGGAAAAATCATATCGTGGATGATGAGGAAACCCTCATCATCCACGATACTGTCGTACATATACGATATGTTGGAAAATGACGTATATTATTTTGACTCCTCAACGTTGAGGTTGAAGCTCTTGATATACTCCTTGCACATATCGTCATAGCTTGTGAAGCCGTGTGATTTCTCGGGAGTATAATCCTCGGGAATTGAGAGGAATCCGAAGGAGTCTACCACAACATCCTTGTATGCATAGTAGAAGTAGTATACAGTAGGCTCATCCATTGAATTGTCATCAAGAGTTACCGACAAAACGAGCCAAAGGGTATTCTTGTCGGGACTTGTGGTATTCTTGGGAGAGGTGAGGATAGTCTTATATGCACCGAGGTCATTTCCGATATCCTGATCCTCATAGCTGTCCCATGAATCGTGAACAACGGGGCCCCAATCCTCGTACATTCTGTTCTTCAGATCTATCTTGCAGGCAGCGTACAGCTCGTTCAGTTCAGATTCTCTGATCTCGGACAGCTTTTTTGCGTATGTTCCGAGATCGGATACCGTTACCTCTTTTGTGAGGTTTGTGAGTGTTACGCCGTACTCGCTAAGCTCATCGGCAGGGGTATCTGTTTTTATGGAAACGGTATCTCCGTTGGAGAGATCACTGTCGTTATCTATATAAACGTAGATGCTGCCTCGATTGTAGGAGTTGGACGAATCCTCATAGTAGACGTAATTCGGCTCTTCCGCAGAGGTAGTAAAGATGATCGAGCCAACAACAGTCTCGGAGTTCTTTGCGGTGATATTGGCTGTACCGTTGCCGTCGATACCCTCGGTTTCAATATCGAAATACATGGTGACGTCGAAGACCTCGGAATCCTTCAGACCGGAAACGGTAACATCCTTGGTAAGTCCCTCAAGGATAATGCCGTAGTTTGCAAAAACCTCCGGATCGGCATTCGTCTTGATCGTTACTGTATCACCGTTTGAAATACCCTCTGATTTCATGTCGATATAAACACGGATGCTGTTTTCCTCTCCGTCGGCATCGGTGTAATAGATCCTGTCAAGCTCATCTCCGGATTGGCGGAATTTCAGAGAGCCCACAGTCTTTTCAAATCCTGTACCCATAAGCTTGGCAGTACCGAAGCCGTTGTAGCCGTCGAAGGAAACGAAGATGCTCTCAAGAACATTAAAGCTCTGAGATGCGCCGAGCTTTTCCACCTTGTGCTCGATCACAGCATTCTTGACATCGATCTCGTAAGCCGCAGCTACGGAGTGGTCAAGAGTAATGGTGTACTTTACAACATCGCCGTTCGAGAGATTTCCGTCATCCTTACCCTCGGGATAGACGGTATCCACCTTTACGGCAGACATTATAACGTAATAGGATGAGGAATCCTTTATTTCCTCATAGGAAAGATCCATGCTTGATTTGTCGGAATACTTTGACATATCCTTGCCGGTGATGTCTGATGCGAGTTTTGCATAATCGATCTCGCAGTCGATATTGCCGTAGCCCTCGTAGCCTTCGGTCTTAATGGATACGTAATCGTTAAGATCGATATTGTTGCTGAGAGCAAGGAAAACAAGGATGCCTGTTACGATCAGTGCGATGGCAACGATAGAGGAAAGACCGATAATGACCATCTTCTTTGTGATACGGAAAGGCTTTTTCTCTTTTTTCGGAGCCATGGGTGCCTGCGCATAAGGCGGCTGTTGTGCATAAGGCGGCTGTGCGCCAAATTGAGGCTGTGCACCAAATGGAACTTGAGGAGCCTGAGGAGGCTGAGGAGCCTGGGGAGCCTGAGGAGCCTGAGGAGCCTGAGGAGGCTGGGGAGCCTGAGGTGCCTGAGGTGCCTGAGGAGCCTGAGGAGGCTGGGGAGCCTGAGGAGGCATCTTGGGAATCGGTCTGTCCGGCTGTGCCTGAGGCTGTACCTGAGGCTGTACCTGAGGAGCACTCTTGCCGGCTACGGCAGCACCGCAACCTTCGCAAAATGAAGCACCATCAGTGATCTTTCGTCCGCATTTTTCGCAAAACATATGTACATACTCCTTTTCAGAAAATTCCTGATTATAAAAATTATGTTTTAATAAAATTATTTATTTCTTTCCGTAAAGCTCCATGGCGACACGGAGACTTTCTTCTTTATCCATCGTTGGATTGTATTCAAGACCGCAAGAGCCGGTGTATCCCGCCTTGTCGATGGCGGCGAATATCACCTTGTAATCGCTCTCACCGAACTGCAACTCATGCCGTCCGGGATGACCTGCGCTGTGCAGATGAGCGATACAGTCAAGATTATTCGTTACGCTCGGAATGATGTTTCCCTCCGTCACCTGCTGATGATAGATGTCATATACTATCTTAACAAAGGGGTGGTCCACCTCATGCACTATATCGAAAGCCTCGGCTGAATGAGTGAGGTAATACCCACGGTGATCTACAAGGGGATTAAGCGGCTCCATCATTACCGTAACACCATAGGTGTCGAGAATAGGCTTTGCCTCTTTTAGTGCCGAGACGATGGACTCGTGCTGCTTTTCCCTCGGCTCACCGGTATCCTGTCCCACCTGAGTTATAAGACGACGTACTCCCAGCTTTACCGCACCCTCGCAGCTCTCACGAAGTCCGTCGAGCCAGAGACGGCGGTGCTCGGGAGATGTCATGCGGAACTCCGTGGTGCACATGCTTGCAAATTCAACGCCGCATTCCTCACAGGCACCTCGTACCTTATCGGGATCAAGCTCACGCCATGCGTAAGTTTCAACGGCATCAAATCCCATGGAGGCGGCACGCCTTACGGCATCCTCAAAGGGCATATCCCCGAAAAAACAGGGGATCGGTACACAAAGTCTCATATTTATGACCATGCCTTTCTTTGATTTGTTGTTTTCAAGCCTTTGCTTTTTAAAGGCTCAGCTTTTGACCTTCTTCACCCAGTTGAAGCTGTTGACCTTGATAAATGCGACGACACATTTTATAAGCTGGTCGCATTTCAGAATGAAGAATACCACATCCGGAGGCCATTTCAGAACGAATGCGGAAATAAGCGCCGAGGGCAAGATTATTCCCCACATGAAGATGGAGTCCACCTTAAATACGAATGAGGTATCACCTCCGCCACGGACGACTCCCGTGTGACATGGCATCTGATATGATGTACCGATGACCGTCACTGAGAGGATAGACATGAACCTGAGTGCCATGGCACGTGATTCGGGAGATATATCATCATATGCAAGAAGGATCACATCCTTGAATATGAATAGAAGTGTCGCCGTGATAACCCCGATGCAGAGGAACAGAAGCTGAAAAGTTCTCGCATAGGGCTTGACAAGCTCCTCACGTCCCTCTCCGATTACCTTTGAGATCATTACCGCCGCACAGGATGCAGAGGCATATGTAACAACGGTGATTATCTGAAAGAGGGTGTTTGAGATACTGTTTGCAGTGACCGCCGAATCTCCCATGTGACCGAGGATAGCAAGCTGAATGGTCATCGCCACTCCCCAGATGAGTGCGGAGAAGAATACAGGAAATCCCTTTCTCAGATAATCCCTGAACAGAGACATATCGATCTTTGCACGAAGATCACGGAATTTCATGGAGATCTTTTTGTCGATGCGGAAGGTGTAGATCACAACGGCAATACACTCAATACACCTTGCCGTAAGAGTTGCCACCGCCGCACCCCTCGCACCCATTTCGGGAAATCCGAAATTTCCGAAGATGAGGCAGTAGTTCAGACACATATTGACCGCAAGTGTGCCGATAGAGGTGATAAAGCCAAGCCTTACATTTTCCACACTGTTGTTTGCCACGATAAGAGCCGTGGTAACGGCAAATATGGGATAGGAGAATCTGATTATCCTGAGATAGGATGCTCCTTCTGAAACGAACTCCTTTGAGTCTGCAAGGAGTCCGAGAACTCCCTCGGGAGCGATCAGCACTATAAGCATCACAACAGATGCCACAGTCACAGCACATCTGAGTGCCATGTTCACCATCTTCTTGATGGTGGCATTGTCGCCGGCGCCCCACGCCCTTGAAATGAAAATCTGAGCGCCCTCGCAAACTCCCGTCACCAGAAGCTGCAGAAGGAACTGTATCTGATTTACAAGGGCAACGCCCGACATAGCGGATTCCGCATAGCTGCCGAGCATGATGTTATCCGCAAGGTTTACGGTGAATACGATAACATTGCGAAGTGCAATGGTAAATGTAAGGGTAAAGAACAGCTTGTAAAAGCTGCGGTCTTTCATGAACTTCATAATGGTAGTACAGCTTTTTATAAAAGTTTTTGGGGTTGCAAGGGACTTTTTTCAAAAAGGGCTAAGCAGATCAACCGCCATAGGCGTGTTGACAAGCGAAGCGATGTACGTGACAGCGTCTCGTATATATTTACTCCTTCGCAGCTTCAGCCTTCTTCGCACGTTCCTGAGCGATCTTAGCACGGCCTGTGCCTGCCTCGCCTTTGCGGGCAACGCCCATACGGAAGTCGAACTTCTGAGGTACTTCTGCAGTGTTACGGTCGTACTCACGGCCGTCTCTCTTAGCCTTAAGCTCCTCGATCTCGAAGTACATCTCAGTCACAAGGTTCTCGCCCTCACGGACGTCTGCCACCTCAAGTCCGCCGTCGGCGTAAAGGATAGCCTCAGCCTCCTCGATGAGCTTCATTCTCACATATGTGAACAGCACGTTCAGACGAACACGGTCGTCCTTCAGCACCTTCTCGGACATCTGATCGATGTATGCCTTCGCATTGTCGTACATTCCGAGCTGAGTCGCCCATGCGGAAGCATCTCTTGCCATGGAGATATCATCGGGATTCATCATGGATGCACGGATAGCAAGCACCGCACCCTCCTTCGCTCTGCCCTGATCCAGTGCAATGTGTGCAAGTGCGTTCATCGCCCAGGAGGTGGGACAAAGCTCGTATGACTTCTCGATCTCACGTCTTGCATCCTCAACTCTGCGGGCTGCAAGGTAGATAAGTCCGAGCTGATATCTTGCATACCAGTTGAAGCGGTCGGGACCTTCAACTGCACGCTCAAGCATAGCGGTCCACTCGGGCTGATACATGAATGATACGGGAACGGATATGGGATCATGCTCGGGCATGGACTCCTCGTTCATGAGTGCAAGCCAGTCCTTCTGCTCCGCATCGATAGTACCGAAATCAAGGTGAGGTGTGAACTTTCTTTCATCAGCCTTCTCACGGCGGAGAAGCTCAAGTGCGCCCCAGCCGGAGCCCTGCATGATGATCTCCTCAGCAGGAGTCGTAGCCATCTTGTATGTATCCTCAAGCATCTCTTCCATAGCATCATCGGTAATGATAGTATCAAGCGCACGGGATGCCTCCGTCTGTGCATCCTCCCACTCACCGTGGAGCTTCTCGGCATCACCCTTGATGGCACCGTAGCCCTCAAGCCACTCCCATGTTCCCGCAGGATTCATGGGCAGGCTCTCGTACTGTGAATGAGCAAGTCCCGCCTGAAGCTCAACATAACGTCCGTCATCGCCGTCGCCGGAGAGGTACTCCTGCCAACGGTCACCGCCGGCACCCTGTCCCCAAACGAACAGCTTACGTCCCTGAAGTCTGGAGGTGGAGCACTCGACGAATCCGTATCCGTCATCACCGACATAGCACTCGAACTTACGTGCCTTGTCGGGGATCTTGTAGAAGTAGTCGATAGATGTGGGGATATTCGTGGGGTATGTGACCTCATTTCCGTGATGCACGGGCAGAGGGCATACAGAGATGCCGTCCTCGGCAACATAAGATCCCTTAGCCATGGTGATAACTCGTCCGTCGGGATCCTCTCTTACGGCGATGTTTGACCACCAGTACATGGGGATGACCTCGGGAGTGGTGTTGGTGATGCGCATTCTCGCAAAGAGAAGACGTGATCCCTCGGGGAGGAAGAAGTCCATCTGCACAACGGCACGGCGAAGTCTCTCGTACTCGTACATACGGAGAACGGGAGTGCCGTCTTCAAGCTGTGTTTTAGCTGTAAAGAGAGTATCACAGGTGTGAACATGATGTCCGAAGATACCGCAGTTCCACTCAACACCGCCACTCATCCATGCGTTGCGCACAGCAAGGTTACGGGGGCGGATAACGGGATTGCAGAAAAGAAGATCACGGCCCTTTTCCTTGTCGATAAGAGATGCAAGCTTACCGCCGAGAGTGGGATAGAAGGTCGCCTTCAGATACTCATTCTCAAGCACGACAGTTTCGATCTCGGTGTCGTACATATCTGCGGAGTACATATTCTGCTGTCTGTAGGGGAAACAGGAGTCAACGAATCCGTATCCCGCAAAGAAATTCTCTCTCTCGTCAAGAGAGGTATATCCGCCCATCTTGTGGCAATATCCGCCTGTTGTGGGGGTGGTAGCCTCGCCGTTCATCCTTGCGGCACGGATAGGCTGTTTCTTGAACTCAAAGGTAGTCATATCAGTCTGTCCTTTCGACATGGAGACAAAATGCTCCGATTATTGTTTTAATTATATCACAAGAGTTATGAACTTGCAATGCCGCATAGATTATTTTAAGGAGATTTTATGTGGATTTAAAACAAAAATTTACTGCATCCCCTTGATTTTCTGTAACACGGATGATACAATTAAAATGTAGAGGTGTACGGTAGTGCCACCATCGGACACATTATGAAATTTTATATACACGGAGGTGTATTTATCATGTATAATTTTAAGATCACAGATGAGCCTTTTGCGAGAGGCTACCTCGGATGCGACTCCGAGAGCAAGTTCATCCGCACCGGTTACGGCTACATAGAGGCCTGCAAGAGTCTTCGAGTAAATGCCGATGAGAACACCGGTCTTCCCTGGTGCGCCATGGGCGATATGGCTGTTGCGACCACATCTTACGGCGGACAGTCCCCTAACATCGGCTGGCTTGAGGCTAAGATCAGAGAGAATCCCGACAACGCCGAGGACTATCAGTACATAATCGACAATATGAGAGATCTTGATGTGGGTGCTCACATCTGGGGCTCCTTTACCGAGAGAGAAAGCAACACCATAAACACCTCCACCGGCTGGGGCGGTACATGGGGCGGTCACTCCGTGCCTGATCTTATCGACTTTGCAAGATACGGTACCGACGGACTCCGTGAAAAGCTGAACTACTACAAATCCATAAATATCGATATTCCCGATTTCTATGACGGAATGCTCCTTATGCTCGACGGTGTGGATATCCTCGGTAAGCGTATCTACGATATGGCGTGCGAGAAGATAAAGACTGCCGAGAACGACGATCAGCGTCGCCGTCTCCAAAGACAGATTGACACCTTCAGCCATTGCCCGAAGGAGCCTGCAAAGACATTCGCTGAGGCTTGCTGCGTTTACGTAATGATATTCACTCTTGACGGAATCGACTCCCCCGGTCACTTCGACTGGTACATGGGCGATTTCTGGGACAAATCCGACTACGCAGAGTCCCGTGCGGCACTGGAGGATATCTGGGAGTTCTTCCACAATACCAGAACCTGGAACCTCTGTATCTCCGGCTCCGATGAGAACTGGAACGACAAGACGAACGCACTCTCCTATGAGATCCTTGACGTTTGCGCTAAGTATAAGTATCAGACTCCCAACCTGACCATGCGTTGCCACAGGAATACACCCGAGAAGCTGCTCCGTGCGGCTGCAAAGGCTATGGCTGCAGGTACCGGTATGCCTACTCTTTACAACGATGAGGCCATGTGTCCCGCGCTTGAGAGAATGGGTATCTGCCCTGCAGACTCTCACCTGTACGTAATGAACGGCTGTAACCAGGTAGACATTCAGGGTAAGTCTCACATGGGACTTGAGGACGGTGAGGTCAACCTCGGTATGGCAGTTGAGTTTGCATTCTTCAATGGCGTAGGTCAGAAGAGCGGCAAGAAGATCGGCTGTGACACGGGTGATGTTTCCGACTTTGATACATTTGAGAAGTTCTATGCGGCTGTTAAGGCTCAGGTAGCTTATATCACAGATACCGCCTGCTCCATGTCCAATAAGTCTCAGCGTCAGTACGCAAAGTACACCGCTAACCCCATCCGTACCCTCACCACCGAGGGATGCCTCATCAAGGGTAAGGATTACAAGGACGGCGGTCCCCTCTACGGTCACGGACAGATCCTCGCAGAGGGTGTGCCGGACTCCATCGACTCCATCGCAAACGTAAAGAAGTTCGTATACGACGAGAAGAAGTACACCATTACCGAGGTCCGTGATGCTCTCGCAGCAGATTTCGAGGGATACGAGGAGATGTATGAGACCTTCAAGAATTCAGGCCTCAACTTCGGTAACGATATCGATTACGTCGACGAGATCGCAGGCGATTTCATCGACTACTACAACAGCTATCTTATGACAAAGCCCACCGTTCGCGGCGGATTCTTCTCCGGAGGATGCTCACCCTTTGTGCGTGCCGCCCAAAACGGTCGTGCCCCCGGTGCACTTCCCAACGGTAAGAAGCGTGACGAGTATCTCTACGGTGACTCCATCGGCGCAACTCCCGGACGTGATGTGAACGGTCCTACCGCACTTCTCTCCTCCTGCCTTGCATTCGATCACACTCTGCCCACCAGCGGATTCATTCTGAATATCCGTTTCGATCACAATCTCTTCAACACCGAGAAGGGTATTGACGGATTCCTCGCTCTGTACCACGCATATTTCGATAACAAAGGACAGCAGCTCTCCGTAACAGTCCTCAACCGTGAGGATCTCCTTGATGCAATGGAGAATCCCGATGCTCACAGAAACCTTATCGTTCGTGTTGGCGGATACAGCGACTACTTCGTAAATCTGGGACGTGATCTCCAGGAGAACATCGTAGCAAGAACCGACTATGACATCTAAGGCTGTAGTATCATCCATCCAGCGCTATTGCCTTGACGACGGTCCCGGCATCCGTACCACGGTATTTCTGAAAGGGTGTCCTCTCAGATGTCTGTGGTGCCACAATCCCGAGACTCACAAAACCGTGCCCGAGCTCCTTCAGAGATCGCATAAATGTACCGCCTGCGGCAGATGTGTTGTGGTGTGCCCTAAACAGGGAAGACAGCTCCACCTTGACGGAGATGTGCCGTACATTACAGTAGATCGTACACAGTGCATCACCTGCGGAAAATGTGAGGAGGCTTGCCCCGCACAGGCTTGCGAGATCTGCGGCGAGGAGATGACCGTGGATGAGGTCATGGCAACTGTTGTCCGTGACAAGATCTTCTATAAGTCATCCGGTGGTGGCGGTATGACCGTCAGCGGAGGCGAATGTGCATCCCAACCCGAGTTCACTTTGGCACTTCTTCGTGCGGCGAAGGAGAAGGAGATATCCCGTGCCATCGAGACCTGCGGATTCGGCAATGCAGAGTTCTTCCGTCAGGCGGCAGAGCTTGATACACTGTTCCTCTACGATCTCAAGGAGATGGACAACGACCGTCACCGTGAGCTTACGGGAGTTTCAAACGAGCGCATTATTGAGAATCTTCTGATGCTCATGGATATGGGTGCAAGGATCCATATACGTATGCCTCTCATCCCGGGAGTGAATGATTCTGATGAGGAACTTGCGGCACTTGCGGATTTCCTCACGGAGCATCGCGGCAAGTATGAGCTTTGCCAGATCATGCCCTATCATTCAATGGGCAACTCCAAGGCATCGGCACTTGGACGAGACGGATTCTTCGTTGATCCCGAGTTAACAAGAAATGGCTGTGTCGTCTGCCGTGACAGATGGATAAAAGCGTTTAACGATCGTGGGATCGATGTGGAGATAAGTAAATAAAAGACTAAAACACCTTGTTTTGCGGAAGCGGATAAGGTGTTTTTGTAATAGTACAGATTCCTCTTGACACATCCGTGATACCGTGGTAAAATATATCGTGCGCGGGTGTGGCGGAATGGCAGACGCGCCAGATTTAGGATCTGGTGTCCCCGACGTGCAGGTTCAAGTCCTGTCACCCGCACCAAAACAAAAAGGAACCCAAAGGTTCCTTTTTGTTTTGGCATGGATCACACATCGACTGAGCCTGAGCAGATTTGCGTAAGCAAATATGCAAAGCATCGCCGAATGGGAAAAAGCTTGATTCGGTTATGCGAGCACGGCGATGTCAGGTTACAAGTCCTGTTCCTTTTAATATGGATCACATATCGACTGAAGCTGAGCAGATTTGCGAAGCAAATATGCAAGGGTTTGCGAATACGGCTTACTGTAGGTTTGTGCTCACGATACCGCAAACCACGGTTCCAAAGTCCTGTCACCCGCACCAAATAAGAACGGAAGTTATGATACCAAAGGTATTGCAACTTTCGTTCTTTTTCTGTGTCTGAAAAGCCTTGATGTATAAAGGTTTCTTCTGTTTTAACACAAAAGATTAGTTTCATTATTGGAGAAAAATTTCATTGTGGGTGAGAATAGTTTCATTGTATTGAAAAAGTATCTGTTTAGTGATATAATTTAATAAAACCAGTTTGATAATCATGAATTCGCTTAAAGGAGTAATCTCATGTACAATATAATCGAACAACTATCGGACGACTCATTCCTTTACCTCCAGCCCTGGTTTTACAACAACCAATTGGCATTGAGATGTGAACTCGGAATCGATGAAGATAAATATATGGAGAATGCTTTCTCCAGAGCCATACAAATTGCAAGTATCTTGTTTGAAAACAGAAAAATTGACGCAGCCTTTTTTAATCAATACTTTGATGCCGATGGCTCTGTGTATGTCGAGGGGGATTTTGAACTAAATATTGATAAGAAGATTGATCTCAACAGAAATTTACTCCTTGCCTCAGATGATATTGATGATGATATATCTGCTGTTAAAAGATGTATTGCATATGATGTTGATTTCACTACTTTGGAAAGCATCCTAAAAAATCAAATAGAGTGTCAAATTAATCCGTTGGTAAGCTTTGTCTCTCTGGATAATCAATGCATCTTTTCCGTTTACGATGACAGGGGTTGCGATGTAGTGTTTTTTGCCAAGGAAAAATATAAGGAATTTTACGTAAAATTGGAGCAGTATTTCTTGGACTATGACCGAGAAAAAATGAGAGAGACATTCGATTCAATATAACCTTTACTGATTAAATAAATTCCCGTTTGTTGCTCGGTTGCATACCCATTTCCGGTTGCATTTCAATGCAACTTTGCAACCGCTTGCAACCCATATCAAAAATTGCGTTATAATTCAACATAAAAAGGAGCCTTTATGGCTCCTTTTTATGTTGGTATGGATCACATATCGACTGAAGCTGAGCAGATTTGCGAAGCAAATATGCAAAGCATCGCCGAATGGGAAAAAGCTTGATCTGGTTATGCGAGCACGGCGATGTCAGGTTACAAGTCTTGCTTTATAAAAACCGGACACCTATTCGATACTGAGCTTATCAAAATCGGTGTCCGGTTTTCTTTTAACTAAAGTCCTTGCTGTCTATGCTTGATCATTTGATCAGATCAGCGTATACCAACTTTGCGAAATTACCTCTGGTAACGCCCTTGTTGTACATATCACTGGGTCTCTCATACTTTACACAAACATCATATCCTGCACTATATGCCGCAGCCTCGGAATTGATGCTTGCTGCATTATTGGACTTCCATGTGTTATATACACTCTTGTAGCTACCGTTAAGCTCTCTTGAAACCATCAGACCCTCTGCTGCAAGTGCCTGCTCATATGTGATGGAGGAGCCGTTGTTTGTTACTTCACGGTAGATCTTGATAAGCGTATATGAACGACCGAATGTCCATTGGATACAGCCTACTCCCGCACCTATACGAACACCATTATAAGACCAGCCCATGTTGTTCAGGTTGGTAAAGATCTCATAAACCAGATCCAGGTTCATGTTGTAGATGTACTTACCGCTGAACAAAGCCTTATATGTAGTACCGTAATAGGTCTGCAGATAGCTGTTAAAGTTAGGATGGTAATTGGTATTGCTATTATAGTACTCAAATATTCCCGTATTACCTTCATAGCACAGATTTCCGAGCACTCCTGCAATAAAGGCAGTTTCATAACCCAGATTATACAGCTCAGTTGCAACCGTCTTACAAGCTACTTTTTTAGCTGCGGGAATGTTGCTGCTGTTCTGGATATTGGTCAGGATTTTCTGGAGATCGGTAGGAGTTGTGGGGGTTGAAGGAGTCGTGCTGCCGGAATCTCCACCTGTACTGCCGGAATCGAGGTTGATCCTGTGAGTTCCATCAACTGCATTGGAACCGGGAACTGCAGATGTACCTGCAATGCCGGAGCCTGTTACACCACCGCCTGTCTTAGTGGTATAGATGGAATCAAAGCCCTGAGTTCCTACCATCCAGTATCCGCCATCGGGAGAGATGAGATATCCGTCACTTGAAGTGAACTTAGAGAAGTCTGTGTAAAGTCCCTTACCTACTCCGTTTTCATAAGCCTGGTAGTTATCGATGTAACCTACGCAGTTCTTGAAGCCGAAGATCATGTAGG
>SVQM01000040.1 GCA_015065335.1 Oscillospiraceae bacterium | reverse complement strand
CTATCCTTCTCCGTAACGTAGATATCAAGTGGATGGATCACCTTGAGGATATGGATAACCTTATGGATAGCATCGGACTTCAGGCTTATGCACAGCGTAATCCCATAAATGAGTACAGGATCCACGGTGCGGATCTCTTTGACGATATGATAAACCAGATCAGAGATGATACTGTACGAGGCGTTCTCTCCGTAATGCCGAGAGAATCTGTTACAAAGCGTGTCGAGGTGGCAAAGCCCGTGACTTCAGGCTTCTCCGGCGGTGCGGCTCCGAGAAAGGCTCAGGGCCCCGTAATGCCCAAGCCCGGCGCTCAGAATACTCAGGGCGTAGCTACTCCCGGACGTACCTTTGTGAACAATTCTCCCAAGGTGGGAAGAAATGATCCCTGCCCCTGCGGCTCCGGCAAAAAGTATAAGAAGTGCTGCGGAAGCGGTATCTCCGATGATGCGGAGTAATAAGTCATGGGATTTGGAATATTTCTTATAGGATATGCCATAACCTTCGGTTCAGCATTTTTCAGCACATATCTTTTCCTTGATATTATCGGATGTCTCATAATGGCGGCATCGCTTATCATGCTTACGGGATATCAGAAAACGTTTCGTTTTTCGGCGGCGGCATCGGGGGTACTGTGTCTTGCTTATATGGCATCGGCGGCACTCAGGATGATGGGATACGGAACTCCTGCAGATGGACAGGAGGTGCTTGTGGGAGAGCAGGTTTTGGTCTGGGTAAGCAGTTATATAATACCTCTGGTATCACTCACATTTCACGCATTTTTCCTGTATGCTGTATCAAAGCTTGCCTTAGAGGTTGAGCTTCCCGATATCGTCGGCAGATGTAAGACCTATATGACCGTGCTCGTGGGATATTTCGGAATTTACTTTTTCTTCAATGTCCTTCACGAAAGGATCGCAGAGGCGTCTGTCCGTGTTCATAATGTCCTTGCGGCAGGTCTTAACCTTTTCCATGCAGTATGGCTCCTCATGATGATGTTCATGATCCTTTCCTGTCTTAAATGGATAGCTCCCGCTGAGGATGTGGCAGCAGAGGAAAGAGGCGAGAGAGCTAATGACGGGATCCTTGCAAGAGTGGGGGAAAAGCTTGACCGTATACAGGAGCGTGCAAGAACTCCCAGAGAGAAAAAGGAAGAAGAAAAGCTGAGGAGAGATCTCGAGCGACCGATTGAGTCTATTTCGGATAGATCCGCTGATGATGCCGGAGATTCGAAATGACCTGTATTTACAAATGAATATGTATCAAGGAGGCTTTTTATGAAACTTTTTTGGATAGGTGTGGGGATGTTTTTCCTTGCGAATCCCGTTGTGGGTGTATGCGACTATCTTCCGGATTTTATAGGATGCCTCCTTATAATGTACGCAGTACGTGACGGTGCGTACATTATAGAAAAGCTGGAATCTGCAAGACGCTGGTTTATGTACGGTGCACTTCTCGGAATAGTCCGTACTCTTGTATCATTTGCAGATATCGAAAGCCAGCACACACTCCCGCTGACGCTTGCCTTTGTTTTTGCCGTGCTTGAGATGGTCGTGTATATCCCGGCTTTTCATGAGCTTTTCAGCGGATTTGACTATGCCGCAATGAGACTCGGAGGCTCAAAGGTTTTGTCAATGGGTAAGCGCATGGGTTATTATACCGATGAGTCAGGAAAGAGACAATACGGAGAGATACAGGATGATACTACGGGAAGACTTGCACGTTTTTCACAGGTGTTCCTCGGTATAAGAGCCGTAATGTCTGTTATCCCCGAACTGCCTGCACTTGAGCTTGCGGAATCGGAAAATCTCGGTGAAGTTGGAGCTTTTCAATTCTCCTCCATCGGAACTCTTATAAAGCTCGTGACTGTAACGGTAGCGCTTATCCCGGGAATTATTTTCCTTGTGCGGCATATCCGTTTTCTTCACAGGATCAAAAAAACAGGTGACTTCGTGCCTGCGGTAAAGCGTGAGCTTTCCGAAAGATTCGGAGATCTTACTGAGATCCACACATGCTCATATATGAAACTCCTTTCATTTGTGACCGGTGTGGCAGTAGTGCTGTACATGGGATTTTATGATTATCAGATAAATATAGTCCCGAGATATGTCTGCGCATGTGTTCTTGCCTTTGCTACGATCCTTTTGTTTGCTTTTTCAAAGAGGAAGATAGTGAATCTCCTGCCGATAATTCCGACATTTGCGGCAATACCGCTGTCGATAAAAACATACGCTCTCCAAAAGGATCATTATGAGCTGTACCGCATACAGATGATGAACCTTTTCGAATCGGGTAATGAGACTTACTATGACAGAAATATCAACGCTATCGATGAGGAATATCTCATAATGGCAAGATGGGAGAGCCTTGAGGCCGTAGTACTTGGCGCAGCCATAGTCCTGTTTCTGTTCCTTTACCTGAGGCTTAGTCTGTCTCACCTGAAGACCTTCAGATCGGTTTCCGACAGATACAGGGATGAGATCGCAAGATCCCTGAAGATCCGAGGAGGAGTCATGCTCGGCGGAGCAGTGCTTTCAGCGGCATATTTTACCGCATATCGCTATATCCTCCCGTATTTTGATTCCGCATCCATTGTCGGTGTCGGAGTAAATATCCTTTCCACAGTACTTTTTATTGTATTTGCAACCCAGGCGAATAAATATGTTTACGGAAATCTCCATGGCGCATAATTTATCCCGGAATTATTAAAAGGATGGATGGAAATATGAAAAAACTGATTTCACTTACTCTTTCAGCAGTGATGCTTGCAGCTTCGCTTACAGCTTGCTCATCGATCCCGGAAGAAAAGGCAGTCGTGTATGCATCATCTGATGCGAAAGCATATGGTGACTGGCTTGAAAATAAGCTTGGATATGTTCCCGAGGGAGTGATCCTCGGTGTCGGATCATCTTCCGAGTATGGGGTTGACATGACCGATTTCGAGAACGACGGATACATAATACGCACCGTTGGCGACAATACCGTCATCTTCGGCAAGACCGCAGACGGTCTTGACATGGCAGTACGTAAATATGCGAACAACGCAAAGAACGGTGTGTCTGCCGATGCAGTATATCACGAGGGCTACCGTATCGAGCGTCTCACCATCGCAGGACGTGATATCTCCGAGTACACAGTATATTATCCCGCAGGCTCAAACGAGAACGTGAAGTTTGCAGTAAGTGAGCTTGTGCGCCTTGTGAAGCAGGCGACGGGTGTTACACTTACTGCAATCGAGGGTGAGCCCGAAGCTCCTGCCATCAGCTTTACCGTTTCCGATGATGAATCACTGAAGAATGACGGCTACAGCTACACCGTAACCGATGATGGTATTATGATCGAGCATGCAGAAAAACGCGGTGCTATGAACGCAGTGTGGAGACTCCTCCAGAATGAGTGCGGATGGGATTGCCTCATCTACGGTGATTCTTTCCTGAATGAGGCGGAGCATATCGACATCCCCGCAGGCACAGAGAGATCTGAGACTCCTGCATTCGAATACGTGAATCTCTACAACCCCTTCAACTCTTTCAAGAGCGACCGCAGATCCCCCACAGCAGTACAGAACAGCTACGGTACCGTGTCTCACGCATGCCACGGCCTGCAGAATAATCGCTTCTTCGAGGATACAGATTTCTATAATCAGCCTTGTTTCACCGACGAAGAGAAATACGAGATCTGTCGTGATAACGTAGAGAAATATGTTGCGGCAAGATACGGTGATCCGAATTTTAAGGAAGTGGATATCGCACAGTACGACTCCAATAATTATTGTTTCTGCGATAATTGCTTTGAGATGTTCCTTGCAGAAGGCGGAAACGCAGGTGCGGTGGTGTATTTTGCAAACCGTCTCCAGGAGGAGATGGAGGAAAAGTACCCCGGTATCATCTACAAGATCTTCGCTTATGCAGGTACCAACGTTCCTCCGAAGAATGCTATTCCCAATGATCTGGTGTATGTGACCTTCTGCTTCGACATGAACTGCTCCAACCACAAGGTGGACGGAACCGAATGTACTACCAAGGTGCAGGCAAACGGCAGGACCAATGCGGATTATGCCGAATGGCTTGAGGGCTGGTGTGCCATCACTCCTAACGTGTACATATGGCCCTACACCCTCGGTACCGCACTTCAGGCATACACTGTTCTTGACAACACCTACGACGATTACCGCTATTTTGCAAAGAACGGCGTCCGTGGAATCATGCTTGAGACAGAGGACTACGGAAACTTCAGCGTAAGGCGCATCGAGCATCAGCTCATCGGTGAGCTTAACTGGAATATAAACATGACTCGTGAGGAGTTTGACGCACTTCGTGACAGACTTCTCCGGAAGGAGTATGGCGACGGCTGGGAATATGTGAAAGAGTACATCGACCAGTGGAGCCTTTCACAGGATCTTGTGGGATGCTGGCAGTGTTGGGGATGGAATCAGCACGGTCCCTGGGAAAAGCGTTACGACACGGGCTTCTTCAGAGAAAGATTTGACAATTTCGTGGAGCTTCTCGAAGCGGCTGAATCCATGGCGGGTTCCAAGGCTCAGGAGAATGCAGTTCTCCGTCTTACTGCAAGTATGCTTTATATGGGATGCTACTCTTCCTATTATACTGCATGGCTTGACGGTGACACCGAGCGCATCGCAGTCCTTAGTGAGAGATACGACCGTTCAATGGAGATCGTCCGTAGCTTCGGTATCGATCCCACGAATATGCCTACCATCGGTTCGGGTCAGGGGTACAGCATATCTTATGCACCCACCCTTGAAGAGGCCGCATGGAGCGACTGGACAAAATGGTATGACGATATTATCGGTTATCCCTTGCCTGATGATGCACCCGTATTACCTAAAGATAATTAAAGGTGATGTATATGAAAAAAACACTTTCTCTTATTCTCTCTGTCGTTATGGTGGCAGGTACTATGGCATCCTGCGCCAAGGTTGAGCCTGCTCCGGTGTCCGGTGCAACTCTCGCATCCTCCGATGCGGCGGCATATACAGACCTGCTTGAGGACAGACTTGGGTATGCACCCGAAAACGTAGTACTCGGTATCGGCTCCTCCGCCGAATATGGCGTTGACATGACCGATTTCGAGAACGACGGATACGTGATCCGCACCGTTGGCGACAATACCGTCATCTTCGGTAAGACAGAGACCGGTCTCGACATGGCGGTGCGCAAGTATGCAAATGCTGTAAAGAACGGCGTATCTGCAGATGAAATATACCACGAGGGTTATCGTGTGGAGCGTCTCACCATTGCGGGACGTGACATTTCCGAGTACACGGTCTATTACCCTGCAGGATCAAACGAGAACGTGAAATTTGCAGTCTCCGAGCTTGTACGCCTTGTAAAGCAGGCGACAGGCGTTACACTCACAGCAGTGGAGGGTGATCCCGTATCACCTGCCATCAGCTTTGCCGTATCAAACGATGAAAGCCTCCGTGACGAGGGCTACGTATACACCGTAACCGATGACGGTATCGTGTTCGAACACGCAGAAGTACGCGGTGCATCGGCTGCAGTTTATCGTTTCCTCCAGAATGAGTGCGGATGGGATTGCCTCATCTACGGTGATTCTTTCCTGAATGAAGCGGATCATATTGACATCCCCGCAGGGACGAATGCGACTGAAACTCCCGCATTCGACCATTATCGGATATACAATCCCTACAACACATTCAAGACCGACCGCAAATCTCCCACGGTAGCACAGGATGGTTATAACACGAACATCATCGCCTGCCACGGCCTGCAGAACAACTATTTCTTCGACGAAATGAAGGACTTCTCCAGCCAGCCCTGCTATACCGATGAGGATCTGTACGAGATCTGCCGCGACAATGTTGAGTCATACATCGCCGCACGTTACGGTGATCCCGGATTCAAGGCGGTGGACATCGCCGCATACGACACCAGTGACTACTGCTTCTGCGATACCTGCATGGAAATGTTTATTGAGGAGGGCGGCAACGCAGGTGCGGTAGTGCGCTTTGCAAACAAGCTCTCCGAGGAGATGAACGAGAAGTACCCCGGACTTGTCTACCTCATCTTCGGATACCAGGGCACAAACGAGCCTCCCAAGAAGGCTGTGCCGAACGACATGGTCTACGTCACCTACTGCTTCGATCTGAACTGCTCCAACCACACTATCGACGGCAAGAGTTGCTCCAACAAGAAGATATCCATGGGCAGATGTGCAAACGAGTATGCAAAGTGGTTCGAGGGCTGGTGTGATATCACCGACAACATCTGCGTGTGGTACTACACCCTCGGCACGGCGCTTCAGGCGTACACCGTTATTGATAACATCTATGACGATTACAGATACTTTGCCGAGCATAACGTAAAGGGACTCTTCCTTGAAACGGAGAACTGCGGTGAGTTCGGAATCAAGCGTATCGAGAATCAACTTGAGTATGAGATGATATGGAACACCGACATGACCCGTGAGGAGTTCCGTGCATACTACGAGAAGCTCCTCCGCAAAGAGTATGGTCCCGGATGGTCTCTGGTTGCCGACTACGTGGAGAAGTGGGAGTATTCCCAGGATATTATGGACTGCTGGCAAGGCTGGGGATGGGCACTCATCGGTCCGTGGGACAAGAGATACTCCACCACCTTCTACAGAGAGAACTTCGACGAGTTCTGTACTCTCATTGAGACGGCTCTGTCTATGACCGAGAGCAAGTATCAGGAGGACAGACTTAACAGACTCTACGTGACGGTGCTCTATATGGGATGTTATTCCTCCTACTACCACGCATGGCTTGAAGGAGATACCGAGCGTATCGCAGTGCTCTCCGAGAGATACGACCGCTCAATGGAGATCGTCCGCAGCTTAGGCTATGATCCCACGAATCTTCCCACCATCACCGGCGGTGACGGATGTGTACATTACGCACCTACCCTTGAGGAGGCCGCATGGAGCGACTGGGTAGAGTGGTATGACGATATAACGGGACAACCTCTGCCCGATGATGCACCTTCCGCGGAAGGCCGCGGTGCCTAGCTTCGGCATAACTTCAGTTGAAAGATAAAGATATTCCACGACCGTGACGGTGCTTATGTAACGGCACAAGCACCTGTAATAATCATATATAGCCCCTAATTGAAAGTTTTTGGAGAGGGGTACGGGGGAGAACCTTTTTGAAAAAAGGTTCTCCCCCGGCAATACCCCAACAGTACCCATGAAAATAAACATCGTACTCCATGAGCCGGAGATACCTCAGAATACCGGCAATATCGCCCGCACCTGTGCCGCAACAGGAGCGAGCCTTCACCTTATAAAGCCTCTCGGATTTGAGATCGACAACGCAAAGCTGAAAAGAGCAGGTCTTGACTATTGGCATAGCCTTGACATCTTTTATTACGACGGACTTGCTGACTTTTTCGAAAAGCATCCGAATGCAGAGTTCTTCTGCTTCTCCACAAAAGCTCCGAGAGCATATTCCGAGGTGATGTATCCCGATGATTGCTACCTCTTTTTCGGGAAGGAAACAAAAGGACTTCCCGAGGATTTTCTCCTTCAGAATTATGAAAGATGTGTCCGCATACCCATGCGGGAAGGGCTTCGCAGCCTGAATCTTTCGAATTCCGCCGCCATTGCGGTGTACGAGGTGCTCCGCCAGCACGATTTTGACGGGCTACAGGAAGGAAGCAGTTATTTTGGAAAATAAATCGGAATTATATACTCTTAGTAAAACACTGGTAATTTTCTAAAAAAAGGAATAATACAGATAAAAATGAAAAAGACTTTTTCAGAAAGATCAATAATATCACAAATTCTATTGTTGGTTTTATGTGATTTCTTAATGATAATAGCCATCTGTATAGTTTGTAGTGTTATAGGAGTGAGCGAAAATATTATAAAATGCATATGCAAAGTTTGTAGTTTTGTTTATGTATGTTCTGTAATGATATATTATGCCCAAAAGATAAATAGCAAGAAAAGCAGACTCATTGTTATGACGATCATTTTTGCTTTGATATTGATAAGCTTATTGGCTGCTTTTTTAGTGTTACTATAAGACTTATATTTGTTTTTTTGCATGATTATTTTAGGGGCAAGCATGTTCCACGGCAGATTGTCTGTCGGAAAACTCCCTAACCCCACGACGTATCATATTACATCAGAGATGTTCTTGAGATTTTGGAATCCTTGGGGATGCTTGTGATACTGCCTGTAGGAAATGGTTAAAAACGCCTGACAGATAACAAACCTGTCAGGCGTTTTAATAATTACTGATGATAGTATGTGAGGAAATCCCTAAGCTTATTCATTGCATCCTCAAGTATCTCAACTCGAGGGAGATATACCACTCGGAAGTGGTCGGGTGCACCCCAGTTGAAGCCACGTCCGTTGATGAGCAGTATCTTCTTCTCACGAAGAAGATCAAGTGCGAATCTCTCATCATCCACAATACCGAATCTCTTCGTATCGATCTTTGGGAAGATGTAGAATGCAGCCTTCGGCTTTACCGCAGTAATACCGGGAATGTCGTTCAGTGCTTTATAGATGAACTCTCTCTGCTCGTAAACTCGTCCGCCGGGAACGATGTAGTTCTTCACGCTCTGGTATCCGCCGAGTGCAGTCTGAACGATGGACTGAGCAGGAACGTTCGAGCAAAGACGCATATTTGTCAGCATGTTGAGTCCCTGAATGTAGTCCTTGGCAATACGCTTGTTACCGCTGAGTATCATCCATCCGATACGGAAACCTGCGATCATGTGTGACTTAGAAAGTCCGCTGTATGTCACACAGAAAAGATCGGGTGCAAGAGATGCGATGGAAACGTGCTCCTCGTCATCCATGACAAGCCTGTCGTATATCTCATCCGAGAAGATCATGAGCTGATGCTCACGTGCGATCTCTACGATCTGTTCAAGCACTTCACGGGGATAAAGAGCGCCGGTGGGATTGTTGGGGTTTATTATTACGATCGCCTTTGTATTTGAATTTATCTTGCGTCTGATATCCGTCATGTCGGGGTACCATTCGGACTGCTCATCGCAGATATAATGAACGGCAGTACCGCCTGCAAGAGTTACACATGCAGTCCAGAGAGGATAGTCAGGGGAGGGAATAAGTACCTCATCACCGGGATTAAGAAGGGCTGACATACAAAGATTGATAAGCTCGGAAACTCCGTTGCCTGTGTAAACATCATCTATGGTGACACCCGGAATATTTTTGAGCTGAGCATATTGCATTATTGCTTTTCTCGCAGAGAAAAGTCCCTTGGAATCAGAGTATCCTTCACATTCCGTAAGCTGACAGCGCATATCGTATATTACTTCATCGGGTGTGCGGAATCCAAAAGGAGCAGGATTACCGATGTTAAGCTTCAGTACCTGTGTACCGTCAGATTCCATTCTTGCAGCCTCTTCCACAACAGGACCGCGTACATCATAAAGTACATTTGCAAGCTTGGTAGATTTGTTAAAAGTACGGATAACAGGTTCAGCAGGTGTATTTGAGGAATCATCCTCACCAATGAGCCAATCGCTGTCAACACCGAGGGCATCGGCAAGAAAAGTGAGCATATCTTTTCTCGGCAAGGTCTTGCCGGATACATACTGAGAGATCTGACTCTTTCCGAGTTTGATCCCACGTTCCTCAGCCATACGGATGAGATCGACCTGTTTAATATTCTTTTTGTTCAAAATTGAACTGAATCTTTCTGCAAAAACAGCGTTGTTCATAGAAACCTCCGAAAAATGAACTTGTAACGATATTTTACCTTGTTTAATTGAACTTGTCAAGAGATTTGATGTAATATTATGAAAAAAAGTTCAATTTTGTTGAACTCCGCAGGTTCGTTTGTGTGAAACTTTGAACTTTGAATGGTGATGCGGTTTATGTTTTAGCAAATGCTTCTTGATCGCTGATTTGTGCGTAATTGGCGTTCAAATATGCAAAACCTCACAGCTTATATGTTTCTGTATAAACAAAAAAGAGTCCACAGGACTCCTTTTTGCCATGGTGCGGATAAAAGGACTTGAACCTTCACCGAGTTGCCCCGACTAGAACCTGAATCTAGCGCGTCTGCCAATTCCGCCATATCCGCATATTCGTTGTTCGGAAAATCTCCCGAACGACAAATATTATACCACACAGTTATTGGTATTGTCAATACCGAATACCCAAATTTTTATGATATTATTTTATTTTTCTTAAATCATTACGGGAGCACTGAACAGAAGCTCTCTCAGACCTGCATAGATTTTAAAATAATCTGAAAGAGGTAACGGATTCTCACCCTTACCGCATTCAAGAGTAAATGCAGGTTTTCTGATGTCATGTACATACCAATCCGTAAGTCCGCCGTACATGGCACTTCCTTCAGGTGACGACAGCTTATACCCACACATCCTCTCGATCATGCGCCCGATCTTCATAGAACCGGGAGCCGAGCCGTCTCCGCAGAATATCTCTTCACCCTGTGTGTGCAAGGTGAGTACCATCTTTATTCTGTCATTAAACCTGAGATAATTACAAAGGGCACCTGTCTCAGGCTCGGATTCGGGATACTCACCGCTGTATTTTCCGGACGCACCGCCCATTATCCCAAGCTCTCTCTCAAGGGACTTGTATTCCTGAAAGCCTGTAGAATAATTATGATTAAGATCGACTCCTCTGATGTTTGCCTGCCACTTTGAAAAATCATTCCCGCCGTTCATTTTAATGAGCCTTTCCGCAATAGGACAGTCACTCGGGATACCGCTTATCTGCAGATCAACTCCGTCGGGATTGAGCATCGGTATTACAGAAATAGATCTTGTTCTTGATAGATAGTCCATGCTAAGTCCGTACATCTGACGTCCTGCTTTCAGGTATTCGAGAAATTCATTCACAAAACGAAGAAGCACCACTGAGGTTATCCACTCCATTCCGTGATGTGCTCCGACATATAAGACTCCTTTTTCTGCATCAGAACTTCCGAGTGTAATAACGGGGATAGACCGTCCGAGGATGCTGTCTCCGATAAATGAAACCGACATCTCCTTATATCTTTCAGAAAACAGATCTATATACTCCATCATTGCTGAATATGTAAGCGGTCGTGTGTAATCAAGGATGGTCCTTTCCTTAGCTGAATCGCTTATAGTGTTCATATCGATACTCTGCCTTTCTTTTTTTGATACACCATTATATGAAAAAATAAAAAAAATATTCGGTTGGCGTAAAATTTACAAATATATATATGAATATGGTTTTGTATATGGTACAATTAAGCGAAGAAAAATTTATTTTGCAGTTATTTGGAGAATTTATATGGATACAAAAAGAATTCGTCAGGCAACACTTCCGCTCGTGATTTGTGCGGTATTTATGCTCCTTTCAAGATTATCGGGAATAGCATACTCGTTTTTTGCGACTGATGTACTTTATTCGGATTCTCAGCTTCCTTATGTTCTGCAGTCTGTGAGACAGATACTCCATTCCGTTTCCATAGCATTCGGCGGCGGTGCTGCTTTGTGGAATATAATGAAGGGGAAGAAGGCAACATTTCCTGTTGTGATAACATCGGTTGTTTTACTTGCCGACAGTATCGTTGCCGTGGTGTACGATCTTCTTCGAAATGTACTCGGCGGCAGAATCGTACTTGCTATCGGCTATCGTTTTACTCTGTTTGCTTATGAGCTTATCATACTTATCGTAGGACTTGTTATTGCAAATATGCTCATAAAAAACAAAAAGCCTGTGGCTCTTGCGGCAATTGCAGCCACTGCACTTTGTCCCATGATAGACCTTGTATATGTTTTGTGGAGCTGTCTTGAGAGTCTTATTGAAATGGAGTTTCTTCCCTACACAGACGAGATTTACACTATGGCGTGTGAAACAGCTACCGTGCTTCTTGCAACTGTATTTTCGGGAGCTGTCGGTATAATTATCGCAAAGAAATACAGACGTGGAAAACAAGCATCTCGTGTACATAAATAAAAAGGGTAGGGAAACTTTTATATTGACAAACCGACTCGGCTGTTGTATAATATAGCGTGCAGGCTGGTATGGCTCAGTCGGTAGAGCAGCTGATTCGTAATCAGCAGGCCGCCGGTTCAAGTCCGGCTACCAGCTCCAAAACACCATAGTACCCTCATGGGTGCTATGGTGTTTTAAAGTTACGAGACGACTGAAACGGAGCAGATTTGCGAAGCAAATATGCAAGGGTTGGCGAATGTGGAATACGAGATTATCGCACAGACTCTACCGCCAACCACGGTTCCAAAGTCCGGCTACCAGCTCCAAAACACCATAGTACCCTCATGGGTGCTATGGTGTTTTAAAGTTTATGAGACGACTGAAACGGAGCAGATTTGTAACCCTACACATTATCATAAAATTCAACAAACAATATCTCTAAAATCATGCCTCATCATCGCCAAATAACGAAATTATTTTACCTCCCGAAAATCCCTTGACATGGTATTTCGGGAGGATTATAATATCCCTTTGGTAAATGACTTTAATGGAGGTTATATTATTTATGGTAAAGAATTTCATCTCCGATCTCAGACGTGAGTTCAAGGGATACAATCTCTCAAAGCTCACCGGTGATCTTATGGCCGGACTGACTGTGTGTGCGGTTGCACTACCGCTTGCTCTTGCATTCGGTGTCAGCAGCGGTGCTACTGCTGCCGCAGGTATCGTTACTGCAATAATTGCAGGTATCGTTATAGGATTTTTCTCCGGCGCATCCTTCCAGATATCAGGACCTACCGGTGCAATGTCCGCAGTGCTTATTTCTATCGTGGCAAAGGAAGGTATTCAGGGAATGCTCGTTGCCTGCTTCGCAGCAGGTGTACTGCTCCTTCTGTCCGGTGTGCTGAAACTCGGACGGCTTATAAGCTTTATTCCTTCTCCCGTGGTAATGGGATTTACATCGGGAATTGCCGTGGTGATCGCTGCAGGACAGATAGACAATTTCTTCGGAACTCACAGCGAGGGACTTTCCATTATTGAAAAGATAACGTCTTACGGTCGCCTCGGATTCAAGCCGAGCCTTAATGCAGTTATTATCGGTGCAGTCGTTATGGCCGTCATGATAGTTTGGCCTAAAAAATGGAATGCTCGTGTTCCTTCTTCTCTTGTGGGACTGATCGTTGCGACGGTGGTGTCTGTGGTTTGCGGAATGGATGATCTTGCAGTAGTCGGAGATATTCCGAAAACTCTTTTGCTTGATGATCGTCTGAGCTTTGGCAGTATATCCGTGGATATGCTCACGGGTCTTGCGTCCCCCATTATTACAATTACGGCTCTTGCGATGATCGAAAGCCTTATGTGCGGTGCATCTGCATCGAGAATGAAGAATGAGCCCTTTGATGCAAACAGAGAGCTTGTAGCTCAGGGAATCGGTAATATAGTTATACCTATCCTCGGTGGAGTTCCCGCAACAGCGGCTATCGCACGAACAAGTGTCGCCATAAAATCAGGTGAGCAGACAAGACTTTGCGGCATTTTCCATTCGGTATTCCTCCTTGCTTCAATGTTTCTTCTCGGCGGAGTAATGGCGATGCTCCCTATGTCAGCCCTTGCGGGTATTCTTATGATGACCGCATGGCGTATGAACGAATGGAGTGAGATAAAGTATATCTTCCGTAACCGTTTTAAGGGTGCTATCAGCCAGTTCCTTATCACTATGGTGGCGACAGTTGTATTTGATCTTATGATCGCTATCGTTATCGGAATAATTTACTCAGCTATCCTCTTTATGGTATCGTCAAGTAAGATAAACGTCAGCTTTTCCGAGTTTGATGCTGCGAGAGCAGGAGTGAAGCATGATGGCAGTGCAAAAAAAGTGCAGGTTGCGTATGTTACGGGATCTTTGTTCTTTGGCGCCACTGACAGCTTCTGTCATAAATTTGAGGAGCTTCCCGATTGTGACCGTGTCATAATCTCAATGCGCGGAGTATCAAATGTTGATGTATCAGGTGCAAAAGCCATGGCGGAGCTTTGTGAGGGCCTTGAAAAAACAGGTGTCGGTGTGTCTTTTTGCGGCGTGCAGGATAATGTGAAGCTGTATCTTGACCGTGCGGGTGTTACGGCAAGTGTCGGTGAAGAGAATTTCTATTGGAGTGCGGATAAAGCCTTTTCAGCCATTTGTACTGAGCCTGTCCCCGAAGCTCAGAGCTGATTTACCAATAATTACACAGAGCAAATTTATAATAAAATTACAAACTAAAGGATAATTGAACTTGACTTGATATTTAATATGTGATATAATATAATGAATCTATGTATAAGGACACGATTATCTTTGATTTAAGGAGTGCTCAGCAATGAAACTCGCCAATATTCACTGCCATATGCTTTATGGGGTGGACGACGGTGCAAAAGATGAAAAAGTAATGCGCCGAATGATCGATGCTTCATATGCCGACGGCGTCCGCTTGATTTGTTTTACTCCTCACCATAATCCCGAATATTTTCGTGCTTCACTTGAATCTGTGATAAGACGGTATAGTGAAGCTGTGAGTTATATTTCGGAGAAGTATCCTGATCTTATAGTATGTCTCGGTCAGGAGATATACTCTCATCATGATTCTCTTGAGGAGCTTCTTTCAGGCAAATGTCTTACTCTCGGAAAATCCAAAAATGTTCTTTTGGAGTTTGGTCCTTATGATGATAAAAAATTGATATTTTCAAGAACAACACAGCTTCTCACAAGCGGTTTTATACCGCTTGTTGCCCATGCTGAGAGATATTCTTCGCTGAGAAAAAGCAAAAAGGATATTCAAGAACTGCGAGATCTCGGTGCATGTATTCAGGTGAATGCGGCGTCGATAATCGGAAGATACGGTTTTATGACAAAGCGGTTTGTTATGTCTCTTATAAAAGACGGACTTGTGGATGTAGTTGCAGATGATTGCCACAATCTTACAAATAAAGCTCCATGTCTCAGAGAAGCGCACGATATAGTATTAAAAAAATTCGGTATAGATGTTGCATCAAAATTGTTTTTTAATAATCCAGTAAGAATGCTCAAGGGTGGTAAGTGGCAAAAACAATAATATAAAGGAACGGAGAGACGATATGGAAAAGCAGCAGGAAAGTCATGAGATAAATATACTTGAATTTGTTTTCATCCTCCTCAGAAAATGGTGGCTGATCCTTTTGGCTGCCGTGCTTTGCGGAAGTCTTATGTTTGCATATACAAAGTTCATGGTAACTCCTATGTACAGGTCCACTGCTAAGCTGTATGTTTTGCCGGCATTGGAGGGTGAAAAGATAAGTAACTCTGAGGCGCAGATGGCACTTACCTTTACAAAGGATTTCCGTGAGCTCATCACCGGACGTACTGTTCTTGAGGGAGTCATAAACGACCTTGAACTGAATATGAGCTATGAGGGACTTGCATCGATCGTATCCAGCTATAGTGCAGAGGATTCAAGAATCATAACCATATCGGTATCTCATGCGGATCCTGTACAGGCGCAGAAAATAGCAAATGCAATATGTGTTGAAGCTGAGAGCGTGTTGTTCAATACGGTGGAGGCGGATATGCTTAATATATCCGAGAAGGCGCATCTGCCGTCAAATCCGTATTCTCCGAGCATGACAAAAAATGTTGCTGTAGGTGTGATGGGTGGAATACTCCTTGTGAGCGGAATACTTCTTCTGATATTCATAATTGATGATAAGATAAAGACTCCCGTTGATGTCGAAAAGCAGATCGGTCTGTCGGTTCTCGGAGTTATTCCTGCAAGAGTTAAAACTGAGATCGCTCATTTAGAGACTGTGAATAAGACGCCTTCCAATAATTTCAACAAAAAGTAATTAGTGTGGGCTTTCGAATTTTGATTTGTATTGAATGGTCGGAAAGGATCGTGTAATATGGATAATCTTTATAACAATAACCGTGTATCAACAAAGCACGTTAATCTGAAAAGCTATGTTCAGGATGACTATTCCATGAAGGAGGCTTATAAGATCTTCAGAACTAATCTTCAGTTCTGCGGTGATGATGTGCACGTTATTGCAGTGACAAGCTGTATGCCTAATGAAGGAAAGAGTACGATCTCTCTTGAGCTTTCAAAAAGCCTTGCAGAGCTTGGTAAAAAAGTACTTCTTATCGATGCGGATCTTCGTAAGTCGGTGCTTGTAAGCAAGTATGCCGATCAGACCGGTATTGAGGGACTCAGCCAGTTCCTTTCCGGACAGGCGGCACTTCAGGATGTGCTGTATTCTACTCAGTATCCTAATTTCTTTGTAATATTCAGCGGAGCATTTCCGCCCAATCCCGTAGAGCTTCTCAGTAAGACGAAGTTTAAGGATTTCATTGATAATGCAAAGAACACCTTTGATTATATAATAATCGACTGTCCTCCTCTCGGAAGTGTTATTGATGCGGCAGTAATTGCAAGCTCATGCGACAGTTCGATCATGGTTATCTCTGCAAACTCCATCAGTGCAAAGTTTGCAAAGAATGTAAAAAATCAGCTTGAAAAAAGCGGATGCCGTATCCTCGGTGCTGTTCTTAACAATGTTGAGGATAAGGGTAACGGATATTACTCGAAGTATTATTACCAAAAGTACTACAGATCGTATTACGGTAAATACGGTGCTTATGGCTACGGTCAGGAGCCTGAGAGTAAGTAAAAAGCAAATGTGAATTTTAATATGTATAAATGCTGTGACGGGAAGTAAATCCGACAGACGGTCTAAAGAGAGCGGCGGTAGGTGAGAGCGCTGTGTCAAGAGTCGGATGGTGTCGTCCCTGAGCTGCAGATCCTCGGATCTGACGTTTTCCGCGTTAAGGATAATGAGCTGCACCCCGTGGTGAAGTCAGGTGGTACCGTGCTTTGTTGCACCCTGACCTATCACGGGGATGTTTGTTTTTCTTTCAGAAAACCAGTGAAATCCACACTTAGTGTGGGTGAAATCCGCTCTGCGGGTGAAATCGACCTTCGGTCGGTGAAATATTTGGCTTCGCCAAATGTTATTGTAGGATATGTCGCACGGCTCCATATCCGAATGATTTAGTAAAACCTTGTGTCTCTCTTTCTTGAAAGTTTTTGGAGAGGGAGTGCGAGGGAGTACCTTTTTTCAAAAAGGTGCTTCCTCGCAAAATAAATTGAATATACATAAGAAAGGATATAGATTATGAAAAAGGAACTTCCAAAGACGTATGATCCCTCCGATTTTGAGGAGAGGATATACAATGACTGGCAGGAGAAGGGT
>SVQM01000039.1 GCA_015065335.1 Oscillospiraceae bacterium | reverse complement strand
TAGGTGCGTGGTAAATATCCTGTCTCTCAGCAGGTGTGTAACCGTCAAACAGATTCTCTGGAACCTGTGCGGAGAATCCGCTGAAATTGAATTTGGGAATGTCGATCCCCAGTGCGTGAAGAATGATCGCGGAAGAGTCACGGACATTCATCTCACCGATGGTACCGGGTTTAACGGTCTTACCCGTAGCACCGAAGAATACGATCTTCTCAGCATCGGAAGTACCGCCGTGACTGCCGTAAGGAGTACCGCCGTGGTCTGCGATGACCATAAAGAGAGTATCTTCAAGAATGCCCTTGTCGACTACCTTATCATAGATCTTACCGAGAAGTCCGTCAACAACGGAGATCTGTGCAAGATGATTCTCTGTGCCGTAACCGTTTCCGTGTCCTGCTCCGTCAACGGAGTCGAATTGAGCGAAGAGCAGGGTAGGAGTGTTATCGTCAAGATAAGCGCAGATCTGTTCGCATACCTCCTCATCACTTCCCGTACCGAAGGTAACACCGAGAGACTGCTCAATAATGCCGTAGTTGATGGGATCCCAGTTGGAGAAGGATGCAAGAGTTGCATCGGGCATAGCCTGTCTTACACGCTTGAATACGGAAGGAATGGGCGAATCCTCATCGTAATGCTTAGCACCGACAACACTGTTTGTGAGCCCGTGAACCTGTGCTGATGAGCCTATGAGCATTGAACCCCAACATTCCGCACTGATCGTGGGAATAGCGGTCATAACACCGTAGGATGTAGCACCGTTCTTGAAAATACGGTCCATGTTCGGAGTATCAGCTACCTTAAAGAACGAACCGGCACCGTCAACACCGAGAAGAAAGACATGCTTGTATGTATTGTTTGCCATAATGAATACCTTTCGTGCAAATTGTGGTAATCACATTATACTACAAACCAATCGGAATTGCAATGTTATAATGCTATTTCACATGGATTCGTGTTTGACATAATACGTGATGTTTGATATAATAAAAGAGTAGATATCCTTAAAGGAGACGATCATGATAAAAGTACTTAATATTCTTACAGACACAAACGTCGGTGGCGCAGGACGTATATTCCTTCAGTACTTGAAGTGTATCGACCGCACAAGATTTGATATATATACCGCAATTCCGTCGGGATCAATGCTTATCCCCCTTATTAAAGAGCTTGGTTTTGATGTTATCGAGACTGAGTTTGGTCATGATAAGACATATGAAAAGGGTGCTGTAAGTGAGTACAAACGCATTATAAAGGATGTGAAGCCCGATATAGTCCATACGCACTCATCGTTTGCGGGAAAGATAGCAGCATATCTTTGTGGGATAAAAAGCCGTATCTACACCCGACACAGTGCATTTGAAATGACGGGTAAGCTTACGAAATTTCCATTCAAACAGGTGAACGGATTTATAGATAACAGGCTTTCAACAGAGATAATTGCTGTTTGCAAGGCTGCGGCGGAAAATCTTACCGTAACCGGTGTCAGTGAAAAAAAGATAACAGTCATCCTTAACGGAGTTGAACCTGTTCGAGAGCTGTCGGAGAAGGAAAGGGCAGAGTTCAGACGATCGGTCGGCATCGGTGATGATGAATTTGTGGGGCTTATCTCAGCAAGGCTTGAAGATTACAAGGGTCATAGATTCCTTGTTGAAGCGGCAAAGATCATCCGTGACAAAATGGGTGATTCCTGCAGGTTGAAGATCGTCTTTATGGGTGACGGCACCGAGAGAGAAAACCTTGAGCGACAGACAAAGGAGTTTGGCGTGGAGGATATGATAATCTTCACGGGATTCGTCTCCGATATTGCCCCCTGGTGCAATATTATGGATTTGACTCTCAACGCATCTCTTGCGGAGGCATTGTCGCTTGCCATTTGCGAGGGACTCAGCCTAGGTAAGCCTGCAGTCGTCTCCGATTTTGGAGGAAATCCGGAAGTCGTAACCGACGGTGAGAACGGACTCATCGTTCCTACAAAAGATAGCGCAGCCATTGCCGATGCAATAATGCGTATAATGGAGTCACCGGAGCTGTACGAGAAACTCTCAAAGGGTGCAATCGACAGATATCACAAGGATTTCACATCCCAGGTCATGACTGACAGAGTAATGGAGCTTTATGAGAAAAGCGTTGCGAGATGGCGCAAGTGAATAGAAAAAGGCTGCTGTAATTTCTACAGCAGCCTTTTGCATCATGATTCAAGCTGACGACCGAGAAATCCTGCGGCAGTCTGAATGAGCTTTGCTTCGACATCGGCGGCAATTGTGCTATCCTTGTCCTTGACAAATACAGACGCCACAAGTCCTGCAACATCGCCCTCGGCAATGATAGGCATGGCACAGCTTATCTTTCCCTCACCGCCATCGATCACGGAAGGCGAATCATCATCCGAACAGGTGAAAAATGAGCGTTTTTCCATGATCTGCTCAATCTCGGCGGAGAGCTTACGATCCGTGTATTCCTTTTTGGGTATTCCCGCACAAGCGATAACAGCATCCCTGTCGCAGATAACTACTGCGAGCTGACAAGTCTTGTAGATGGTCTCCGCATACTGAGAAGCAAATGCAGTCAGTTCACCGATAGGTGAGTATTTCTTAAAAATCACCTCGCCCTCTCTGTCGGTGTATATCTCAAGCGGATCGCCTTCACGGATTCTCATGGTGCGGCGGATCTCCTTGGGAATGACCACACGACCGAGATCGTCGATGCGGCGTACGATTCCTGTTGCCTTCATATATATAAATCTCCTTTATAAATAATAAATACACCGTAGGGGCGGATTCTATATCCGCCCGTTTGGGATTTGCGGATATTTGCGGGCGGATATGGATTTTGCCCCTACATAAAATTGCAAATTACGATGTTAGTATCTGCAAATGAAGGAGATTTATACTTTATTTGATTTTCAATTTTTTTAAGAAATACGAATTAATAAATTTTTACAGAATAGATGCAAGAATTAATCCCGGAATGAATACACCTATACCAATAATCGTATGAAACAGAATACCCAGCTTGAATTCAGGCTTCCGGTCTAACGTTTTACAACTGCTATTGAACTTAATACAGTATGAAATGTATCTGCTTGGTGTTAGGACAATACCAACGAATATCGTCAGGAGCAATTGTATAACCATAAGTCCCAATTTGCCGCCTAAATCAACATCGTAAGATTTATGTCCATCTCTATACGTTGTTTCAATAACATAATCTTATTCTGATAATAGCTGTTATTCACAATGGGTTTGTTGAAAAAAATGAATACATATGTTGACAAAAAGATGAGTGCATGCTATAATAATCATCGGATGATATCCGGAAAAAGATTCATTGATTGCTAAAAAAGGAGAAAGTATATGAAAAACTTGGTGACGGTATTACTTGTGACGGTATTGCTTACCGCATTTTCCGCTTGCGGAGAGAAAAATGAGAAAGTAAATGGTACAGAGGGTGTATCAACGACAATACCGGAGGAAAAGGATACTCAGGAAATTGAGGAACCTAAGGACTGTTTTTTCAATAAAGTAAATTATACGTCAGAAAAAGAAGAACCTACAGTATATTCCGACAGCTATTATTCAGTAAGAACTACATACAATTTGAAAGAGAAAACAGATCGTTCGTTGCCTGTTGATACTACTCTTGATTCTATGAATATTACTCTTAACAGTACGAAGATCGGCGATCTGATAAAAAATGGATGGACATTAGTAAATGGTAATAAAGCAGATGATCCGATAAAGTCTCATCAAAACACCAATACGATCGTAAACACGACCGGTGATAAAAAAGCAATGGTATATGCTGCCAATACTACCGATAGTACGATTAAGTTCAGTGAATGCTTGATCCGTGACGTAAATGTTAGGTACGATGATAAGGTTGTTTACTATGACGGCTTGAACGAGGCTTCGGATTTTGTGTATTCAGGAGCAATATCTTCAGTATCTTCGCCGGAAGATGTGATCAGTGTATTAGGTGATCCGGATCACATTTATACGACAGAAGCATTTGAGGATGAAATGCTTAGTAATACTGATATTACATTTATTTATAAAGGTTCAAACGGAGTAAATGTGAGATTTGAATTCAAAAATGAAGATGATCACAGTAAGATGTTTAATTTTGAAATTCAATATAGTTGATACTACAACAGCGGAGTGAAACCACTCCGCTGTTTTGATCTTGTTATTCATTAAGCATCTCGTCAAGCCTTTGGACAAATTCACGGTAGCCTTTCGGGAAATTTTCCGATCCGTTGGCACGGATGGTTCGGTTGCCGTTTACTGTTGCTGAAAACGTAAACATGATCCCGTCTGATACATTTTTCGGATGCTTTCCGTGAAAGCCGTCCCATTCCGCAATATTACAGAAATTCAGCAATTCAATAAAGGAATCAGTTGTACAATAAGCGCTTTTTTCAAGCTCAAGATGTGATGCTCTGTCAGCAAAAAATTCTCTGTAGCGTTCAATCTGTATCTCGTTATCCTTGGGAATTGCTTTGTACAAATGGGTGAAACGCATACCGCTTGTTTTAATTGTTAATTCTTGTACCGAAAGGATACTATCCTTGTGTTTTTTAAAAAACTTACTTAACATATGCTCTCCTGTTTCAATCATCCATGCTTTTTGTACTGTTTTCAATTTATTTTATAATATATTTCAATAAAAGTCAACTGTTAAGGTGTACCACCCTATGAAAATTCTTTCCTGCTGTTTGAGATATCGAATATATATTATTAAATTATATTATAAACTTCTTGAAATTTTCTCTCTACCGGAGTATACTTATTATATCCCAAGAAAGGTGATTTGCCATGAAAACTAAAAAAATAAATCAGATCTGTGCTGATACAAATCTGACAAGATCAGAGCTTAAAAAGATCATTGAAAAAACAAACACCGCAGGTCCCGTGAATCCTGAGTATCTCAGCCTTACCGACTGGGAATTCTACGGCTCTATGCTTAAAATTGAGTATGAACAGTGCGTTGATGAAGGTCTTGAGATCGAGGAGTACAAGGATCTCTTTGATGCTGTACATAAGCTTCCAAAGAACGAGATCAAGAAGAGATTTGCTGATATTATCTTTGACATCGTAAGAGGTGCAAAGGTGAAGAAGGATTATCCTTATGTTGAGCCCTCAGATCTTGAATCCATCAAGGCGCTGAGAAAGCCTTATTCCTATGAGAAAAAGGTCGGTGCTGCCATTGAAGAAAGAGTTCACGGAGCATGGCAGGGACGTGTATGCGGCTGTATGCTCGGTAAGACCGTTGAAGGTGTTCGCCGTGACAAGCTCGTTCCTTTCCTTAAGGAAACAGGGAACTATCCCATGCACCGCTATATCCTTGAGAGTGATATGACCGAGGAGATAAAGGCAAAATACGATACTAATCCCTGGTATGCCGATACTATCGACGGTATGCCCGTGGATGACGATACAAACTACACCGTGCTGTATCAGCAGATCATAAATGCGTATGGCCGCACCTTCAGCCCTTGGGACGTTTCCCGTGCGTGGATACAATTCCAGCAGAAGGGTGCGTATTGTACAGCAGAGAGAAAGGCATTCTGTAACTTTATTGAAGGATACTGTCCTCCCGAATCCGCTACCTATCAGAATGCATTCCGTGAGTGGATCGGTGCACAGATCAGAGCTGACTATTTCGGCTACATTAACCCCGGTGATCCCGAGACTGCCGCTGAAATGGCATGGCGTGATGCTTCCATCTCTCACGTAAAGAACGGTATCTATGGAGAGATGTTTGCTGCCGCAATGATCGCAGTTTCGGCTGAGACCGATGACGTGGCGGATATTATCCGTGCAGGACTTGCAGAGATCCCTTGTACATCAAGACTTTATGAGGACGTTACTTCCGTTCTTGAAGGCTTTGAAAACGGCGTGACCGAAGAGGAATGCTTCAACAATATCCATGGAAAGTACGATGAGCATACGGAACACGGCTGGTGCCACACTATCCCCAATGCAATGATCGTTGCGGCGGCTCTCCTGTACGGTAATGGAGACTTCGGCAGGTCTATCTGTATTTCCGTGGAAAATGGCTTCGATACCGACTGTAACGGTGCAACTGTCGGCTCTATTCTCGGAATGGCGAAGGGAGTAGGTGCTATCGACAAGTGCTGGACTGATCCCATCGGTGACAAGCTGAACACATCTATTTTCGGCGTAGGTACTGTGAAGATCAGTGACCGTGCAAAGATGACTATGGAGCACATCAATGGAAAGTAAGATAATCGTAATAGGCAGTGCCAATGCGGATTATGTTATCCATACGGACAAAATGCCGCTTTTGGGTGAGACTCTTGTGGGACACAGCTTTCAGGTGAATGCAGGTGGTAAAGGACTCAATCAGGCTATCGCTGTTGCGAAGCTCGGAGGAGATGTGTCATTTATCGGCTGTGTCGGAAATGATTCAGGCGGTGATATGCTGCTCGATGAACTCGAAAAAAACGGCGTCGTATTCGACGGAGTAAAAGCAGACGGTGTGTCTACCGGCTCTGCTGTGATAGTTGTCGTTAACGGAGATAACTTTATTATCATAAATCCCGGTGCAAATGAAGTGCTTACTCCCGAAGTGATCGACGGATACTCTGACACGATCGCCGAAAGCGATTACTGCATCATGCAGCTTGAGATCCCCATGGAATCTGTTATGAGGGTTTGTGAGATCGCAAAACAAAGCGGAACAAAGATCGTGCTCAATCCCGCACCGTATAAGGAGATGCCGAAGGAGCTTTATTCATATGTGGATTATCTTATCCCAAATGAGTATGAGGCGAAGGATATAACAGGAATCTATCCCGATACTGAGGAGAATTGCAGAGAAGCTGTGTCAAAGCTTATGCAGATGGGTGTGAATAACGTGATCATAACCCTCGGTGAGCGAGGATGTGTTTATAATAAGGGGGAAGATGTGGTATTTTGTCCTGCAGTAAAAGCTACAGCGGTAGATACTACATCTGCGGGTGATACTTTTGTGGGAGCTGTAGTGTCAAAGCTGTCACACGGAGAATCCCTCGACTGTGCTATCTCCTATGCCGCAAAAGCGTCGGCAATAACCGTAAGCAGGGAAGGCGCATCAAAATCCATACCGTGGGCGAATGAAATAGAATAGGACGGGAAAGTTAAATGAAAAGGATAATTTCAACATTTTTAGCAATAATCATGATGGCGGCGGCGTTCCCCGTGTCAGTTGTGGCGGAGGATGCATCGTGTCCCCACACATCAACTGAGCTTGTGGGAAACATCGCTCCTACCTGTACCGGAATCGGATATTCCGGAAACGAGATCTGCTCCGACTGCGAGGCTGTCATAACAGTCGGCTCTGTTGTCCCCGCAACGGGACATACCACAGAGATCAGCGGTACATCTGATCCCACCTGTACCACAGATGGCTACACAGGCGACGAGGTGTGTACCGTGTGCGGTGTGATCGTTTCAAAGGGCGAAGCTATTCCTGCAACGGGACATACGTGGGGTGAGACTGTTGAGACCGTGGAGCCTACATATAACACCCCCGGAAGCATGACCTATACCTGTACCGTGTGCGGTGATACCGTTACCGAGGAGATCCCCGCCACGGGCTATGATTCAAGTATATTCACCATCGACGCCAACGGAATCCTCACCAAATACAGCGGCGACGGCGGAGATGTGGTCATTCCTAACGGGGTAAAATCCGTTAACTCAAGTGTGTTCAAAAACAACACAAGCATTACAAGTGTCACAATTCCGGACAGTATGGTTGGAATCAGTGCTTCGGCATTCTACAACTGTACAAATCTCAAGAGCGTGACTATCGGAAGCGGTGTAAAAAACATATATGACAATGCTTTTTACGGTTGCAGTAGTCTTAAAGATGTATATATTGACGATCTTGAAGCCTGGTGCAAAATAACATTTACAGATTATGATTCCAATCCGCTGTACTATGCAAAAAATCTGTATCTTAACGGAGAGCTTGTATGTGAGCTTGTTATCCCCGAGAGTGTGACGAGCATTGGTGGCAGTGCATTCTACAACTGCACAAGCCTCACGAGCGTGACTATCCCCGACAGCGTGACGAGCATTGGTGGCAGTGCATTCTACAACTGCACAAGCCTGACGAGCGTTGTTATCCCCGACAGCGTGACGAGCATTGGTGGCAGTGCATTCTATAACTGCAGCAGCCTGACGAGCATCACCATCCCGGACAGCGTGACGAGTATTGGTCAAAGTACATTCTCTAGATGCAGCAGCCTGACGAGCGTTGTGATCCCCGACAGCGTTACGAGCATTGGTACATATGCATTCTACAACTGCAGCAGCCTGACGAGCGTTGTGATCCCGGACAGCGTGACGAGCATTAGTGATTTTGCATTCTCCGGATGCAGCAGCCTGACGAGCGTTGTTATCCCCGACAGCGTGACGAGCATTGGTGGCAATGCATTCCGTAACTGCAGCAGCCTGACGAGCGTTGTGATCCCCGACAGCGTGACGAGCATTGGTTATCAGGCTTTCTTCTACTGTAGCGGCCTGACGAGCGTTGTGATCCCCGACAGCGTGACGAGTATTGGTGCTGGTGCATTCTCCTCCTGCAGGAGCCTGACGAGCGTTACTATCCCCGACAGCGTGACGAGCATTGGTAAGAGTGCATTCTCCTCTTGCAGCAGCCTTACGAGTGTGACTATCGGCAACAGTGTGACGAGCATTGGTGACAGTGCATTCTATAACTGCACTAGCCTCGAGGACGTGACTATCGGCAGCGGCGTGACGAGCATTAGTGATTATGCATTCTACAACTGCAGCCGTCTCGCAAGCGTGAATATTCCCGACAGCGTGACGAGTATTGGTGATTTGGCTTTCTACGAATGCAGCAGTCTCACGAGCGTGACTATCCCCGACAGCGTGACGAGTATTGGTGATTATGCTTTCTCCTACTGTAGCGGCCTCACGAGCGTGACTATTCCCGACAGCGTGACGAGCATTGCAGATAATGCTTTCTCCTACTGTTCCGGATATACTATCTACTGCTACGACAGCTCCTTTGCTCTCGGATTTGCTATTTCAAACAACATTCCTTACGTTATTATCCTGCCGCCCTTCGTCATCGACGACTCCGGTGTTCTCACCGAGTACAACGGCGACGGCGGCGATGTGGTCATCCCTGACGGCGTGACCGCTATTGGCAGAATGGTATTCGCCGGACGCTCCGACATCACCTCCGTGACTATCCCCGAGGGCGTTACCTCCATCGGCAAGGGTGCATTCTCATTCTGTGATGTCATGACAACAGTGGTGCTCCCCACCACTCTCAACACCATCGGTGACGGTGCATTTGCATTCTGCTATGCGCTCACAGATATCACCGTTCCCGAATCTGTTACCGCTATCGGCACAGGTGCCTTCAACTGCTGTACATCTCTGGGCGTGATGATACTTCCCGACAGCATAGAAGTTATCGGAACGGATGCTTTTGAAGATTGCTCAATGCTGACTCTCCGTTGCTACGATACAGCTCCCGCTGTTATTGCATACGCTGAGACAAGCGACGTTAATTTCCGCCTCATTCTTTGCGGTGATGTGGACGACAACGGTACTGTGAATACCGCCGACGTGACCATTCTCGGACGAAATCTCGCAGGTGCCGATATTTCCACCGAGTACGGTGCAGACTACAACCGTGACGGCGTTGTCAATTCCTCCGATCTGATAATCCTCCGCCGCAGAGTAGCCGGTGCTGACGTATAAAATAAAAGCGAGATGCGTTTGCATCTCGCTTTTGTATGTCGTTATACTATTTGTTATTTACCTTCTCATTCCATTCAGCTTCCTTGAATCCCACGAGCACAAAACTGTCCCCGATGAGCAGAGGCCGTTTTACAAGCATTCCGTCGGTGGAAAGAAGTGTGAGCATATCGGATTCACTCATAGTGGGAAGCTTGTCCTTCAGCTCAAGGGACCTGTACAGCAGTCCGCTTGTATTGAAAAATTTGCGAAGGGAAAGTCCGCTTTTTTTGTGCCATTCGGTAAGCTCGGAGAGGGTGGGCCTGTCTTCTTTAATATCACGAAGCTCGTATTCGATCCCGTTTTCGTCAAGCCACTTTTTTGCCTTCTGGCATGTAGTACATTTAGGATAACAGATAAATTTGAGCATGATGTTCTCCTTTTTTTATTTGTATTATAGCTTATTATGTGCTTTCAGTCAATGTTTTTATGATGAGAAAACGAGGTAACTGTTTGAAGTTTAATATTTTCTTTTTACAAGGCGCAAACTCAATCATCTGTTTATATACTAAACAACAAATTGATAATTGAAAATCCTCCGAAAATTGATATAATGTAATTGTAAGCTTACAAAATACAATTTTGGAGGTACAATATGAATATTAAAATAGGTGCGATCATTAAAAAACTGCGCACAGAAAATAATGTGACACAAGATGCCCTTGCCGCCGCCATCGGTGTGACACCTCAGGCGATCTCCCGATGGGAGTCCGAGGGGTGCTATCCCGATATCGAGCTTCTCCCCGCACTTGCGGATTTCTTTTCCGTCAGCACGGATGAGCTTCTCGGATATAAGCTGTCGGAAAGGGAAGAGGAGCTTTCAAGGATCAAAAAGGAAATTGAACGGCTTTCCGAGGTGGGAACAGTCGAGGAGAGAATCAGCTTTGCACGAAATGCGCTCGTTAAGTTTCCCGGTGATTTTGAGATAAAAAATCAGCTTGCGGTATGCCTTTATTTCAAAGGGTGTGAGACCGGTGATAAAGCTTGTTTTACAGAGTCAGAGGCACTTTGTAAGTCTATCGCACAGGATTGCAGAGATGAAGATGTGCGGTATGATGCGCTTTTTACACTCGTCTCCGTCTATGACGAGCAGAAAAAGCCGGAAAAAGTACAGGAATTAGTGAAAAGCTTTACCTCTATGAGATTTTGCAGAGAATATGTGAAATCACTCGGTATCGGTGACGGTAATACTGAATTGTATATACAGGAATGGATAGATCTCCTTGTCGTGTATCTTGATTCTGCAATAAAAGGTCTTGTACTGGGTGATGATATTTCTAACGATCCGTCAACATGGGATAAGAAGATTCAAATGCTTAATACTGCAAATGATATATATAGAATGATCTACGGTGATAATCTAATGTTTAATCATTGCAGTCTGTCATATAACTATTCCCTAATCTCTACTTACGAGATCGCACAGGGAAAAATCGAGGATACACTGGATTCTCTTGAAAAGATGTGTTATCATACCGTCGAGTACGATAAGTCATATCAAAACGACCACGGAAAGAGTTACACTTCGATATTTACAGATAAGCTGATATATCCGTTCCCGTGTAAAGATTTCCATGAGCTGACAGAGCATAATCAGTGCTATTATAGTCTTAACGCTATGAACCATACCCGATACGACTGTATCCGTGACAATGAGAGATTTATCGCAGTTGTGAAAACCTTGCAGGAATACGCAAGGTAATGAAAAAGCCTTCCCCAGCGGGGAATGGTGACATCGCTCCGCTTGGACGGATGAGGAGATCAATAATGTTTTTCCTACGGTATTCTCCTCATCCACCGCAAGCGGTCCCCCTTCTCCGCTGGAGAAGGCATTAATTCGTGGTAGTGTAATTACTCACTACATCCCGTAGGGGAGGGGCTTGTTCCTCCCGACCGTAATCCTAAACCATACGTTGCGGACAGTCGAGGACGCCTGTCCCTACGGGATTTACCTTGCGATTTCGTAATCTGTCACCTATGGGGAATACCGTTATTATACACCGTAGGGGAGGCGTTTCGCCTCCCGCAATGTTTGGTATATGCCGTAAAAACGGGCGGCCGATGACCGCCCCTACGGGTTTGTCTATATTTGCCTTTTTTTAAAAGTTTTTGCGGGGGGAGTCCGAGGGGGTGCTTTTTTCAAAAAGCACCCCCTCGGTAATTATTTAATTAACTCATCAATATCCGAAATGCTTCTCGGTCTCGGCAACAGCCTCTTCGATGATGTCAAGTCCCTTGAGGGCGATCTCGTCGTCCAGGATCATGGGAGGAGACAGACGGAGGATGTGACCGGAGGGCACCCATGCAAGACCCTTGGAGAATGCCTTCTGGTATACCATGGAACCTGCCTCAGCGAAAGGCTCCTTGGTCTCACGGTCCTTAACAAGCTCGATCGCAAGGAGACAACCCTTACCGCGAACGTCACCGATAATGGGATGACGCTCCATCATCTCGTTCATTCTCTTGAGGAACAGCTCGCCAAGCTCAGTAGAGCGCTCGTTCAGCTTCTCTTCCTCGATAACCTCGATGGATGCAAGTGCAGCAGCACAAGCCATGGGGTTTCCACCATAACTGGAGGAAGCGGAGATCTTCTCGATAGCAGGAGCAAGATCCTTGGATACGCACATAGCGGTTACAGGGAATCCGTTACCGAAGCCCTTACCGAGAGTGGTAATATCAGCAGTGGTGTTCCAGTGATCCATAGCAAGGAACTTACCGGTACGAGCCATACAGTTCAATACCTCATCAGCGAAGAGCAGGATGCCCTTGCGGTTACAGAGATCACGGAGTGCGGGAATGTAATCATCGGGAGGAACAACGGAACCGCCCCATCCCTGGATAGGCTCAAATACGATAGCGGCAACATTGCCGGTAGACTCATTGTCGATCATGCCCTCAAGCATTCTGATGTAAGGAGTGGAATCCTTCATTGCCTCTTCCTTGGAACGGCCGAATGCATCACGGTAGGGATTCGGACGGGGAGCAAGGTAGAAGCCGGGAGCTCTCATGTGAGAATCTGCACCAACAACAGCACAGGAAACAGAACCGAGAGTCTTACCGTGGAAATCTCTCCAGAAGGAGTAGAACTCGAACTTGCCGGTAGCGGCACGAGCGCAACGCAGACCTGCCTCAACAGCAGTAGTACCGGAATCGTAGAGCTGGAAGCCACCGAAACGACCGCCTGTGATCTCGTGAAGCTTCTCCATGAGCTCCATCTTAACGGTGGTGGAGAAGTCGTGGCAGTTCATGAGCTTCTTTGCGTATGTAGCAACTGCCTCAGAGATCTTCGGATGGCAGTGGCCGAGACCGGTTACATAAATACCGGAGGAGAAGTCGATGTACTTGTTGCCGTCAACGTCGGTGAGGGTATAACCGAAACCGGAGTCGAACGCAACGGGGAAGAGGCGAACCTGGCTGGAGTAACCCTTCATGTAGGTAGAGCAGCGCTCGTGAACTTCCTTGGACTTAGGACCGGGAAGCTCAGTCTGAATAAAGGGTACGGATGAGGGATCAACAGATGCCCAATTTTTCATGATTATATACATCCTTTCACAATTTTGTGATAATTATATATCTTTTCTTATTATACCTCTTTTGTTTTGTAATGTCAACGGCAAAAGAGGGAAAATATACAAAAGCCTTCCCTTGTGAGGGAAGGGGGACCGCGATAGCGGTGGATGAGTAGTCTCTTTGAGCAAAAACACCTCAATCCGTACCGGCTATGCCTTCCACCTTCTCCCACTGGAGAAGGCAAATTTTAGATAGAATAATATTTACTTCAGAGCAACATCCCATTTGGCGATATATTTAAGGATATTGGAAACATCGGTGAGATTTATCTTGCCGTCGCCTGTCGCATCACCGGGAGTGGAGGCGGGAGTTAGTGCAGGGATAGTCTCACGTTCTATTTCAGCACCACAGTCAGTACAGCTCTTAACACGAAGCCCTTCCGTGGCTTCGGTGGGTTCAGTAACATTTGTCCATTCACCGAGGGTGTGACCTTTTACAGGAATAGTATTTCCGGCTTCGAGAATCTCTCCACAGTCAACACAAACGGTGTCACCGGTGTAACCGTCAGTAGTACAGGTGGGTACTATGTTGTTGTGAATCTCGGTGTTATGTGTAGGTGCGATATCATCAAGTTTATAATATCCGCAGTTGCAAATATAGTTACCTGTTCCTGCTTCTGTGCAGGTTGCCTCTTTTATTATTTCATTTAAAGTATAGTGTTTTTGAGGATCCGAAACATTAAAATGAATATGATCTGCAGAAGTAAGATAGTTATCGATAGTATCTTTCGTTACTTTTTTCCAAGCAACATGACCGCCTTCATAAAATACTTCTGTAATTTTAGAACAATTGATAAATGCAATATCAGAAATACTTGTTATATTGATTGGAATGAACACATTTTCAAGATTATAGCAGTTACCAAACGAGTATGCCCCAATCCCTTTTATATTTTTACCAAAATTTATAACTGTAAGCTCCTGGCAATTAGAAAATGCAAAATCATGAATATAAGTTATACCGTCCCCGATAGTAACACTTTCAAGCCCGTTGCAATCAGCAAATGCAAAGTCATCAATATATGTTATGTTGTCCGGAATTGTGACACTCATACTATTATTACATTCTTTAAATGCAAAAGAGTTGATACTGCGTACAAGATATCCGCCAAGTGTATAAGGAATCGTTACATCGCCGCTGATGGATGTGTCAACGTCTGTGATCGTAGCTTCTCCGTTTTCTACGGCGTAGGTGTAATACCCATCCGTTTCCGCACCGACTGTCACCGGCACTGCAGCAATCATCATCACCACCGCAAGGGCCATAGCCCAAATCTTCTTCATTTTCACTTTTTCTTCCTCCTGAAAATAAAAAATGCGTACGACCGAAGTCGCACGCACGAAAAATGCATAATTCCGATCGTCGCCAAACAAATCGAACAATTCACACAATAAACAGTATGCAAAAAGTGAGCATGCATTTTTACCGAAGTAAAAATCATACTGATATAGCGTGAAAAAATAATATTCGATTTGTTTGGCAGATTCAGTTACCACATTTTTTCATATATTGCAAGAGATTTTATGGTTATTATTGAATTGCTTGAGAAACAGCTATTGTTCTGTGTGCTCAAGAAACGGACCGTCGAGGACGTCGGTCCCTACCAAAGCCTTCCCCTTTAGGGGAAGGTGGCAAACCGAAGGTGATACGGATTGAGGTGTAATCACGTGTGATAAATAAATCGGGAGGCGAAACGCCTCCCCTACGATGGAAATATTACCCTCCGTAGGGCGTGACGTCCCCGACACGCCGCCACGAACGGCATAAATAAACAAAAACGGGAGGAGCAAGCCCCTCCCCTACAAAATATATTTCTCTTACAAAAACAGCGGTCTCATCTGTTTACCCATCTTCATCGCTTCCATTGCCTCAGGTATCTTTTCAAAATCCGCTATCAGCGAGTGCGGTTTTTTCGCCGGATCATCCTGCTTCATCGGTACAAAATACACATTCTTCCTCTGAAGCATTGCTGCGATCGATGCAAGATTTGCAGACATGGCATCGTTCGATGCAAGAGCAATAAGCATCGGTCTGTCACATCTGAGATGAGCCTTTGCCGCCATGGTGACTGCACCGTCGGTTATTCCTCGAGCCATTTTTGCAAGAGTGTTTCCCGTGCACGGAGCGATCAAGAGAGCATCAAGATCAATGGAGGGACCAAGAGGCTCCGCATCCTTTACCGTGTGGATGATGTCTTTTTTGCATATATCCTTTATCTCCCACAGAAGATCGTCAGCCTTGCCGAAACGGGTATCTGTGGAAAATACCGTCTCACTGACGATGGGAAGAATATCGTACCCGTCAGATGCCAGTCGTCTCATTGTGCCGAGTGCCTTGGCATGGGTGCAAAATGAACCGCATATTGCATATCCGATCATGTGATCACCCCCTCGGTGGTGAGCCGTTCGAGAATGGACTGACCTACTATCTCACCGGCGCTTTTAGGTGAGGTGCGACCGGGAAGTCCGCCTGCGTATATGACCGTCAGACTATCGGGTATCTCAGATGTGGTGTCGATCCCTCCGGGAAGGGAAGCAATGTCGATTATGAGTGCCTCAGGCTTTACCTTTGACAGGATCTCATGTCCGATTATAGGGTGGGGGACTGTGTTGAAAATTATGGGAAACTCATTTGCTACCGTGTGGAATTTTGAAAGATTGCAAGAACGGCAACCCTCTGTCTCAGCCCATGCGAGAGCGCTTTCACTTCTTGCGGATACTGTAACGGATGCTCCGACTGCTCTGAGCAGAGATGCAAGAGTTCTGCCGCATCTGCCGTATCCCATGACAGCCGCATTCGTTCCTCGGATGGTCACGGGGAGCTCCCGCATGGCTATCTCAAGAGCACCCTCAGCAGTGGAGATGCTGTTCCTTATCTGAAAAGCATCGGAATCATTGTAGTCAAAGATCCTCATATGTCTCTCTTCAATGTGAGAACGCATATAATCGGAGACATATCCTCCGACGATCACAGTATCCTTGTCAGTCATATCGAGAATATCGTTTATCTCATAATTCACTCTGCTTCCCGCAAGAGGGGTGGAGATGTGAAAACCGTCTCTTGAGATCGGTATGGGCAATACGAGAACTTTACTTTGCGGGATAGCTGTTTCCGCAGGCTGTACTGCAAGACGTGCATTTTTAAGAGACAATCCCGAGATACGGCTTTTATCGATGCCGCATATGCTTACGGTATAACCGAGATCTATGAGAAACTCAGCGAGATAGAGCTGTCTCATATCACCGCCGACTATACAGAATTTTATTTTATCCATATGTACCTCCCTTGAAGTATTTCAATAATCATGATATGCCGAAAAATACTTGTAAGTGCATAAATTGGGGTCGCCGCATTATTTTGCGACAACCCCTTAATTAAATGATATTATTCTGAGCCGAGATATTCGTCAAGCTCACTTTTGATTACTGTTACGGTGGGACCGTAGATTATCTGAACACCGCCACCTTTGCGGATCACTCCTGCGGCACCTGTTTCACGAAGGATCGCCTCATCCACAAGCTCGGGTGAGCGGACCGTAACACGAAGTCTTGTGGCACAGGCATCGAGACTTTGAATATTTTCTCTTCCGCCAAGTCCTTCGGTGATCCTTTCGGGAATACCGCCGGAGCCGGCTGTGTGGGTACCTCCTGCCTTTTTTTCATTGTAGTCTGCCCTTGTGTAGAGCTTTGTCTCACCTGCGGTCTCACGTCCGGGTGTGGTGTAATTTCTTGCTTTGATGAGGAAATAGAACAGGAGATAGTACACTGCAAAATAGAATATTCCCACAATGGGTACCCATATCCAGTTGGTCTTGTCATTTCCCTGAAGTATACCGAACAGTGTCAGGTCGATGACACCTCCTGAGAATGTCATACCTACACCAACATTGAAGATGTGCATGAGCATATAGGAAAGTCCCGCAAATACGC
>SVQM01000038.1 GCA_015065335.1 Oscillospiraceae bacterium | reverse complement strand
CGTCAGGCAAGAGTGCCACGTTATAACAGGTCTTCCCGATGCATACGGAAGAGGCCGTATAATCGGTGACTACAGGCGTGTAGCTCTTTACGGAATCGACAAGCTGATAGAAGAAAAGAAAAAGGATAAAGAGGCGCTCTCCAACAGCTGCTTTGACGCAGCTCAGGTGCGCCTTGACGAGGAGCTTTATAAGCAGATTTCTTTTCTCGGATATCTGAAGGAAATGGCTGAGATGTACGGATATGATATCTCTGAGCCTGCCGGAAATGCCCGTGAGGCTATTCAGTGGACATATTTTGCTTATCTTGCGGCTATCAAGGAACAAAACGGTGCCGCAATGTCTCTCGGACGTGTAGCAACATTCTTTGATATCTATATTGAGAGAGATATTAAAGCGGGTATTCTTACAGAAGCTACGGCTCAGGAGCTTATAGACGATTTTGTTATGAAGCTTCGTATGGCACGCCATCTCAGGACTCCCGAATATAATGAGCTGTTCGGAGGAGATCCCATGTGGATCACTGAGGCTGTCGGAGGAATGGGTGAGGATGGACGTACACTCGTTACAAAATCATCTTTCCGTATACTTAATACTCTCTATACCCTCGGATCGTCTCCTGAGCCCAATCTTACCGTTCTGTGGTCGAAGGCACTTCCCGAAGGATTCAAAAAATTCTGCGCAAAGGTGTCTATTGACACAGATTCCATTCAGTACGAGAATGATGATATCATGCGCCCGATATACGGAGATGATTATGCCATTGCCTGCTGTGTGTCCGCAATGAAGATCGGTAAGCAGATGCAGTTCTTCGGTGCAAGATGTAATCTTGCAAAGCTTCTTCTTATCGCCATTAACGGCGGATATGATACAACAAGCGGTATGCATATAGGACCGCAGATGCCTGTGCTTGAAGGTGACAAGCTTGAGTATGACGAGGTGATGAGGCGATTTGGTATTTATACCGAGTGGCTTGCAAAGCTTTACGTCAACACCATGAATATTATCCACTATATGCATGATAAATATTGCTATGAGAAAACTCAGATGGCTCTACATGATACCGATGTTCACAGATTCATGGCGTTCGGTATTGCGGGACTTTCGGTTGTCGCAGATTCGCTCAGTGCCATAAAATATGCAAACGTTCGTCCCGTAAAGGATTCAAAAGGCTTTATTGTCGAATTTGATACTGTGGGTGATTTTCCGAAATACGGCAATGATGATGATCGTGTAGACTTTATTGCACGTGATCTTGCACACGATTTCATAGCCGAGCTTCGTCGTACACCTACCTACAGAAATGCTGAGCACACTCTTTCTGTGCTTACTATTACATCAAACGTAATGTACGGTAAGAATACAGGTGCCACACCTGACGGAAGAAAAGCTGCTGCCGCATTTGCTCCCGGTGCAAATCCGATGCACAACAGGGAAGAGAACGGCGCTCTTGCATCTCTCAACTCCGTTGCTAAGATAAATTATGATGACTGTCGTGACGGGGTTTCCAACACCTTCTCTATAACCCCCGATGCTCTCGGACGTGACGATAATGAGAGATGTGTCAACCTCGTTTCAATTCTTGACGGATATTTTGCAAAGAAGGCTCATCACATTAACGTAAATGTGCTCAGACGCGAGACTCTTATAGAAGCATACGAGAATCCTGAAGCATATCCCAATCTGACTATCCGAGTATCAGGCTATGCGGTCAATTTCCACAAGCTGTCACGAGAGCAGCAAAGGGAAGTGATAAGCCGTACCTTCCACGAATCGGTATGACAGGACTTGTAAATTCAATACAGTCTCTTGCGGCTGTTGACGGTCCCGGTGTAAGATTTGCCGTCTTTATGCAAGGATGTCACCTGAGGTGCGGTTATTGTCATAATCCAGATACATGGGATATATACGACGGTACGGAATACACAGCTGAAGAAATAGCGGACCGATGCGAAAGATACCGTGAGTATTTCGGAAATGACGGTGGAATAACTGTATCCGGGGGTGAGCCGCTTCTTCAAGCTGAATTTGTCGGTGAGGTGTTCAGGCTTTGCCGAGAGAGAGGGATCAATACCTGCCTTGATACTTCGGGTGCTGTACCGATTGATGATGCCGTAAAAAGAACACTGAGCTTTACTGATAGGGTACTTCTCGATATTAAATTTGCAAATGATGAGATGTACATGATTCACACGGGAAGCTCCGGTGAGCTTCCCCTCGGATTTCTTGAATATCTCTCTTTAAAAGACATACCAACGACGCTTCGCAGGGTAATCGTTTCGGGGCTTACCGATGATGTTGATGGTATTGGTGAGCTTAGGCGGATAGCTGACTCACACCGCTGTGTTGATAAGATAGAGCTTTTACCGTTCAGAAAAATGTGCAGTGTCAAGTATGAAAAGATGGGAATGAAATTCCCGTTTGAGATATATGATGAGCCGTCGCTTTCCGATATGGAAAGGCTGAACTGTATACTATCGGATTAAAAGTGCGAATTTGGAGGACAAAATGAAGCTTTGCGGAAAATACCTTACCATAGTGTTCGATGATTACGGAAACGCCGTGTCATTTGAAAACAAACTTACGAGTGAAACATATTCTGCGGAAGATAAGGGGGAATTTATTCTTGCCGATGGCCGCTGCATTGAACGTGGCTCACTTATACGTGCTGATGTGAGCGACGATAAGATTGAATTTGTTTACTATGGCTTTACTGTTTCTTGGACAATAAAGGAAAGTTATATAGAAAAAACGTTAGTTTTTACGGCTAAGGAACAGATGACTGTTGAGCAGGTTTCTGTTTTTGATTGTGAATTCTCCGATGCTGAGGATATCCATTATCATGACGATTGTACAATATGGCACTGTCCTCTCTGCGTTTATGCAAGGCACAGCATCGGAGGTGTCTATTACGGACTTGCTTATCCGTATTGGGATAACGAGACTTCTATGATGTTTTCTCCTTGGATAAAGCTTGAAGCAGGGGAAATATTTGTGTCGGAAAAAGCTTTCTTCGGTGTATATGCAAAAACCGGGAAGATCGTATCTTCCCACGGACCTTATCCGGGGGCAAAAAAACTCAAATATCACAATGGTTTCAACCTTGAACGTTCAGGACTCCGCCAACATTTCGCAGGCGGGAAAGTTCCCGAAGATGTCGGAATTCCCGAGGAAGAGCAGGATGCAGGTGAGATATCTGCAATGAGAGAGTTCTTCCGTGATTATCTCGGTGAGCCTTCTATGCCTGAGGATGGCTATTTCGTATGGCAGAACGGTTGGTGGGCAGGTCTTAACTGTGCTGATAGAAAGCATGTTGATGTAATGAAAAGAATAGGCGTTCGCGATATTATGACCGCCGCGATGTATTTCGGTCATGCAAACCATCCCTCGTGCGAGCCGAATTTTATAAAGGATGTTCTGTTCGATCCTTTGAGATTTCCGACTGTTACCGATAAAAAAGTAGAGGTGACGACTCTTGCAGACGGTCATCACCACAATGAAATCGTGACTGAGGCGGAAGCTGTGATAAGCTATACCGATGAATTTGCTGCTCCTGACGATTATGATGATATGATCAGATACGGCAGGGAAAAGGGTGTGTATATCACGAGCTTTTCTACCCCTAATAATGCATATTATAATTATCCCGAGTGGCTCAGTACCGATGTGGACGGGAAGCCCTACGAATACTTCGGTACAAAGCTCTCATGTCCCGCAAGCAAGGATTTTATGGATCACCATTTCGAGATGCTTACTGCTGTCATTGATAAATATAAGCCGCGTATGTTCTTCTTTGACGGAAGATTTATGGGATTTAGAGAGATCGCCTGCGGATATCCTTCGATCGGGGAGGATCCCTGCTATTCCGATTGTCACGGACATCTTCCCGGAAAGAGCCGCTATATAGAGTGGAAAAATATTGAGGATTTCAAGCAAAAGCTTCGAGAAAGATATCCGGATATGTGCTTTGAACAGTATTACGGGCTTAAGAGAGGAAGCACATGGGCTCTGACATCACTTAACAGTGATGAGAATTACTATGAGGTATCGTGTCCTGATGATCTGAGATTCCAGGCGTGGCATAACGAGATGGACAGATTCCGTCCTACGTATATGCATTTCGCAAATATTATGGCAAACAATTTTGATGAATTCAAATATGCCATGATATCTGCCGTAAGCACATCGGCATATTGTCAGATAGCAAGCGGATTTCACGTTCTTGCAGAATCTGATGAATGTGTGGAATTCTTTAAGAAATGGCGGAGGTGGGCGTCTGAAAATTCACGTTATCTGCGTCATAAGGAGAACCTTTTCGGTTGTCCAGGCGATGTTAAGATAGATGGCTCTGCTCACATTATTGACGGAGAAGGGTGGGTATTCCTCTTCAATGTCATGGATACTGATGAAATATGCCGTCTTGAGCTTTCGGAGATCACGGGAATTGACAATGCAGTGTATAAAGCGGAGCAGGTTTATCCCTGTGAAGCCGAATATACTCAGGAGAGTGGTATTTTTAATATATCTGTTACTTCCCATAATGCCGTAGTGCTCCGTCTTACAAAAATCGTATGACCTTCAACCCTCGTTAAAAACGAGGGTTTCTTTTATTTGGTTGTTGCATTTTTTTGCATAATTTGATAATTCATATTGATTTATTCTGAACAGTATGTTATAATACAATATGAATAAAATTAAAGTGGGTGTATTGTTGAAAAATATTACGTTTACGGTTTGTAAATAATTTAGACAATTTTCACTTTGCTTTTGGGGGTAATGACGTGTACAGGAATTTTTTTAAGCGATTTATCGATATTTTTTGTTCGCTTATCATGTTTATAGTATTATCACCGATTTTTCTGATTGCGGCCATTGCTGTTAAGATCGACTCAAAGGGCCCGATAATTTTTAGGCAAAAAAGACTCGGACTCAAAGGGCGAGAGTTCAATATGTACAAGTTCAGATCAATGATCGTAAATGCCGAGAGCGGAGGTGTATATTCCGACAAGAATGATCCCCGTATTACGAGGGTAGGACGATTCCTCAGAGCATCAAGCATAGACGAGCTTCCGCAGCTTTTGAATATAATCAAAGGCGATATGAGCTTTATCGGTCCAAGGCCTCCTCTTACATATCATCCCTGGCCTATAGATGAGTATACCGATGAACAGCGCCGTATGTTTGATATGCGTCCCGGTATTACGGGATGGGCGCAGATAAACGGTAGAAAGAGCGTTGAGTGGAACCACAGGATCGAGCTTAATGTCTGGTACGTTGATAATGTGTCTTTTGTTACCGATGTGAAGATCGTATTTATGACTGTCTTCAAAGTGCTTCGCAACGCCGATAATGAAAATGTGGGCGAGACGGTAGTACGTGCAAATGAAAAAGCAAAAGAGACGGCAGACGAGAAAAGGTGATACATATGCTGAAACTGATGTATATAACTAATTCTCCTGAGGTCGCTTTAATGATCGAGGAGGCAGGTGTCGACCGTGTTTTTGTTGATATGGAATATATCGGTAAGGCGGACAGACAGGGCGGTATGGATACCGTTCAGTCACGACATACTGTCGATGATGTAAAAAAGATCCGTGAAGTTCTTACAAGCTCAGAGCTTCTTGTGCGCTGTAATCCCATTCATGAAAAGTGCGAGACGTATTCTTCATCAAAAGAGGAGATAGATGAAATCATAGCAGCCGGTGCCGATATCGTGATGCTCCCGTATTTTAAAACCGCTGATGAGGTCAGACGATTTGTGGAGCTTGTTGACGGTCGAGCCAAAACCATGCCTCTTGTAGAGACACCCGCTGCTGTAGAAGCGATAGATGAGATCCTCGGCATCGACGGTATCGATGAGATATTTGTCGGACTAAATGATCTCAGCCTCGGCTATGGTAAGCATTTCATGTTTGAAGTGCTGACCGACGGTACAGTTGAGATTCTTTGCGAAAAGTTTAAAGAGAAGGGCATCCCGTACGGCTTCGGTGGTATCGCTGCTGTCGGAAAAGGCCTTCTTCCTGCAGAGTATGTTATCGCTGAGCACTACAGACTCGGCAGTACGGCTGTCATTCTTTCTAGAAGCTTTTGTGATGTAAATAAGGTCGCATCTCTTGATGAGGCGAAAGCTGTTTTTTCGGAAGGGCTTGCGTCTATCCGTGAAAGAGAGCATTTCTGTGAGATGCAGAACCGTTCGTTTTTTGAAGAAAATGCCTGTATCGTGAAGCAGAAGGTTTCACAGATTTGAGAGGTTGAATGGTTTTCTTTATAACATTTCTGAGAGCGCTTGCTGCTTGCCTTATTCCTTGTGATAAATTTATGCAAATGTTTTCACGTCCGGAGGGATCAGAATGAAGCTTCTCGTGACCGGGGCCGCAAGGCCCGATGAATGTATATTTGACCTTTTAAAGGCAAAAGGGCACGATCCCGTGTTTCTTCAGAATGAGTCGGACGAGCTTCCCGTTTCCTATGGTGACGTGGATGGTGTGATCTGTAACGGCCTCTTTTTTCACCATCCTATTGAAAAGTTTACTTCACTACGGTACATTCAGCTTACAAGTGCCGGATTTGATCGTGTCCCGATGGATCATGTTCGTGATCATAATATTAGGATACACAATGCCGCAGGAGTATACAGCATACCTATGGCGGAATTTGCCGTAACCGCTGTGCTTGGACTTTATAAGAAGTGGGATCATTTCCGCAGGTGTCAAGCAGATCACAGTTGGGAAAAGCACCGCGGACTTATGGAGCTTTACGGTAAGACGGTCTGCATTGTAGGATGCGGCAATGTTGGTACTGAATGCGCAAAGCGCTTTGGTGCTTTCGGTTGCAACGTTCTCGGTGTAGATCTTTATCCGAGAGATAGTGAGTATTTTCGGAAGATGTTTCCCGTGACAGAGCTTTTGACGGCTGTATCATGTGCCGATGTAGTCGTTTTGACACTTCCGCTTACAGATGAAACGAAACATATTATTTCTAAAACAGTGCTTGATTCACTTAAGGACGGATGTGTTCTCGTGAACATTGCAAGAGGTGCGATAATCAATACGGAATGTCTTATAAATGCCCTCAGAGAAAAAGGGCTTTATGCTGTTCTTGATGTGTTTGAAGAAGAGCCGCTGTCTGCCGTATCTCCTTTGTGGGATATGAAAAATGTTATCATCACTCCTCACAACAGCTTTGTCGGTGAGGGTAATCATGAAAGATTGTGGCGTGTCATCCTTGATAACCTCAAAGCTTTGGAGCATATATAGAATTTATACAGAAAGTGTGTGTCCGATGGCATCAAATAAAAAAACAGTTTTAATACTCGTAAATAAGCAAACCACCATTGTTAATTTCCGTCTTGAGGTAGTAGTTGCTCTCGTAAAAGCAGGGTATAGGGTGGTTGTTTCCGTTCCCGACGGCGACAGGCTTGGCGAGATCGAGGCTGTAGGTGCAGAGATCATTCGTACGCCTATGGAAAAAGAGAGCACTAATCCCATAAAGGATATCGCTCTCATGCTCAAATACAAGAAAATGATCAAAAGGGTAAAACCCGATCTTGTGCTCACATATACGATAAAGCCGAATGTATACGGCGGACTTGCAGCTTCTATAAAGAAAGTGCCCTATGTTGCGAATATAACCGGACTCGGTACTGCCCTTGAAAATAAGGGGTTTATGCAGAAGATCGCCGTGCGCCTTTATAAGATCGGATTCAGAAAAATAAATAAAGTATTTTTCCAGAATTCCGAGAACAGAGCTTTCTTTGAGGAAAAGAAGATCGCACTCGGTAAGCATTCCTCTTTGCCCGGCTCAGGCGTAAATCTTGAGAAATTTCATGTTCTTGATTTTCCCGAAGACGGAGCCATCCATTTCGCTTTTATATCTCGTATAAGAAAAGAGAAAGGTATTGAGCAGTATATTGACACTGCAAGGTCAATTAAAGAAAAGTATCCCGATGCCGTGTTCCATGTATGTGGATTCGGTGATGATTACTATGAAGAACGCATGAAGACTCTCCATAACGAAGGCGTCATCGTGTACCACGGACTTCTTAATGACGTGAGGGTAATGCTTAAGGATGTACACTGCGTTATCCATCCTACATATTATCCCGAAGGAATGTCAAACGTACTTCTTGAAAGTGCCGCTTCGGGCAGAGCAATAATCTCTACCGACCGTGCCGGATGTCGAGAGGCCATCGATGACGGAGTGAACGGTTATATAATTAAGCAAAAGGATTCTAAGGATCTGATCGAAAAAGTGGAGAAATTCCTCTCCCTCTCTTACGACGAAAAGAGAGAAATGGGACTTCGTGGCAGAGAAAAGGTCGAGAGAGAATTTGACCGCAATATCGTAGTCAAAAATTATCTTGATACCGCTGCCGAGCTTACTAAATCGAAAGGTGAATGACCATGAAGAAATATCTCGTTACAGGTGCCGCAGGCTTTATCGGCTCCTATCTTGCAAAGGAGCTTCTCAATGCCGGAAATACGGTAGTCGGCATCGATAATCTTAATGATTATTATGATGTCCGTCTGAAGGATGCACGTTTGGAGACGCTTGTACCATACGAGAATTTCAAGTTCATCAAGGGGGATATTTCCGATAGAGAGCTTGTCTTCAAAACCTTCGAGACAGAGCATTTTGATGTTGTCATAAACCTTGCCGCACAGGCGGGTGTGAGATATTCCATTACAAATCCCGATGTGTATATTCAGTCAAATGTTATAGGTTTTTATAATATTCTTGAAGCTTGCCGCAGTTATCCTGTCGAGCATCTTCTTTATGCCTCAAGTTCATCCGTATACGGCAATCAGGATAAAACTCCTTTCTCCGTTGATGATGATGTATCAAAGCCCATAAGCCTTTATGCGGCTACAAAAAAGACGAATGAGCTTATGGCATACACCTACAGTCATCTGTACAAGATCCCCACGACCGGACTTCGTTTCTTTACAGTTTACGGGCCTATGGGACGTCCGGATATGGCTTATTTCTCATTTACAAACAAGATGATCGCAGGCGAGACCATTCAGATATTCAACAACGGCGATCTCAAACGTGATTTCACATATGTTGATGATATCGTTACCGGAATCTGTAAACTGATCCCCTGTGTACCCGAAGGAGATGATCCCTATGCGGTATACAATATTGGTAATAATAAGCCCGAGGATCTTCTTCACTTTATTGAAGTGCTGGAGGGGTGCCTCATTGCTGAGGGTATCATAAATGGACCCGCAAAAAAAGAATTCCTGCCTATGCAAAAGGGAGACGTCTATCAGACTTATGCAGATGTTGTTCCGCTTATGAACAAGGTCGGATTTAAACCCGAGACCACTATAGACGAGGGACTGTCACGGTTTGCCAAGTGGTATAAAGAGTTTTACATGAATGAGGACTAAACCAATGAAAATTGCTGTTGCAGGGACAGGCTATGTAGGACTGTCAGTCGCCGTTCTTCTTTCTCAGAATCATAAGGTGACAGCACTTGATATCATCCCTGATAAGGTGGATATGATAAACGGCAGAAGATCTCCTATCGTCGATGCGGAAATAGAGAGATTCTTCGGCGAAAAGGATCTTTGTCTTACGGCAACACTTGATAAAAAAGAAGCATATGAGGATGCGGAATTTGTTGTCGTGTCTACCCCCACTAACTATGATCCCGAGCTTAGTTATTTCGATACTTCTTCCGTTGAAACTGTCATAAGGGATGTTATGGAAATAAATCCCGAGGCATATGTGGTAATAAAATCTACCGTACCCGTAGGATTTACAAAGGATGCCGCTGAGAGATACGGATGCGATAAACTGCTCTTTTCTCCCGAATTCCTCAGGGAAGGAAATGCACTCTATGATAATCTTCATCCCAGCAGAGTAATAGTAGGCGTTACAAACGACTCAGAGGATATGGCTGATGCGGCACGCAGATTTACCGATCTTCTCGTTGAAGGTGCCGAAAAGACTGATATACCTGTTCTTATAATGAATTCTACCGAGGCTGAAGCAGTAAAGCTTTTCTCAAATACATATCTTGCTCTTCGAGTGTCATATTTCAATGAGCTTGATACTTACGCTGAGGTGAGGGGACTTGATACAAGATCCATAATTGAGGGTGTGGGCCTTGATCCCAGAATAGGTACTCATTACAACAACCCTTCATTCGGCTATGGCGGATATTGTCTGCCGAAGGATACCAAACAGCTTCTTGCAAATTATCATAATGTACCGAATAATATTATTTCGGCTGTGGTCGATGCCAATCGTACCCGTAAGGATTTTATTGCCGATCAGATCATTGCAAAAAAGCCGAGGATAGTTGGTGTGTACCGACTGACGATGAAAGCAAACAGCGACAACTTCAGACAGTCTGCAATTCAGGGTGTTATGAAGCGTATCAAGGCAAAAGGAATCGAGGTCGTTGTGTATGAGCCGACAATGAAGGATGAGCTGTTCTTCAACAGTCGGGTAATAAAAGATCTTCGTGAATTCAAGGAGATATCTGATGTTATTCTCGCTAACAGGTACAGTGAGGATATCGCAGATGTTCTTGATAAAGTCTACACAAGGGATCTGTATTTCAGGGACTAAAAACTACTAAAAGTATTTACGGAGAAAAATATGAGACGTGTACTTGGGAATATCATATCTATCTTGTTTTCGTTTTTTAAATTCTTCTTTATAAAGCTTTTTCACTTTAATAAATTTTCTTACTATTGGATAGAGCGATTTTCCCCCAATGTAATTGTAAGAATAGGAAGAAAATCTAAGCTTAAGCTTGGTAAGAAGGTCAGAATGCATTCCGGTTCAAAATTATTGCTTAGTGCCGATGGTGAGCTTGATATTGGTGACAACTGCAGATTTAACTACAATTGTATGATCGTATGCCATCATAGCATTACTATCGGATCCGGTGTTGAATTCGGTCCCGGTGTATATGTGTACGATCATGATCATGATTTCAGAGCAGAAGGCGGAATGGCCGACAGAAAATATAAGAGTTCCCCTGTGACTATCGGTGAAAATTCATGGATCGGAGCCAATACGATCATCCTCAGAGGTACAAGCATCGGCAAAAACTGTGTTATCGGTGCCGGATGCGTCGTAAAAGGTGATGTACCCGATAATACAATACTTGTTCAAAAAAGAGAAAATGAGTTTATAAGTCTTTAATCGGAGTAAAATGTAATGAATACACTTCCTAAAGTATCAATAATAATACCGGTGTATAACGGTTCAAATTATGTTAAGGAAGCTATAGATAGTGCGATTTCTCAGACATATTCTAATATCGAAATCATTGTTGTAAATGATGGATCATGTGATGACGGTGCTACCGAAAAAATAGCTCTGTCATACGGTGATAAAATCAGGTATTTCTCAAAGGAAAACGGCGGTGTTTCTTCTGCGTTGAATTTGGGAATCAAAGAAATGACGGGTGAATACTTCTCCTGGCTTTCTCACGATGATAAATATGAAGCTGACAAGGTTGAAAAATCTATAGAATATCTTGCAGAGTTTAATGGCGATGATAAGCTCATCGTTATGTGTGGTGCATATTACATAAATGAAAAGTCCGAAAAAATACGTGATGTTGATTATGGGTTCAAAAAGGGTATAGTATACAGTGGACTTGATATGCAGAAGTACATCCTTGATAAGGGTGCAATAAACGGTTGCTGCATGCTTATACCGAAAAAAGCATTTGAAAAATGCGGCGGTTTTAATGAAGATCTGAGGTATAATCAGGATATTCTGATGTGGTTGCAGTTTTTTTGTAATGGCTACAGCTTGATCGCAGATCTCAATGAAAAAAATGTTATGTACCGTCTTCACGCCAATCAGACCTCAAAAACAAGACGGGATCTTCTTGTCCGTGATTCCTACGAAATGGCGAAAATTATTGCTCCTACTTTTGCCGATCAAAGCACTGAAGATACTAATCTGATAAAAATGTTTGCAAAGAGAAATGCAAAGTATGATTGCAGAAATGCTGTTGATGAGTGTATTCGTGTTGGTATTGAGAATAATAAATTGAGTTTTTTTGATGTTTTGAATATTAGAATATGCTTGCTTGCCGGTAAAGTGAGAAATGTAGTAAAGAAAATTTATCATCGTATCTTCTTCAAAAAATAATATGGAAAGGTAATATTACTTTGGTACCTTATATATTGCTTATATTTCTTTCATTTATTTTTTGTTTTGTGTCAATAAAAAAGGAAACAAACGAAAGAAATCGGGTTATTATAATTGGTGATACAAATTATATAAAAAATAATAATTTAGCTATTCCAATATATTTTTTCATATATTTTCTTCTTTTATCACTGAGACATACTTCTGTCGGTAACGATACATTAGGATATCAAAAACTTTTTTTGGAATTTTCATCTATAAATTTTAGTAATGTGTTTTCGGTTGATACTGATCCTCTTTATGCGTTATTAAATTGGACAGTAATGCAGTTTACTGATAATTTTCAAGTTTTTCTTGTGATCTGCTCTGTAATTACTGTTTTCCCTCTGGCGTATGTTTATTCAAAGGATAGAGAATACAGTTTTTTTAAAATAATATTATTCTCAACACTGACTCCATATGTTATGATGTTTTCCGGAGTTCGTCAATCTATAGCAATTTCGATCGGCATGATAGCATATATCTTTGTTAAAAACAAAAAATTGATTTTCTTTATCCTTGCTGTAATCGTTGCTACCGGATTTCATCATTCTGCTTTTGTTCTCTTGTTCATGTATCCGCTCTATCATACCACATTTAAGAAAAAAGATCTTATATATATAGTTCCGATTATTTTGGGTATATTCATTTTTAATAAGCCGATTTTTAGTTATCTGACCAATTTTTTATCCCGTTTTTCCGACGAATATACTGATGTAACGATTACTGATACAGGAGCAATTGGATCGCTTGTTTTATTTATTGCATTTGCGGTATTTTGTTATGTAATACCCGATGAAGAAAAAATGAACAGAGAATGCATAGGACTTCGCAATCTTCTTCTTTTTTCAGTCATACTGCAATGTTTTACGCCACTCCATTCATTAGCTATGCGTCTTAACTACTACTATATTATTTTCATTCCGATGATCGTTACAAATGTCTTAACAGTACAAAGAGCGGCTTATAGGCAGATTGCTTTGTGGGGTAGCAGAATAATGACGTTGTTTTTTACATTTGATTTTTTGTATACACTATACACCTCATATACTACCGGAATCAGTACGCTCAACACGATACCGTATAAATTTTTCTGGCAATAACTCTTTCTGATGGAGCAATAATATGGAAAAAAAACAAAAAGTCAACACCATTTTAATTATAGGAATGATCGCCTGTATTACCATGACCATAATAATGGCGGTATTATGGATTACGTCTGATGGAAATAATAACGGAACGCCGATTGAAACAACCGGTTCCGAAGATAATTCAATCATGAAGATCGAAACACCGTTCTGTGATTTGTCATATCCGATAAAATGGGCTGACAATCTTAGACACGAAGGTAAAACCGAAGACGGTGTTTATACCCACACATTTTACAGTGTTATAGACGGCAAGGAAACTAAGCTGTTTAACATATATTTTGGTGCAAAAGATAAAGGAAGCTTTATCGGCTATGTGCTCAAAGATGGAAATTCTGTCGCATTTAATGTAGAATCGTATGATGTTTTTACCGGTGCAGAGCTTAATGATGATGAAAATATGATTCTCAGTGCAATGCTTGACGGTATCAATACTGTAATCGATTCCGTAATCGCATCACCTGATTACATAGGTTAAAGATTCCAGCAGTGTACTGCTGTTTATATATAAAAAATAAAAATAAAAAAGGAGAGACACAATGAAACAAACAAATCGTTTCACAAGAGTGATTTCTTTTCTGATCACAGCGATCATGGTTGTCGGAATGGTTCCTTTTGCAGTATTTGCAGATGCTCCCATGCCGTCCGATATGACAGCGCTTTCAGACAAAGAGACTACTCTCGCTCCCGGTATCACACAGAATGAAATTGTCATTCTTGATAAGAATGGTGGTCGCGTTGAGATGTTCATCGCTACCGCAGACATGAATGTTGATACTGTTGGAATTCAGTCCAGCTATGTAGGTGCACAGTGTGAAAACTACGGTATGGCTAAGATGACTGAGCAGGTTGCCGCTCATCAGGCTAAGTACGAGGCTCGTGGCGAGCAGTACACCGCTATTGTTGGTATGAACGGCTCCTACTACAATATGACTACAGGTCAGCCTACCGGTGCTTTCATTATGGAAGGCGTTGACGGTAAGGGTGCAAATGCAAACAACTATCCCTTCTTTGCTATCCTTAAGGATGGTACTCCCTATATCGGTGCCAAGGGTGAGTTCAACACCATGAAGGACCAGATCTGGGAGACAGTTGGTGCAAATGAGGTCCTCGTTTGGGATGGCGTTAACACCTATCCTTCAACCGATACTGCAAAGTATCCCCGTTCTGCTGTTGGTATTACCGCTGATAACAAGGTTATCTTCATCAATGCTAACGGTAACAAAGGTACTGCTTCCGTAGGCCTTACCAGATATGAGCTTGGTCAGCTTTTCGTAGAGCTTGGCTGTGTAAGAGCAGTTAAGTACGATGAGGGCGGTTCCGCTACATATGTAACCAAGCCTCAGGGTTCTGATACCTTCCAGGTTACCAATACTCCTTCCGACGGTGCAGAGCGTCCTGTATCTGCAGGTCTTATCATCTACTCCACCGCTAAGGGTGACGGCGAGTTCGATACCGCAGTTCTTACAGCGGAGAACGAGTACGTAACTCCCGAGTCAACTGTTGCTATCAGCGCTATTGGTGCTGATGCAGTAGGCGGTGCTGCAGAGATTCCTGCTGATATGACATGGCAGCTTGCTGACAGCAAGTACGGTACTATCTCTGCTGATGGTGTATTTACCTCTAACGGCACTACCGGCGAGGTAAAGATCCAGGCTGTTTATAAGGACAGCGTTGTTGGTGAGACTACTGTTAACGTAGTTATTCCCGATATCGCATTTGCAAACGAAAACACAGTAGTTCCTTACGGAAAGACCGTTCCTTTCTCTGTAAATGCTACTTATGATTCTATCCCCGTTGTACTCAAGGACGGTGACGTAGTATTTAATCTGTCCGATGCAAAGCTTGGTACCGTTAATGGTTCTATATTTACTGCTTGCGATGCATCTACCGGTCTTACCGGAGGCATTGTAACTGCAACATTTAAGTATGACACAACTAAGACCGCTACCACTGCTCTCGTATTCGGCAGAGGTTCTGAGATCCTTCTTGATTTTGAGAATGATACCGATGACGACTATATAGTTCAGAGTTTCTATATTGATAGAAACACCCTTGGTCAGACAACCGGTATCGGTCCTGCAGGACGTGGTGCACAAGGCGATGCATGGATAGTTGACGATACGACCGGTAAGGTTCGTAACGGCGACAAGGCACTTGCATACGAGTTTGATAACACCTACACCACTTGTGCAGGTTACGATGCTGTTTGTATTCACTTTGATCCCGTTGATATTACCGGTGCAACGTATATCGGTATGTGGGTTTACGTTTCCGTTGAGGAAATGGACAATATGGAGATAACAGTTTATTCCAGCTCCACTATTACTAATAAACAAACAACCAGACAGGGCATACAGCTTATGAAGTATCCTAATTTTTCAGCTGCTTCTGTTAAGCCTACCGAGGATGGTTGGTACTATTTCCGTGCTCCTGTTACAAATGGTATGACTCAGGTATCTGCGATCCTTCTTGGTGCTACAGACTCCAATAATACCTTCTGGAATCCCTATAACGATACTGTTATTTATATTGATGACTTCACTGCTGACTTCTCCGACGCAGTAGACGATCGTGAGAATCCCACTATCTCTGAGATCTATATCTCCGAGACTGCTGACAGCAAGGTTAAGATGAACGGTCAGACTATCACACAGAACACCATCACAGTTACTGCTCCCGCAGCAGAGAACACTGGAATGGTCAATGCTACTGGTCTTGACACCACTTCCGCAAAGGTTTACGTTGACGGTATTGAGATCACCGAGAACATCACTTGCTCTGCAGAGGGTAACATTGTTGCAGAGAACGTAGAGCTTAACGACGGTATTCACACTTTCCGTTTTGAGATCTGCGATAAGGCAGGCAATATGGGTGCAATCGAGCGTCAGGTAGTTGTAAATGACGAAAAAGGTTACGTTTACTTTGAAATTGCTAATCCTAATGCAGTACTCGTTCCTCTCGGATCAATCCAGTATTTCAATCTCGTTGCAGAGAACATCGAGACCATTAAGTCCGTGACTACTTCCATCGATCTTGACAGCCTTACCATTTGGGAGCTTAAGGGTATGGAGGTTGCTGAGGGCTTTGAGGCTACTTACACCATCAACGACGATTTCAACACCGCTACTATCACCATCACCCGTACAGGTGAGGTTGAGGCTACCGGTGAGACAGTTCTTGCAGCTATCCCCGTTCGTGTATGGCAGTCCATCTCTTGGTGTTCCGATTACTACACAAGCAAGGGTGTTGTATCTGCTAATCCCGCTTGGGTTGACTCTTATAAGATAATGACTCCTTATGGTATGTGGATGTCCGATGGTACTCGTATGTACAGAATCGAAGCTCAGGTAACTATGGGCCAGATCACATACGTAGACGATACTACCGCAACATTTGCTTCCGATGAGTTGCATGTTCTCACCGAGATGAACCGTTACCGTGCTGACGGTCATTTTGATGAGAACTGGAACTGGATCAAAGAGGATGCTACTACCTCTGTTAAGGAGCACAGACAGGGTAAGATCAGCTCTCATATCCACGTAGCAGGTGCTGCTCAGAATCTTGCTGCTACATGTACCACCGCCGGTTACACCGGTAGAATCTTCTGCGTAGAGTGTGATTGCGGTGCTAAGGAGAACGTATACAACGCTACCGCTGACGTTGCTTGTCAGGGTCACGGTGGTGCTTGCGGCTCCGTAATCGATTGGGGTACCATTATCCCCGCAAACGGTCACAACTACTCTGTAGTTGACGGTGTTCTTAAGTGCAAGTGCGGCAAGCTCTTCAACGGTGTTTACACCGATGGTAAGACTTATGTTGACGGTGTTGTTATCGCTGACGGTTGGACCGCTGATAACACCATGTACTATGTTGACGGTGTTGCACTTACCGGTGCAAAGCTCGTTGACGGTGTAGTTTGTGTATTCTCCGATGCAGGTATCTACGATGCAGATGCATCCGCTAAGTACCTCGGCTTCGTTGAGGATGGCGACGACCTCTACTACGCTCAGCTCGGCAAACTCATTTCCGGCTGGCAGGCAGATGAGGACGGAAACTATTACTACTTCCAGCCCGATACCTATAAGGCATTTGAGGAAGGATTCCTTACTGTTGACGGAAGAACTTATGAGTTTGCTGATAAGATCCAGATCGACGGACATTGGGGATGGGAAGGCGATGACCTCTATCTCTACTGGGCAGGCGCTCGTGTTCCTAACGGTTGGAGAACAATTAAGGGTAACAAGTACTTCTTCCTGTATGGTTATTCATTTACAGGTGTAAGAGAGGTTGCTCTTACTTATAATGCTCTTGAGACTGAATGGCATCTGTTTGATGAGAACGGCGTATGGCAGAGAAAGCTTGATGGCCTTTACGAAGGTTCTTACTATATCGATGGTTGGAAAGCTCCTTCTTATTACGGACTTGTAGAGTTCGAGGGAGATTACTACTACATTAACAACTATGCACAGATCGTAAGAAATACCAAGAAATATCTGACTAAGACAAACGGTCTTACATTCCCTGACGGAACCGCTATTCCCAATGCATACTTTGAGTTTGATGCAGACGGTAAGATGCAGTATACTCTTGCAGAGCCTGAGGAGCCCGATACTCCCGTAGTACCCGAAGAGCCTGAGGTTCTCAA
>SVQM01000037.1 GCA_015065335.1 Oscillospiraceae bacterium | reverse complement strand
CTCTGCCCGTATTGAACTTGCAAAACATGCAGGTATGGCGGTGATGGAACTCCTTCGCAAAGACATTCGTCCCCGTGATATTATGACAAAAGAAGCACTTATGAACGCTCTTACCGTGGATATGGCACTTGGCTGTTCCACCAACAGTATGCTTCATCTTCCGGCTATTGCTCACGAGTGCGGTGTGGAACTGAATTTGGATATTGCCAATGAGATCAGTACCGTAACACCCAACCTCTGCCACCTCGCCCCTGCAGGTCGCACCTATATGGAAGACTTGGACGAGGCAGGCGGTGTTTATGCAGTAATGAACGAGCTGACCAAAAAAGGTCTGCTCAATACCGACTGTATGACCGTAACGGGAAAAACAATAGGTGAGAACATTTCTGGTAGTGTTAATCTCAACCCCGACGTGATTCGTCCTATTGAGAATCCTTATAGTGAAACGGGTGGTATTGCAGTGCTGAAAGGCAATCTTGCTCCAGAAGGAAGCGTTGTCAAACGTTCTGCAGTTCTTCCCGAAATGCTGGTTCATGAAGGCCCTGCAAAAGTATTCGATTCGGAAGAAGAAGCGCAGACAGCAATTAATGCAGGGAAAATCGTTTCCGGTGACGTAGTTGTTATTCGTTATGAAGGCCCGAAAGGTGGTCCCGGTATGCGTGAAATGCTTAATCCCACCTCTGCGATTATGGGTATGGGACTTGGAAACAGCGTTGCGCTTATTACGGACGGGCGTTTCAGCGGTGCTACACGTGGCGCTTGTGTTGGTCACGTAACACCCGAAGCAGCTTCGGGTGGTATGATCGGTGTTGTAGAGGATGGCGATATCATCAGCATCAACATTCCCGAAAACACCATTGAACTCAAAGTCGATACAGACGTTCTTGCAGAGCGTATGAAAAACTTTGTACCTAAGAAGAAAGAACTTTCCGGTTATCTCAAGCGTTATGCGGCGTTGGTTTCCGGTGGTGCGTCGGGAGCGATTCTAAACTGATATGAAAGATTTGAAAGAAAAGCTCGGTACACTTTGTATCTTTAGAGAACTGTTGAAAGATAAGGTCGTTTCTTCTCTTGTTGCATTTTTTGAAAACCCTACAAGCTCGGCTTATGCCGAGTTTGTAGCGGTTCTATATAGACAGGCAAACGGAAATCTCAGTGAATATATCAAAGAAATTTGTACTAACAGTGAAAATGTTTATGTGAAATCTGTAGGTCTTGGCAACGAAGTTCCGGATTATATGCAATCCTCGCTTGAAGCCGAACTTGATATTCTACAAGAGGTATCGGAACTTAATAAAGAAAAACTTTGCAGTTTGCTTGAATATAAAAATTTTTTGCCGGAGTTCACTACCACAAGTTTACGCTTGAAAGAAATTTATTTGCACAGAGCAGAAAATATTGGGGAATACGGTTATGGTGTTTATGCCAAGCACAGAATGTTTTATGTGGATGATAAGGGCAATATTGTTCCTGTTCTTCATCCCGATAAGACAGAACTTTCCGACCTTGTTGATTATGAACGAGAAAGAAATATCATTATCGACAACACGAAAGCGCTGCTTCAAGGAAAACCTGCTGCTAATATTCTGCTTACGGGTGATGCAGGCACGGGCAAATCTTCAACCGTAAAAGCGGTTGCTAACGCTTTATGGAACGAAGGCCTTCGCATTGTCGAGGTAAGAAAGGATCAGATTCGTAGCATTCCTAAGATTTTGGATGAACTGTCAAGCAATCCCTTGAAATTCGTTTTGTTTATTGATGATCTGTCCTTTCTTAAAGATGATGATAACTTCAATGCTTTCAAAGCGGTGCTTGAAGGGTCGGTAACTGCTAAATCAAACAACGTGGTTATTTACGCTACGAGCAACCGTCGTCACATCATAAAGGAGAAATTCTCCGAACGTGAGGGAGATGATGTTCATCGAAATGACACGATGCAGGAACTTATTTCTTTGTCTGAGCGCTTTGGAATTCACGTGACCTTCTCAAAGCCTAATAAGGAAACCTTCCTTCACATAGTTCATCATCTGGCAAAGGAAAACGGTATTGAAATACCGACAGATGAAATCGATGGGCATGCCGAACGTTTTGCCTTGGAACGTGGCGGAAGATCTGCAAGATTGGCAAAGCAATTTATCGATGGAATACTATCAAGGTGATAATATGAAAACATTAGAAGAAGTTAGAAAAATATTTGAAGGTGACCGATTTGCAACAGAAAATGGTACATTAATAGAAGAAATCGGTAATCATAGTGCTACTTGCAGTTTGATAATTACAGACTCACACCGCAATGCAATGGGTGCTGTGATGGGCGGTGCGTACTTTATGTTAGCTGATTTTGCTTTTGCTGTTGCAGCTAATTGGGAAAAAATGGGGTGTGTTTCCTTGCATTCGGATATCTCCTTCTTGGGAACTGCTAAAGGTAAAAAGCTGATAGCAAAAGCTATTTGTGTAAAGGATGGTAAGTCGACTTCGTGTTATCGTGTGGACGTTACGGACGATTTGGGTAATCTGACAGCTACTGCGACTATAACGGGGTATCACGTTGGATGATATCCGGGAGGATGGTGTATCGTGTATTTTGATGAATTGCAAGTGGGAATTACGGTGGATACCGAACCTACTGTTATTGAGAAAGAAAAAATGATGGCTTTTGCCAGAGATTATGATCCGATTCCTCTTCATACGGATGAGGAATATGCAAAAACAACGATGTTCGGTAAGCTGATTGCTCCAGGTGTAATGTCCTTCATGTCAGTATGGGCGAAATACCTTGAGGTAGACTTCTTTGGAGATGAATTGCTCGCAGGAAAATCAACCAAGATAGAATGGTTAAAACCTGTTTTTGCAGATGACGTTTTATTCGGAAAAGCTACCATTACAAAGTTAGTAAAACGCAACCAAAAGAATGGACTTGTTGAGGTCACTATTAAAGCGTATAACCAAAATGGAGAGCTTGTATTGACCGATGTAACAGAAGCGATTGTTAAGTGTAAAACAAGATAATGTCAGTATAAAAATTATATCCTGATTCACGATTTCTGTGGCTCTGCTGCGGATGTTATTCATCAAAGCAACCCACTCCAATTGTTTATGCGCAGCTTTGTTATGCTTAGTGCTTCGTGCCTGCGGATCAATGTTACCGTAGCAGAATTCTTCTATAAATTTACTCATATTGTTACCTCCTTTGATTTTCTACCGTAATTGTATTCAAAGGCGGCAAAAGAGTCGAATGCACCGCTACAAACAGAAAAAGGGCAAGAAAAAAGAGAGAAGACGAAACTTCTCTCAATTCTCTTGCCCTCGAAATGCTCAGCGTTTCTATAAAACATAACTGTCCTTAGCAACTCTGCTCTTTTTGAGGTCGATTTTTATATTCATATATCTTATATGAAGTTTTTGGGATCCTTAAACCCTTTTTTCAAAAAGGGTTTAAGCGGAGTCCGAGGCAGAGCCTCGGGTGGTGCGGAGTCCGAGACAGAGCCTCGGAGCAATAATAATCCTTCTCAATCAAAGATTGTACTTAGCCATCTTTTCCTTCAGGAACTCAACAGCATGGCGGATGTCCTTCTCGGGAGTCTCGCCAACCTCACGCTCGATGGTGAGGAATCCGTCAAATCCGGTAGCTGCAAGAGCAGGGAGGTATACGTCGAAGTCTACGTCACCGGTACCCAGAGGCAGCTCAAGGAACTCACTACCCATTGCAAGAAGCTGATCGTGTCCGACAGCCTCGTCACCGATAGTAATATTGATATCCTTGGGAAGATTTCCGTCAAGCTTGATACCGTCCTTTGCGTGGGTATGTACAACGTACTTACCAAGGGACTTCAGTGCATTCTCAGGTCTGTCGCCTGCAACCATTACGAGGTTTGCAGGATCAAAGTTTACACGAACACCGCCTGCCTCAAGGCTGTCAAGGAAATCGCCAAGGATCTTACCGGTCTCGGGACCGGTCTCAACTGCAAAGGATGCACCGATGGAGTCACCGTAGAGAGCAAGCTCGCGGCAAGCCTTACGCATGATCTCCTTTTTCTCGCATTCCTCAGCGGGAACGGTACCGATGTGAGTGGTAACTACGTTTGTGTTCATCTTCAGAGCAAGCTCAAGCACTCTCTTTGAACGGTCAACGTAGAATGCATTGTTCTCAGCATCAGCAAAGCCTGTGCCGAAGTCACCGCAGAGAGCAGAGATAACAAGACCTGCATCCTCAACGATGGCATTGTACTCCTTGATCTTGTCGGCGGTCATGGTGTCGTATGCAAGCTCGCCGTAGGTTGCATATACCTGAATACCGTCAGCGCCAAGCTCAGCAGCTTTCTTAACGCCCTCACGGAAGGGAAGACGGAATGATTCAACAATAATTCCAAGTTTCATAATGTGTCCTCTTTCTTGTTAGCGGATATCCGCATTATAGTTTAATTTTAACCGCTACAGCGGTGAATGTCAAGTATGAACGGGAAACTTACCGACTATTTGCGCAGCTTTTGTGCACGTACATCATTTCCAGTAAACACAAGGGGGATAAACTCACCGAAAAGTCTGCTTGTGATGCGGTCTGCATATTTTGCTCGCAATTCTTCGCGGGTGAGATTTGTGTTGATGATAGTAGAACGTCCCGAAACAAGACGTGAATTTATTACGTTGTAAAGGCACGATACAGTGAATTGATTCACATTTTCCGTTCCGAGATCATCGATAATAAGAAGATCTGCGTCGTAAAAATGCTTATCAGTGCCGTCTCCCGAGTATCCGTCACCGAATCTCTGACGCTCGAAAACCGAAAACAGAGATCCTGCGGTGATGTATACAACATCAAAGCCTCGTTTTATAACAGTCATGGCAACAGCAGAGGAGAGATGAGTCTTACCAAGTCCCGTATTGCCCATAAGAAGCCAGCTTGTGTCAGTGCTATCGGAAAATCCCTCGGCAAAGTCCCTCAGAGCCTTCAAATATCTTGTCACAGCCGTTTTTGAATCTCCGGTATAATAATCCGTAGAAAACGAATCGAAGCTCTGCGTACGAACGAGCTTGCCAAGACCGGAGGATTCGATTCCTGCAAGCACAAGTGCTTCTTTGAAGCATCTGCACATTTTTGAATCATGATAGCCCGTATCGTGGCAAACAGCACATTCATAACGAGGCTCGGTGAAATCCTCGGGGAATCCTGCGGCTGCAAGAAGCTCGGTTTTCCTTTTGCGGAGAGCATCGTTCTGCTCTTTTATCTGAGCGATTTTTGCAGCTATATCACCGCCGGAAAGAGCGGCACCGAATATCTCGGATCCGTTTGATGCGAGACGAATATGTATCTCACGAAGCTCGGGGATCATCTGCTCTGCTTTGAATCTGCGATTGTCGGCCTCATCCTCGGCACGACTGCGCTTTAACTGAAATTCCTCAGCAATGCGTCTGAAATTATCATTATTATACGGCATCGTCAGACCCCTCCCGTAATCTCATAGGATCGTTTCAGTGCAGCCTCAAAGAAATCATCTGTATCAAAGCTACCGTTACCTGCGGCGGCTTTTTTGTTTTTGTATTCCTCAGTTGCAGAATCTATCTCAGCGGCAGTTTTATAACCTGCGTTATACCAATTCTCAAGAATTGAATTGCAGTAGGGAAGAGCGGCTTTTCCGGTATTGGTAACGGTGATCTCATAAGCTTTCTCGATAAGATCAAATTCAAACTCAAATTCACCGCACCATCGATCTATAGCCTTCTTTTCTTTTGCTGTGAGTGCTCTGTCACCAAGGCCGAACATTTTTCGTATCTTTGGGAGCATTTCCTCAGCTTTATTCAGCTTTTTGAGGTGCAATTCAAGCTCACCGTACTTAGTTATACCTTCATCATAAAGCCCGATAGCCATTTTTTCCACATATCTTACAGAGCGTTTACCGTGACTGATGGCAAACGCACAAAGAAGTGCAATATAATCGGTGCTCACGTCAAGGTATCTGACAGTACCGATGAGCGATGCGGCTTCCGCAGAGCTGAAGATCTTGCCCATGATCTGCTGACAGTTTTCGATGAAAACACGGAGAGAGGGATCCTCCTCAATGAAATCGGCAAGCTGTGCCGTAGAATATACAGGCGAAGAATTCGGAACGGGGGATGCAGGTTTTTTGGATTCCTTATCAGCGGAAGCCTTATCGGAAGCTGCATTTGATGAGGCATCTTTTTTTTGCTTTTCTCCCTTTTTACGTGAGGAAGGAAGCTTTTCGCCGTCTTTAAGAGATACGGTGACAGCGCCGCTGCCACGCCAAAATGATACCGCTTTCATGAATTCATCCTGATCTATCCCTATCTCCGAACAAATGCTGTCTGCATCTGCCGTAGGATCTGCGGCAAGTGAGAGAAGAACACACAGCTCCTCTCTTGTTGCGTCGGCAAGGTGCTCCGATACAGCCTTCGCAGGCAGACAGAGAACCTTGTCACCGAATTTGAAGCTTATCTTCATGTATCAGAGCTCCTTTCCGAGAAGATCACATATAAATGTATAATAAACTTTGTTTGACATACGCCTAATTTAATTTCGGCAAATATCAAAGATTCTCGATAACGTAGTTTACGAAGGTCTCGCAGGTAGCACCGGTATCACGGCCTGTAACTGTGTACTTCTTATCAGTGTACATACAGAAATCAAGAGCCTTCTCAAGACGGTCAGCCTCAGCATTGAAGCCCACATGATTCAGAAGCATAACAGATGCACGGAGCATGGAGCAAGGATCAGCATAGATTCCGCGTCCTTCCTTCATCATTCTGGGAGCAGAGCCGTGGATAGCCTCAAACATAGCATATCTCTTACCGATATTTGCAGAACCTGCAGTACCTACACCACCCTGGAATTCTGCAGCTTCGTCTGTGATGATATCACCGTAGAGGTTAGGAAGAATGAATACCTTGAAGTCACGGCGACGCTTCTCGTCGATGAGCTTTGCGGTAAGGATATCGATGAACCACTCATCAGTGGTGATGTCGGGATATTCCTTGGACATTTCCTCACAGATGCGGAGGAACTTACCGTCGGTAGTCTTGATCACGTTTGCCTTAGTGATGATGGATACACGATCCTTCTTATTATTCTTGGCGAACTCGAATGCGAGTCTTGCGATCCTGTTAGTACCCTCGGTGGTGGTAACACAGAAATCCATGGCAAGATCGTCTGTAATGTGCTGACCGTTAGAGCCTACAGCATAGCTGCCCTCGGTGTTCTCACGGAAGAATGTCCAGTCGATACCCTGCTCGGGAACCTTTACGGGACGAACGTTAGCGAAGAGGTCAAGCTCTTTACGCATTGCAACATTGGCACTCTCAATGTTGGGCCAGGGATCACCTGCACGGGGAGTGGTGGTAGGGCCCTTGAGGATAACGTGACACTTCTTGAGCTCATCAAGAACGTCATCGGGAATAGCCTTGTTAACCGCAACTCGGTTCTCAATTGTAAGACCGTCAATAATGCGGAACTCGACCTTGCCTGCGGCAACCTTGTCAGCGAGAAGCTTCTCAAGGACAGTCTGAGCCGCATTTGTGATAACGGGACCGATTCCGTCACCGCCGCATACACCGATAATAAGCTTATCAAGTGAAGCATAATCTACAAAATCGGCAGCAGCGTTGATTCTTTCAACTCTTTCGAGCTGACCACGGACCAGCGTCTCAAATTTGGCAACTGCCTCTTTTACCTGGGCATCATAATTGTTGTTCATTTTAAACTCCTTATATATATATGAAATTTTATAAGCTTAGATATACGATATGAAACCGGAAAACAGTGCGATTCCTGCTCCATATATTGCGTGGTTAAAGTGAAAAAACATAGAAAGAACAGTGATAAGTGTAAATGCTTTGTGCATTTGAAACAAGAAAAGAAAAGCTGTATAATTTGTCGGGAAATGAATAAATAACCGAAATAAGATATTTAGACAAATGGCATAGCAGATTTTTCAAAACAGACTAACGACTAAAATTGAATGATAATTTATTGCAATCCAAAGTTGCGAATATTGAACATATATTGCTTTTAAGGCTATCGAGTTTTCAACAGGGTGTTTATAACCATGTTCAAAATTAGACAAGGGTAAAATCACCGAATGCCGATAATAATATTTGTGAAATGTCAAAATGAGGGGTATTATGCGTCTGTCTCATAGGAGAAAACGCCGTTGGCATCAGCGCTTTCCTCAGAGGCATAAGCATTAAGATCACAACCGGCACGTGCTCCTGCCCTGTATTCATAGTAACCTTGGATACCGATCATTGCGGCATTGTCTCCGCAGAGATCCTTGGAGGGTGAAATGAAGGACACACCTTCTTTTTTGGCGAGTGTAGATAATGCGTTTCTGAGGTGAGAATTAGCTGCAACACCGCCTGCGAGCACAATAGGTGCCACACCAAATTCGGCAATCACCGAAGATAAACATTTTTGTATACCGTCAGTCACGGAACGTGTAAATACTGCGGCGATTTCTTTTCGGATATCATCGGGAAGAGGATCATCATCACAAAGATCACGCTTCTGGCGTTCGTTATGAATAAGATTCACCGCAGCAGTTTTAAGACCGCTGAATGAGAAATCGTATGTGTCCTTCAAGTGAGGAGATGGAAGCTTCAGGGAAAGCGCTGAAAGGAATCCTTCGGCTGCAAGTGCATCCATTCCCGCACCGCAAGGGTACGCAAGTCCAAGGCGTCTGCCGACCTTATCAAAAGCCTCACCTGCGGCATCGTCTCTTGAACCGCCGATCTCATCAAATTCGGTAAATCCGGTGACTCTGTACACTGAAGTGTGACTACCCGATACAACTACCGCATAAAACGGGGGCTTCAGCTCGGGATTTGCAGGATAGACAGCGGCAACGTGTGCCTTGATGTGATTGACGGGTATAAGGGGAACACCGAGCGCATAAGCAAGTGATTTTGCGAAGCTAACACCTACAAGGAGCGCACCGATAAGACCGGGAGCGCAGGTAACAGCAACCGCATCGATGTCCGAAGTGACAATATCGGCATCTGCAATGGCACGTTCAGCAACAGTTGAAATTGCCTCAAGATGAGCACGGCTTGCGATTTCGGGAACAACTCCGCCATATAGGGCATGAGTTTCGATCTGGGTTGCAACAACATTTGAAAGTATATCAACGCGATCATTTTCCGCACGTATAACGGCGGCGGATGTTTCATCGCATGAGCTTTCTATGGCAAAGATAATCAAATCGGAATCTCCTTTCGGGAGAGAACATATATTATAATGAAATTTTACGGAGTATGGCATCCTCCGGGGGTGAGGAATAATATTTTCGACGCACACCGTAGACAGAGAAGCCGAAGCTTTCATAAAGGACGGCGGCGGGAATGTTGGACTCTCTGTGCTCGAGAAAAATTTCCGTGACACCGAGGTCTTTACAAATATCGAGCATCCTCTGAACAAGCATCCTGCCTATTCCCATACGCCGCATATGCTCCATAACGGCGATGTTTATTATATCGCATTCATCAACCACGACAGTCATTCCGCCATAAGCTACAGGAATACCGTCAAGCTCTGCAACAGTAAAATACACAGCAGGATTATCAAGAACGTTTTTTATGGCAGATATATCCCACGGATCGGAAAAGTTCAGCTTCTCCATTTCCGAAATAAGCTCTGCATCGTCAATGGTGGCACGTCTAAAGGTGATGTTATTCATCTGACTCACCAAAAGCCATGAGAAGTCCTTCTTCAATGTGCGAAAGACATCTCTCGTAGGTGGCGAAGTCGCATCCGTAGGGATCGAAGATATCCTTCGGCATTGCGTATATCTTTCCTGCAAATTCGGGATGATGCATCATGAGATAATTCGCATGATCCCCCGTCATACCGATAATACGGTTGGCAGATGCGAGAAGCTCCTTTGTTGCAGGACGTGAAATATGCGATATATACAGATCGGGAGGTACACCCTTTGAGCGAAGCACCTCAGCCGCCTCTTTTGCAATGGGAGATCTGCCCGAGGCAGTAACGCCGCAGGAGAGAGCCTTTGCTATATGGGAATATTTGTGATTGAACATAGCCTCAGCCATAGGGCTTCGACAGGTATTACCGGTACATACGAAAAGATAAAGGGGGGTGTTATCAGTGTCCTTAGACACATCCATTTGAAGTTCCAGTGTATCCATGCTTAATACCCGAGCGTTCCGTCAAGACTGTCGTCGTTTGTGATCCAGTCGGAGACATCGTATACGGAATACCTGAGCTTGTCCTCTCTGATGTATACCTTTTCAATGCCGGCATTGATTATCATTCTCTTGCACATAAGGCAACTGCAGGTCCCGCCAACGATACTTCCGTCTTCGGGGTCGGTACAGCACATATAAAGAACGGCACCGAGCATCTGATCACGAGGGGCGGCAATTATGGCATTAGCCTCCGAATGGACTGCACGACAAAGCTCGTACCTCTGTCCGCGGGGGATCTGAAGCTTATCTCTCATGCAATGTCCGAGATCGGAGCAGTTGACTCTGCCTCTGGGTGCGCCGTTATATCCGGTTGATATGATAACGTCATTTTTTACGATAATAGCACCGTAACGCTTTCTGAGACAGGTGCTTCTTTCGGACACAGTCTCGGCAATATCAAGGTAATAATTATGCTTGGAAACTCGCTCCATAATACCCTCCAAAAACGGACGAGAGTGCAGATAGTAATATTTCGCCCATAATAATACTATTATATAACACAGAGAGCAAAAAATCAAGTAAAAGGTGCGGCGGATTTAAAAAGTCCGCAATAAAATATATCTATGAACCGAAAATACAGATTTATACTTAACGGTGTTGTGCTTGCCTTGTCAGGTATTATTATCAGAACCATAGCGGTGAGCTTTAACGGATATGTGTCCAGACGTATAGGTGCTGAAGGAATGGGACTGTTCACACTTGTCATGAGCGTTTACGGGCTTGCGGTGACACTTGCATCATCGGGGATAAATCTTGCCGTGGTAAGAATGACTGCTGAGGCGGTCGCATCGGGTGGTGGAAGAGAGGCGACATCGAGGATAATACGCCGTGCGGTGTTATATGGGTTTGGATTCGGCATACTTTCTGCACTTATAGTGTTTTTCTCAGCAGGCTTTGTGGGGGAGCGACTTCTCGGAGATAAACGTACTGTTATTTCACTAAGAGCCATGGCATTCGGAATGCCGCCTATAGCAGTAACATCAGCTCTCGCAGGATATTTTACAGGGATCGGAAGGGCATATAAAAATGCCGTTATTTCTGCCGTGGAACAGCTTGTAAAGATACTTCTTATAATAGCCGGTATAGTTGTTTTTGCTCCTATGGGGACAAAGTATGCGTGCTTTGCGCTTGTAGGTGCATCAGCCTTAGCTGAGGGGGGCTCTCTTATAACTTCATATGTATTATATCTTATGGATAAAAAACACATACCCAAAAGCAATAACGGAAACAGTTTTCCGATTTTTTCAAAAATATGCTCAATAGCTTTGCCGGTGGCAGTGGGAAGTTATATACGTCAAGGTTTCACTACAGCGGAGCATATCGCAATACCTTGGGGCCTTAGACGAAGTGGTGCTGATACCAAAACGGCACTTGAATCCTACGGAATAATGAGTGGTATGGCACTCCCATTGGTGCTTTATCCGTCAGCAGTAATAGGTGCATTTACGGGACTTCTTGTGCCGGAGCTTGCGGGACTTATGGAGATTGGACGGAAGGAGGATGTAAGAAAGCTGTCGGTCAGTGCGATAAAAGCCGCTATAATATTTTCGGTCGGGGTATCGGGAGTATTTGCTTTTTTCGGTTATGAGCTTGGTCGTGGTATCTATGGTTCAGGTGAAGCCGGTAATTTTATAAGGCTTCTCGCTCCACTTGTACCGCTTATGTTTCTTGATACAACAGTAGACTGCATACTCAAGGGACTTGGTGAGCAGGTGTATACCATGAAGGTCAATATTGTCGATGCGGTAATATGCCTTGTATTTGTACTGATCCTTGTGCCGAAAATGGGGATATACGGGTATGTTGTGGTGATATATGTGAGCGAGGCTGTGAATGCATCACTGAGTATCTGTAGAATGCAGAGCATCACGGGAATAAAGATCGGAGCAAAAGAGATGCTTGTATCGTTCCTGTGGGTAGCGGCATCGGTGGCGGTGGTGAATATAATACAGCTTTCCTTGATGTACGGATTGGGTGCATCGGTAAGCATCGCAACGAAGATCGTTATGTTTGGTATAGTGTATATCGGACTTGCATATTTTTGGGAAAAAGGGAATTTTGGATGCTTGAAAAAAATTTCAAAAAAATCGAAAAAAATTGAAAAAAGGTATTGCATTTTCTGAGAGACTGTGTTATAATAATAAAGCTGTATGACAGACGGCCCGTTGGTCAAGCGGCTAAGACGCTAGCCTCTCACGCTGGAAACGGGGGTTCGATTCCCCCACGGGTCACCAAATAAAAAAACCACACGGTAGTGTGGTTTTTTTATTTGTATTTTATTGTTTTTCTCTTTTAGACGATTCTTACGGTGAGAAGATGAGTAAGAAGAGATAAGATATCATTACAAAGTATTTTTTGATAATGTTTATACAAAGCTACACCGCCGAGGAAAAACTCGGCGGTGATCTTTATTGTCTCTGTAAGCTGAAATTAACTGATACTTTTTGAAGTTACGGCTATTTTTGTATATTTGGGTTATCTGTCCGGCAGAGAATATAATCTATGCTGACATTATAAAAGTCTGCTAAGGTTATAAGAGTTTCTGTCGGTGGGATCCTGTCTCCTGTTTCAAATTTTGACAGCAGTGCCTGCTCGATTCCTGTTTTCATCTGAACTGCTATCTGCGTATAGCCTTTGCTTTTTCTGAGTAATCTTAAATTATTTTTCACAATAACACCCCTAATGACATTATGCCATAATTTGTTCTTGACAAATATGACAGGATGTCATATAATAGTGATAGTCAATATTTGACAAAAACTAAGGAGGAAGAAAAAAATGAAATTTTGTACTAATTGCGGAAAGCAGTTATCGGATGGGGAAGCATTCTGTTCCGGATGTGGTAAGCCTGTACAGAGTACCGCTCAAAGTCCTGTACAAGCAAATCGAATGCAGACACAGACAAATCCGGCAAAGGCAGAATCCTGTGTTCCTGCATTTGTTCTCGGACTTATCGGAGCGATATTCGGATTGTTCGGCGGAATGTGTGTTGCCGCGTGTAACAGTATCGGAGGTAATGAAGGTGCAGCTTTATTCCTGATAGTCGGCGGAAGTATAGTTGGCCTCATCGGGGCTTGTATGTGCTTTAAGAGGGCTAAGCTCGGATCTGTTGTTGAGCTAATCGGTGCAGTTATGATGGCAATATGCATATTTGGTGTTACCGGTGCTGACTTCATGTCTATCATAGGCATGATAATGCTTGCAATAGGCGGTCTTATCGGTCTTTTGCTCGGAAGCATCAAATAACCGTGTATCCGTATATACATACTTCTTTGGGTGTAATAGAGGTCTTTAAGCTTTTTGTTGCCACGGGGGTGGCGCTAATGGTTTTGATCCTTTATTATACGATAAAAAAAGAAGATCGTTTATCGGAATCGGCATTTATTTTTCCGAGACTTGTAACAAGCGGTCTCATTGGTTTTCTGTCTGCAATGTTATTTGATTTCATATTTATGTTTCTTAAATATGGGGTATTTAGGATATATGGAATAACATTTTACGGAGGACTTTTGGGTGCAAGTGCAGCAATGTACTGTATCCTTATCATTGGAAAAGATAAAACGAAATATACAGTTTCACAGTGGTTTAATAAACTAACGATTCCATTTGTCATATTTCATATTTTCGGAAGAATCGGCTGCTTTTTCGGAGGTTGCTGCTACGGCAGATATTCGGAATGTTTTCTTGCTATTGCATTTCCGGATAATCCGGAAATGGGTATAATACACAATGGAATGAAATGTTTTCCTACACAGTTGTTTGAGGTCTGTGCGCTACTTATCATAATGGTAATAGTCATTGTTTCAAAGAATAAATACAGGAACTACATGGTATTGTATTCATTTGCAAGATTCAGTCTGGAATTTTTGAGAGGGGATGACAGAGGAACTTTGTTTTCCTTTCTTTCTCCTTCTCAGATGATATCTGTTTTTATTATTGTCGGGATCGTTTTTATTGAAATAAAAAAGCATTTTTGGAAAACTGCAGTAAAATAACAAATACGCACTGTTTAAGTCATAGACTTAGACGGTGCGTATTCTTTTGGAAAAGTGAATTATTTGATTATTCCCCAGGAATCGATCACCAGGTTTTCAACTACAAGCGCAGGCACACATAAATTGACTGTGATCCTGTCATCCTCTACCTTTACGGAGAGATACGATGAGGATATCATGTCACTGAGTTCTGCATAGTATTCAGGATGTGTGTCACACACACTTCTTGAAGATGAACCCGTACATCCGGGAGTGGAGTAGATAACTCCGTCGGGATCGTTATAATAAACCGTACCGTCGTCCGTTTCTTCAGAAATGTCGAACATTATTCCTGCTTCACTGTTAATGGGATGTGTGCGGTAATAGATGTGATCGTGGCCTGCGAGGACGATATCTACACCGTATTTTTCAAAAACAGGTGCAAGCTGAGCTCTCATGGCAATGGCCATGGGATCCTCCCAGCGATCCGAAGAACCGGTGCCGGGTGAGTAGATCGGGTGATGCATAAGAACGATAGTCCATTTTGAAGTATTTGCTTCAAGATCTGAGGTGAGCCATGCAACCTGCTCCGCAGACAGAGAATCGTCAGAAGTCCCCTGCTTGTTAGTATTGAGCATTATAAAATGCACATCACCGTATGTGAATGAGTAGAAATATCCGTCCGTAAAGGATGATTGCTCAGGCATATCGGTGAAAAAGTGGTTATACTGCATCTTGTAGCCCTGAGCACCTGCATATGACGTTTCGTGATTACCGGATACCACCATTGTGGGGATCCGTCTGAGAAATTCGGCAGACGGATCAAGCATAGCTGACCAGTCGGCGGCACCTACAGTTTCTACCACATCTCCGCAGTGAAGAGCGAATGCTGTCTCGGGGTAAGAGTTTACTGCGGAAACCCATGCTGACTGAAATGCTGTGCCGGGGGTGGAATTCTTTGATTGTGTATCGGTAAAGCAAACAAAAGTGAATTCTTCGGGATCGGCTTCACGCATAGTAAACGATGCAGCATCACTCCAATATCCGGAGATATCTCCTACTCTGTAGGAATAAGTCATACCGGCTTCAAGTCCGTCGATCACGGCACGACTGTTGGAATCTCCCATGCCGATATTTGTGTCACCGATGATAGTCCTGGCATCTTTAAAGTCGTCAGTATCGCCCTGAACCACTTGAACAGCCGGATTGTGTGTCTTATTTGCGGCGTGCCAAAGCACACCGATCTTGGTACAATCGGAATCGAAATATGACAGGGTGATCTGATTCGGGACGATGTCCACACCGATGCATACATTCCATCCTGCGATCTTTTTCATGATAAGGGAAACATCGCTGAGGTTTTTCTTGTCGTCCCAGTTAAGATCTATTGCGTCCTCGCAAATGTCGACCTTCCATTTGGAGATGAATTTAAGCATGGCAGCAGCATCGGAGAGATTAACCCGTCCGTTCCTGTCAACATCTCCGTAGATGAGAGCTTTTATTGAGTTGGTGCCGTTTGATATAACGGTGTCGGAGGGTACGAGGATATCGCCCGATAAATTGTCACCTGATGGCGATGTAAGAGTGACATCGCCTGAAAACTCATCAATCAGGGATGCGGCACTGATAGTGCCGCATATTCCTGTAAGATAAGTGTTACCTAAGATCAAAGTCAGGTTGGATTCAGAGGAAAGTCTCAGCCGTTCGGTCGTTATGGCATTTGTGGGATTGCCGACGGATAAAACCGAAAATACCGTTACAAATGAGACAAACCCGGAAATGATCTTTTTGAACATCATAATATTATTCCGTATCATTATCCTCATCAGAGGAGTTCGGAGTGTCGTTGTCTGAAGTCTCAGCTTTTTCCGATACCTCCTCGAAAACATCGGAATCGGGAAGTGGAGCAGGAGCAGACGCCGCATTCTTTTTATTCCATACAAATTCAGCAATGCAAGCAAGCACGAATACGACAATACCCGCAACAGAGATGATGGAACCGTATACAACACAGTCGGGTCTGTATTCCAGTGTAAGCTCGTGATTACCGGCAGGGAGGCGGAATGCAACGAGAGCGTCAAGCACCTCAAAGGTCTCGATCTCCTTGCCGTCAGCGATCACCTTCCATCCCTCGTCGTAAGGAATGGTAGTAAAGATCAGCTCATCACCGGCTGCAACGTTGATATTGCCCTCAAGAGTGTCCTCGGTCCAGCTTGTGATGTTGAATTCAGAGCCCTTGAGCTGAGGAGCAAGGCTAAGATATGATTCTTCGTTGAAATAGTAGAAATAGTTGTAATCTTTGGTGGAGAGATACAGGTTGTTGTACTCATTATCAAGCTCCAGCTTAATATTGAGGATCGTACCGGGATTGTAAGATCCAAGCTCTACGATACGGTGAGTCTCATTTCCGAAGTAAGTGCCCTTGGATGCACCATTTACCGTCAGCTTACACTCTCTGGGGTAGACCGTAGGAATGTACATATAGATCACATCATCAGTCTGTGCCGTAATGGTGTACATGATGGATGCAGATGAACCTTCATTTACAGGTGAATATTTCGTGTGATCTGTTGTACTTCCGGTTGTAAGATTATCTGTAGAGGGGTAGGACTGATCGAGCCTTACAAAGAGTTCTACGCTTTCCTCTCCGAGAAGCCCTGCGTAAATTGCATTAAGCCTCTCAAAGGGATTCTTTTCGTTAGGCTCAGGCTTGGAAGAATCAACAGGCTTTGCTTTTTTCTCCTCACCGAAGAGGTCAGCTACAACCTGTGAGAATTTGGAGAAAATACCGGTATCTTCTGTTTTCTCATCGTGATCGTCACCGAAAAGATCCACCTTTGTGATAGCCTCGTTTGCACCGAATACAAGAGACATGGCATAGGGATTTTGGTACACGTGAACAAGAGTGCCGTTTGCATCTCCTGTACCGTGCTTGCTCATTACCTCGGTATAATAATCGGGGAGAGTACCTCTTGTCTGACCTGCCAGATATTTGATTCCCAGGAGGGTATCGGTAGCAGGAGTGGATCCGATATACTTTGACCAGTGGGACTTTGATGCAAGTCCGAGATACTGAAGGAACTGGATAGTGTCTGCATTGAGAGTGGATGTGGAGTTGGAAAGTCCGAATGCACCTAAAGCGAGGTTGTCGTTTGTTCTTTTATAAGTGACCTTTTCTGCACGGTAGAAGGATTTGTCCATATCATGCATTGCATCGAATGCAGGCTTGTAGGTGTCCATATGAGTACGGTATGTGGTACGGCTCGTGTATACTACATCATCATCAAGGCTCATAAGATTGTCAAGCCCTGCAGCATACATCTCAAATCCGATAAATATGGTGAGGATAAGAGCACAGGTTTTTTGCAGAGACACCTTCGGTAGAGTGATGCCCTTCATGAGCAGGAGGTAGATCGCAATGAAGATAAGTGATGCCCATACAGCGGTGAGATCGGGGAGATTCTCGTACTCAAACTTCTGCAGAACGAGGAGAACCCCCGCAATGGTGCAGGCACTGAATGCGATAGGTCTGAAGCCAAGGTGTTCGATATTTTCGAATACTCTGTGAGCAAATATGATGAACAGGAAGCACACCATGAAGCTGTATCTGTAATTGAGCCAGTTGGGGCGCTGCATGCCGTGCCAGAAAATATCAATGGTGGATGCGTTGAAGCAAAGGAACATAACGGCGATAAAAATACCCGTTGCGATCTTTTCCTTCAGGGGGATCTTCTTCAGGAAGAAGAAGAGGGGGAGAAGCATGAAGGTAAGCATTCCGGAATAGAGGAAAGGCCAGCCTTCGGGACGGACAGTATCATAAGAGCCGAAATACATCTTTGATACGAGATCAAGGAAATCGAAATTTTGTGTG
>SVQM01000036.1 GCA_015065335.1 Oscillospiraceae bacterium | reverse complement strand
ACACCGTCACTGTTGCCGCCTTCGGGATATCCGCACACACGAAGATACGTTACATTTGATGTACCCACATTAAAAACAGAGGAGCTTACATTAAAGCAGTAGATGCCGTTTTCAAGCTCCGCCCCGTTCATCTGCTCTAATTTTCCTGTAGTTGCTGATGTTGCTTTAGGTGTTGCAGGCTGGATCTCAGTTGCAATAGCCGCACCTGATGAAGTTAGTGCGATCACCCTAAATTCGCCATAAGCGGTACTTCCCGACGGAGCTGTATTTGCGGATGTATCAAAGCCTTTGATGCGGATCACGTCACCGTTTTTTGCGGGAATGAGATCGGTCACGACGATTCCCTTTCTTGCGCTTATCGCCTTGGTCGCAATACGGTATCCGTTCAGCCACTCATCACCCGACAGTGTAGTATCGGGTGATGTGCCGTTTGCGGTTGAGGGATCTACCTGATTCGTAAACTGCGGAACTCCGCCGGGGTAGATTATTCTCTTATACGCATAGATATACCCATCGGGAAGCACGTACAGCTTTGATGTGTCCGTGCATTCCGAGATATCGTTTGCAAATTCGGGGGTGAGCTGTGATACGCCTGCGAGGGTACTGCTTATTATATCTTTTATAAGATCCTCGTATTCTGCATAAGCTCTCGATTTTTTGCACCGTGTGCAGCTACCGTCACTCCATATATGTCCGTTTTCAGCACATTCTGCCGCAAGGCAGGTCTCACAGGTGTCGGGGGAACTGCAAGTCCACTCTATTTCTTTTTCATAGCTGTCTTTGCATATATTGCACGTGTATCTTCCAAGACCGTTTTTTTGACATTCGGGATAAGATACCACTTCGAAGGAATAGTTATGCCCGAGATGTATGTTGCTCCATCCGGCAATATATTTCATAAGCATCGATACATCCGATAGGTTGATCTTTTCATCATTCAGAATATCCGCACGATCTGTATCAACGGAAAATCCTTCCCATTTTGATATATGCTTCAAAAGTAAGGATGCATCGCTGAGATTGATCTTTCCGTCGCTGTTCACATCACCGGCAGACCGGCATCCGGATGTCCCTCCTCCAACAATAGGTAAGCTCATCGACATCAATATCGTTAATGACAGAACAAAAGACAGTAACTTTTTCATAAACATACCCTCTTTTTATATATTCAATGTCATTATACACCTATAGTTTAACAAAGTCAACCTAAAGGTGCTTATTTTTTAATCTAAAAGATCATATAATTATCCCAAAGATCAAAAAGAGGGTAATTTATGGACAAAATAAATTTGTGTGAAATAGGAAAAAGGATCCAGCTTCGCAGAAAACAGAAAGGACTTACTCAGGAACAGATTGCGGAGGCGATGAACGTATCTATTCAGATGGTATCAAACCTTGAACGAGGTAATAAAGCGATACGAATAGACAATCTTGTAAGTATCAGCAAGATACTTGATATAAGCACAGACTATATCCTTACCGGAAAGGAGACTTTGCGAGATATTGATTTGCTGATGTCACAGATCTCACAATTGTCCGATAAAGACAGAGGTATGGTAGAAGTGATAGTCGAATACTGTCTACACAACAAGTAAACACACAAAGATATTAGCAAAATAAAAAAAGCCCTCTCGGGGCAAATACGTATAAATTGAAATAACCCTTGGTTGCACTGTTTCTTTACACAGCTTTCTTGCAACCAAGGGTTATTTCTGTTCACTCTTGATATCTAACATCACTTGAGTACCCTCTCTTTCTTTGATCTGTCTCATCTGAGCTTTTCTTCTTACCCACTCAACTCATTCTCACTTATCCCGAATGGGGATTCTCATTGGGTACGCTTCATTGAGACGACTTGTTTTTTCTTCGATCTTTTAAGATGCTTGATTAAAAGGGAAGCGATTCGGATCATCCAACATCTCTCCTGAGACCTTTTCCTCTGACCAATCCTCTGAGACCCTTTTTCTTAGATCCACCGTTTTCTTCCTTGACCCAAACCTTTATGTATACGAATCAAGCTGTTCTTGTGATCGAATTCTGAAAGGCTTAGTTGTTCATTGGTTTGTACCTTCCTTTCTTGTGATTTAATTGTACCATACTTTTCCTCATTTTGCAAGATGGTATTTTGTACAAAGTTCACTACAGATTTTTGTTTAAAGAGTAGAAATACAGCACATCGCACAACAAACTATTGACACTTGAATATCAGGTATGATATAATTATAGTGTTGTGGTGTCTGTACAGATCAACAGGGATCCGTGCCGGAACAGAAAGATAAGATCTACGGCTCCGTTCTGCATATATGCAAATATCCAGCCGGCAATTTGCAGTATTACTGAATAATTATACAAAAAGTTTTTTAAAAAATTTTCGTTGTCCCTATTGACATTACAAATTTACGGTGCTATAATGCAGGCATACTGATGTATCGAAGGATACGGAAAGGGAATAAGTATGAAGAGCATCCTCTCCAACGTTTTTGCATATTTTTACTTTTACTTTTACTTTACTCACACTAAGGTAAAAGCGTTTTAACGTGCAAAAAATCAGGGGACATACTTAAAGCAGTTCACCGAAAGCCATGCAGTTAAACGCTGTATGGCTTATTTTTAATTTGCGGCCCGGCAAACGCCGAGAGGCAAACTTCGGCACAGCCTGATTTTGGTGATATCGTACATCACACGACCATGACAGTGTTGGTCAAACACCGACCAACACCTAAATACTGAAATTAGCCCCCGCAGGGGACGGCTACACAGTATAAAAGTTCTTTGCTTCTTTCTTTCAAGAAAGAAGGAGAAAATAAACCCATCATAAAATAATTATTCCAAAGGAGATATACAATCATGATCGCAGTACTGAAACAGGGAGTAACAGAAAAGCAGAGAGACAGTCTTATAAGTTGGTTTGAGACACTTGGGCTTTCCGTACACATTTCCGAGGGTGAATTTCACACAGTTCTCGGACTTATCGGAGATACATCAAAGGTAGACACCGAGCTTATCGAGGGACTTGACATCGTTGAGACAGTAACACGCATCTCCGATCCCTTCAAGAGCGCAAACCGAAAATTCCATCCCGATGATACCGTAGTCGAGGTAGGCGGTGTAAAGATCGGCGGAGGCAATTTCGCAATGATCGCAGGTCCCTGCTCCGTTGAGAGCCATGACCAGATCATCGAGATCGCAAAATCCGTACACGAGTCCGGTGCCGCAATGCTCAGAGGCGGTGCATTCAAGCCCCGTACCTCCCCCTACGATTTCCAGGGACTTCACGCAGACGGAATCGAGCTTCTCCTTGAGGCGAAGAAGATCACCGGTATGCCCATCGTCACCGAGATCATGAATGCAAATCATCTGCCCCTGTTTGAGCACGTGGATGTGATCCAGGTAGGTGCCCGCAATATGCAGAACTTCGAGCTTCTGAAGGAGCTCGGCCGTACCGACAAGGTTATCCTCCTGAAGAGAGGTCTTGCCAACACTCTGAAGGAGCTCCTTATGAGTGCTGAGTACATCATGGCAGGCGGAAACGAAAAGGTCATCCTCTGCGAGAGAGGAATCCGTACATTTGAGACATACACAAGAAACACTCTTGATCTTTCGGCAGTACCCATGCTCCACGAGCTGACTCATCTGCCCGTAGTGATCGATCCCAGCCACGCAACAGGTGTGTCCCGTCTCGTAAAGCCCATGGCAATGGCAGCGGCGGCTTGCGGTGCTGACGGCCTTATCATTGAGGTCCACAACAACCCTGCAAAGGCACTTTGCGACGGTCCTCAGTCACTTCTCCCCGAACAGTTTGCGGATGTTGCAAGATCCGTTATGACCATTCGAGAGGCTATCGGAAAATGAGCAGCGACAGATTCACAGTAGGTATCGTCGGTCTCGGGCTCATCGGCGGATCGCTTGCCAAAGCGTACACCGCCGCAGGGCACACCGTACTCGGAGCAAACCGCAGTCCCGCCACCGTGGGGATCGCAAAGCTGCAGGGTGTTATTGCGGATGAGCTTACTCCCGAGAGACTGAAGGAATGCGACATCGTATATCTCTGTACGATGCCGGACAGCATTACGAAATATCTCCGTGACAATGCCGACAATTTCGGCAATGCAGTGGTGATCGACTGCGGCGGAGTCAAGCGTAATATATGTAAGGAAGGCTTTGCTCTGGCAAAGGAGCACGGATTCCTGTTCGTTGGGGGACACCCAATGGCAGGAAGCCAGAAGGGCGGATACAAGAACAGCCGTGACAATCTCTACAAGGGTGCGTCAATGATAATCGTACCGCCGATTACTGACGATATCCTGCTTCTTGAGAGGATCAAGCGGCTACTCATACCGGCAGGCTTCGGTAAAATCACCGTATCTACAGCCGAAAATCACGACAGAATGATTGCATTTACCTCTCAGCTTGCACATATCGTGTCAAATGCGTACATCAAAAGCCCCGCATCTCAGGAACACAGGGGATTTTCCGCAGGCAGCTTCAAGGATCTGACGAGAGTTGCCTACCTCGATCCCGATATGTGGACCGAGCTGTTCATGGAAAACTCCGATAATGTAGTACGTGAGCTTGACATGATCATAAGCTCACTTTCACAGTACAGAGATGCCGTTGCGACAGGTAACGCAGACGGTCTCCGTGAGCTTCTCGCAGAAGGCAGACGAATGAAGGAAGAGAGTCTGAAGGTCAAGTGATAGAATAGGGGCGAGCAAGGAAAACGATGTCACTTTCTTGAAAGAAAGTGACGCAAAGAACTTTGCTTTTTTATAGCCATATAGGATTTCTTTGCCTAACCCTTATCCGGTGGCAGAGGGTATATATAAATGCCGTATACCTTATCTAACTTAAAGCTTTTTGAAGATCCCGAGACAGCGTCTCGATAATTCCGAAAGGACGATATAATGACTACCGTACACGTTAACGCCTCCACCGCATACGATGTTATGATCGGCAGAGGCCTTCTCCATGAGGCAGGAGAGATGATCCGACCTCTTATAAAAGGAAGGAATCTGGCTCTTGTGACAGATTCCAATGTTGCGCCGTTGTACGGTGAGACTGTAAAAAGAGCTCTCTCAGCGGCAGGCTTTGAGGTTTGCGTTTTCACTTTCCCTGCAGGAGAGGAGTCAAAATGCATGTCCACCTATGCCGCACTTCAGGAATTCCTTGCAGAAAACAGGCTGTCAAGAAAGGATGCGATCGTCGCTCTCGGCGGCGGTGTCACAGGCGATCTTGCAGGCTTTACTGCGGCAACGTACCTCAGGGGGATCGATTTCGTGCAGATCCCCACGACACTTCTCGCAGCAGTAGATTCATCGGTGGGAGGAAAGACCGGCATAGATCTTACGGCAGGCAAGAATCTTTGCGGTGCATTCCATCAACCGAGACTCGTTATCTGCGATACCGACACACTCACGACGCTCAGGCGTGAGGATTTTGTCGGCGGTATGGCGGAGGTCATAAAGTACGGTGTAATCCGTGACGGAGAGCTGTTCACACTTCTTGAAGGCTCCGCACTTGAGCTGTTCGATGTCCTCACAGGTGATGACAGTGCGATGGGGCTTCTTCAGCATGTCATCGCAACCTGCGTGGGTATCAAGCGTGACGTAGTCGAGGCAGACGAATTTGAGGGCGGGCTTCGTGCCATTCTCAATTTCGGTCACACCGCCGCACATGCTATCGAAAATCTCAGCGAATACAAGATCCCTCACGGTATCGCCGTAGGTGCGGGAATGATGATCGCCGCAAATTACGCTAATTTGATCGGCGCACTCCCCATCAGGGACGGCGACCGTATCCGTGAGATACTGAATCAATATGAGCTTCCCGGCGGGACAAGCGGTGCCGCATTATGGTACGGTCTTGATCCGGAGATATTCACTCCGGAGGCAATGGCTGAGGTCGCAATGTCCGACAAAAAGGCAGGCGGCGGTACGATAAATCTTGTGATCCCCACGGCTATCGGAGACTGTAGGATAGAGAAGACGCCCACGGACAGACTTGCAGAATTTATGGGGAGAAACGATTGAGGCGTGATGTATCGGGGCTTTGCCCCGAACCCCAATTAAGGAACTTTTGAAAAAGTTCCTTAATGATCTTCAAAACTTTTATACAGGACATAATTGTTATGAATATTACGATAACCCCTGCAAATCTCACGGGCAGCATCACCGCACCTGTGTCAAAATCATCGGTACACAGGCTGATGATCTGTGCAGCTCTTGCAGATTCGCCTACGGTCATCCGCTACAGCGGTGCTGTGTCTGATGATATTATTGCCACGAGGCGATGCCTCACGGGGCTCGGTGCAAAGATCACCGATTGCGACGGCGGTGTTGAGGTAACACCCATTGACAAATCACACGTATCGGACGAGCTTCTGGACTGTGGTGAATCGGGCTCCACGCTCCGCTTCCTTATTCCCGTAGCGGCGGCTCTCGGCAAAAATCGCCGATTCCTCCTTCACGGAAGGCTTCCCGAAAGACCTCTCTCTCCACTGAAGGAGGAGCTTGAGCGTCACGGAGTACAGATCACACTTGACGGGAATATCCTCACGGTATGCGGTGACTCAATGAGAGGAGAAGATTTCGTCATTGACGGCGGTGTATCAAGTCAGTTCGTATCGGGACTGCTGTTCGCCGTAGCACTTCTCGGCAGCGGTAGTGTAAGAGTGACGGGAAAGATCGAATCTCGTCCTTACATTGACATGACCGTGCGATCGCTGTATAATTATGGCATGAAAGTGACCGAGAAGGACGGCTTGTTCGCCTTGTCCGATATTTCGGCCTCCCCTAAAGAGGTTCATGCCGAAGGGGATTTCTCAGGTGCGGCATTCTTCATCTGTGCAGGTGCTCTGTCAGATGAGGGTATCACCGTACACGGACTTGACATGGACTCCCTTCAGGGAGACAAAAGATGCATTGACATAGTACGTGAGATGGGTGCGATAGTAACGAGTATTCCCGATGGAGTAACAGTTCGCAAGGGCTCGCTTCGTGGGATCACCTTAGATGCTGCGGATATTCCCGATCTCGTACCGGTAGTGGCGGCTCTTGCAGCAGCGGCAGAGGGAGATACTGTTATCACAGGTACGGAAAGGCTCCGCCTGAAGGAAAGCGACCGTATCGAGACTACATGCAACATGATAAATGCCATCGGCGGATGTGCCACAGGCTCAGATGACTGTATACGTATAAGCGGCGGACTTGCCTCTCCCAAATCGGTAGTCGACAGCGCAGGAGACCACCGCATCGCCATGGCGGCGGCTGTGCTTGCCATCGCCTCAAAAGGCAGCGTTACAATAACAGAAGCAGACTGCGTCAAAAAATCCTACCCCGCATTTTGGGAGGATTATGAGAAGTTGCACTAAGAGGGACGCCAAGGGAACTTTTTGAAAAAAGTTCCCTTGAACCCTCAAAAACTTTCAAATAAACATATTTATATAGGAAAACCAAACTGTTAGTTCAAAGGATTTGCACAAACCATATCAGTATATTTATTTAAGAGTTTTTGAAGGAGAGCACGAGAGGAAACTTTTTTCAAAAAGTTTCCTCTCGCAAAAAGAAAAAACATATGAGCAGTACATATAGAGGAAAGAATCTGACGCTGACGGTGTTCGGACAATCTCATTCTTCGGCGATCGGTGCGGTGCTTGACGGGGTGCCTGCGGGATTTCATCCCGACATGGATAAGCTTCAGTCATTTATGAAGCGTCGTGCACCGGGGCAGAACAAGATGTCAACACAGAGGCGTGAGGCTGATGTTCCGGAGATCCTTTCGGGACTTGCGGGAGGAGCGACCTGCGGTGCACCCCTTGCATTCATGATCCGCAATACCGATCAGAGATCCAATGATTACGCTGAGATCTGTGATGCGCCACGTCCCGGACACGCAGATTTCACCGCTCATGTAAAGTACGGCGGTCACAACGATGTTGCAGGCGGAGGTCATTTTTCCGGAAGGCTCACCGCACCTATCTGCGCCGCAGGAGGAGTTCTTCTGCAATATCTCAGAGATCACGGAGTCACCGTTGCCGCACATATCGAAAACATCGGCAAGGCAGCAGATGTACGGTTTGATGCCGCAAATGTGACGGGAGATGAGCTTGATGCTCTTCTCCGAAAGGATTTCCCCGTTATCGATGACAGTGCCGCAGACAGAATGGCTGAGGAGATCGAAAAGGCTCGTCTTGCCGCAGATTCCGTAGGAGGTGTCATAGAATGTGCCGTGTGCGGACTTCCCGCAGGGCTTGGTGATCCGATGTTTGACGGCATTGAAAACAGGCTGGCACAGGCACTGTTTGCCATCCCCGCCGTGAAAGGCGTGGAATTCGGCGCAGGCTTTGCCGTAGCCGATATGCTCGGCAGTGAGAACAACGATCCGTTCTTCATGGACGGCGACACCGTCCGCACGAAAACGAACAATCACGGCGGTATCCTCGGCGGTATCACCTCCGGAATGCCTCTTATATTCCGCATCGCTCTGAAGCCTACTCCCTCTATCGGGAAAGAACAGGATACAGTAAGTCTGTCAAATACGGAAAACACTCGGCTGACCGTAAAAGGAAGGCACGATCCCTGCGTGGTCGTCCGTGCCGTTCCCGTGGTGGAAGCCGTAGCGGCTCTGGTCCTTGCCGATCTTATGATCGGTTGAGGAACGGTACGAAAGTGGTAAGGAATGGTTTGCCACTTTCTTGAAATGAAAATCCCGGACATCGGAAATGCCGATGGAACATAAACTACATAAACAATTCAAAGGAGATATACAAAAATGGAAAACGCAAAAGAAATGCTTGAGGCTCTCCGTTCGGAGATAGATGCAGCAGATAAGGATCTGCTTGATGCTTTCATCCGACGCATGGAGATCTCCTCAAAGATCGCAGAATGTAAAAAAGACGGCGGTATCGGCGTTGCAGATCCCGGTCGTGAGAGGCACAAGATGGCTGACATCACCTCCTCGGTGGATAATAATATGCGCTCATACACTCAGGTACTCTACTCTCTCCTCTTTGAGCTGAGCCGTTCCTACCAGGAGAAGATCAACATGGAGGATTCCCCCCTCTACTGCGAGATCAAAGCAGCTATCGATGCAAATTACACCGCATTCCCCTCCTCTGCAAGGATCGCTTGTCAGGGCGTTGAGGGTGCATACTCACAGATCGCCTGCGAAAAGCTCTTCAAGGTTCCCGACATCATGTATTTCGCATCCTTTGAAAATGTATTCTCTGCAATCGAAAAGGGACTTTGCACCTATGGTCTGCTTCCCCTTGAGAACAGTACCGCAGGATCTGTAAACAAGGTCTACGACCTCATGATGAAGTACAATTTCAAGATCGTTCGTTCCGTTCGTCTCAAGGTAGATCACAGCCTCCTTGCCTGCAAGGGTACCGATATAAAGAACATAAAGGAGATCTATTCTCACGAGCAAGCTATCGGACAGTGCGGTGAGTTCTTGAAAACTCTCGGCGATGTAAAGATCACATACTGTGAGAATACCGCAGTAGCCGCAAAGCTTGTAGCTGAGTCCGGCAGAAATGATGTCGCTGCGCTCTCAAGCCATTCATGTGCTGAGCTGTACGGACTTTCCTGCCTTGCTCCCTCTGTTCAGGACAAGGGCAACAACTACACAAGATTCATCTGCATATCTAAGGGCCTTGAGATCTATCCCGGTGCGGACAAGACCTCTCTTATGCTGACTATCTCTCATAAGCCCGGTTCACTTTACAGAGTGCTGTCTCGTTTCTATGCTCTGGGTATCAACCTTATCAAGCTGGAAAGCCGTCCCATTCCCGACAGAGATTTCGAGGTAATGTTCTACTTCGATCTTGAGACATCCATATATTCTGACGAATATGCACAGCTTATATCCGAGATCGGTAATCTTTGCGAGGACTTCCGTTATCTCGGAAGCTATTCGGAGCTGGTGTGATGGATCGTTTCGGACTTCTCGGAGAAAAGCTCTCACACAGCTTTTCTCCGATCATTCATGGTATGCTCGGGGATTACGAATATTCCCTGATCGAAAGGCAGCCTCATGAGCTTGATGAATTGTTCTCCTCAGGCGAGTTTGACGGCTTCAACGTGACTATCCCTTATAAAAAAGCCGTCATCCCTTATATGGCTGAGCTTTCGGATGCGGCAAAGAGATGCGGCAGTGTCAACACAGTCTCTAAAAGAGCTGACGGTTCATATTTTGGAGATAATACGGACTTTTACGGTTTTTCCGCAATGCTTCGACACAGCGGAATTGACGTCTCCGCAAAAAAAGTGCTCGTTCTCGGTGACGGAGGAGTTGCTCCCACTGTCCGTGAGGTGCTGAAGGATTTCGGAGCAGGTGAGATAGTGACCATATCCCGTCGAGGTGAGAACAATTACGAAAACATCGCACGTCATCACGATGCCGCAGTAATAGTAAACACCACTCCCGTGGGAATGTACCCAAACGGCGGCAAATCTCCTGTGACTGTGGCAGATTTCACGAAGCTTGAGGGTGTGCTTGATCTTATTTACAATCCGATAAATACGGAATTCATGCTTCAGGCAAAGGAGCTTGGGCTGAAGGCCGAAGGCGGACTTTTGATGCTAGCGGCTCAGGCGGTAAGAGCGTCGGAGAGATTCACGGGTGGTTCCTTTCCCGAGCCTGCGACCTCTGAGAAGATATACGAAGCTCTCCTGAGGATGCAGACCTCCGTCTTTCTTATCGGAATGCCCGGATGCGGTAAGTCCACTATTGGCAAGGCGCTTTCAGACATCTGCGACAGAGAATTTATAGACACTGACGAGGAGATCACACGCACGGCAGGAAGCTGTCCCGCCGAGATCATTACCGAACACGGTGTAGATGAATTCAGACGTATCGAGACTGAAGTTCTCCGACGTGTTTCGACAAAATGCGGAGCTGTCATTGCCACAGGCGGCGGTATCGTCACCAGGACAGAGAATCTGCGGCTGATGCGGCAAAACGGGATCGTCGTATTCCTTGAGAGAGAGCTGTCCGAGCTCGCAACAAGCGGCAGGCCACTTTCAGCAGGCGGTGTTGAAAAGCTTTGGGAAGAACGAGAGCCTCTGTACCGTATCTTTGCGGATACCTCATTCAAGGTACAGGGTGCCGGTATTACTGCCGATAATATAAAAAGAGGACTTGGATTATGAAAAAAGTGCTTGTTATAAGCGGCCCGAACCTGAATCTTCTGGGACTCAGAGAGCCTGACATATATGGAAACAGAAATTACGATGCTCTTGTGGAGTTTACTCGCACTGCTTTGACTGATTGCGGATTTGAGGCGGAGTTTTATCAGTCAAATCACGAAGGCGATCTTGTTGACAAGATACAGGAGGCCTACGGAGTATTTGACGGGATCATTATAAACCCTGCAGCGTACACCCACACGAGCGTGGCTATCCCCGATGCATTAAAGGCAGTGGGTATCCCCACAGTGGAGGTACATCTTTCCGACATAAACTCTCGTGAGGAATTCAGACGTCATTCCTTCGTATCCCCCATTGCCGTCGCCACCATCTGCGGCAAGGGCTTTGACGGCTACAAGGACGCCGCCGAAGTTTTACGGGATATTATATAGGTTATTATAAAAAAACAGCGAGGGAGCACCTTTTTGAAAAAAGGTACTCCCTCGAACTCCCTCTCCAAAAACTTTCATATAAAAAGTGACAGAGGGATCAAGAAATTTTGACATGTTAAAACCCGAGACAAAAATCTCGGGTCTTTATTTATTTTTCCGGATATCTTTCTCTTATTTCCGTCTCTCCGAGAAGATAGTCCACACTCGTTTCGTAAAATCTTGCGAGCTTTATAAGCACTGCCGTGGGAATATCATTCTCTCCTGTTTCATATTTGGAATACCCGGTCTGAGACATACCAAGTATTTCTGCTACCTTTGTCTGGCTCAGATCGCTGTCCTCTCTGAGATCACGTATTCTTTTGTACACATTTTCCCCTCCGATCAAACTAAGTTAAAAACATTTTAGTTTAATCTGTTTCAGGCTATTGTATTTTAACCTGAAATAGGTTAAATATTAAAAAACTCTTGGAGGGAATATGAAAATAATTACCTCAAAAACTCCATATAAAAACCCGAGACAAAAATCTCGGGTTTTTATAATACGTGTTGATCCATACGCCCGATATATGAAACAGGCACAGCTATAATAAGCTGTGCCTGTTTAGAATTATTCCAGACGAGTCAAATATTGGCAATATACGTATACATTCTGTATCTTTTTTGCCTCAACGTTATCTACGTGTACGATGGGTTGGGTTTCCGATGGAGTTATGTATAGCTTAAATACGATGGCATCCTGTCCGGGTCTCATATTTCTAATGTGCTTATAGGTGAAATTTCGCTTTCCGATTCCGAGGTATTCATACATAACTGTCTCAATGTCTGTATTGCTGAAGCAACGGAGTACATCTGTTTCATCGTGAATCTCAAGAATTTCTTTAGCTTCGGTAAGTGTTAGATTGTGGCACTTGAAGCTACCTTCATTCAGCACAGACATCATTGCGCTGTTATCAAGCAACAACAAGGGCAGAGATTGTGGATTGTTCGTCATAATGGATACCTCCTTCTTTGATGTAACCATTATACATCATATTCGTCACATTGTCAATACCTTTTATGCTAAAAATGAATATTTTTTACGATGCAATTGCAAAAAAACTTTAAAAAGTACACATTTTTCTCGTTTTAGCAACGTTTTTTGCAAGTTTTCTATGTGTTTCCTGCAAAAAAACAATTCATGTCTCGATCCTTCTGTTACGTATAAAAATACCGCCGGCGAACCCCGACGGTATTCTATAATTACTTGTTTTCTAAAGCCGTAGCTTTAGAGGTCTCTTGCTTAACCTTGTGATCCACAACGTGGCGACTTGCAAGCTCAGCACGGATCTCGTCAACACTGATGCCCATTTCGCACATGAGCACCATTACATGATATGCGAGATCTGCGATCTCATATACAGTCTCGGATCGATCTCCGCCCTTTGCGGCAACGATAACCTCGGTGGATTCCTCACCCACCTTCTTGAGGATCTTGTCGATTCCCTTATCGAAAAGGTACGTGGTATATGAGCCTTCCTTACGATCGGTCTTTCTGCCCTCGATGAGCTTCATAAGTCCGTCCATAGTGAAACGCTCACCCACATCGGTCACTTCATTGAAGAAGCAGGTAGGATTTCCCGTATGGCAAGCGGGGCCATCCGCATGAACGTGGATGAGAAGAGTATCGTTATCGCAGTCAGTGGTGATGCGGACGATATGCTGAACGTTTCCGGAGGTCTCACCCTTACGCCACAGCTCTTTTCTGGAGCGTGACCAGAAGCAGGTACGTCCTTCTTTGAGGCTTATCTCAAGGCTCTCACGGTTCATGTACGCCACCATGAGCACCTCTCCGGAATACTCATCGCACACTACTGCGGGAATAAGTCCGTCGGCATTATATTTAAGTTCGTTTAAATCAAGCATTTATGTATTCTCCCTTTGATTTTCTCTCTACAGTATACCACATAAAAAACGGATTGTAAAGATGATTTAAGGGGATCTGAAGAAAAAATCGTGCCTATCCCAAAGGATAGGCACACTTAATTATAAGGCAACCGAGGACACTTCTTCCCTCTTCACTATTACCTCTTACTTTATATAATTCCCCGCCGTGCCGTGTAAAACAAGAATTTAGAAACCCTGCCCAAGCAAGGTTGGTGTCCTCTCGATGGGTTTGCGTCAACCAACGTCTCGTCAGTCTGTCTAAAGAGAGACTGACAAGGAGGCCTGCGTACCTGCCACCGAAGTCCGGACTCCATAAATCTATTGTGGGTTTAATTACTCATTTTATCACGCACACCGCCGGGCTGAGCCCGGTTTCATATATCGGCACAACTTCAGCTGAAAAATAAAGCTATCTCACGACATATACGGTTGATGCAATACGGTGCATCAACCTGAATACCTAAAGCAACATAATGTCATCCTGTAAAGACGATCATTGACCGTCCGGTTTCATATATCGGCACAACTTCAGCTGAAAAATAAAGCTATCTCACGACATATACGGTTGATGCAATACGGTGCATCAACCTGAATACCTAAAGCAACATAATGTCATCCTGCAGGGACGGTCATTGACCGCCCGGTTTCATATATCGGCTATGTTAACCTTGAACCAAACTCGATCCCACGACCATGACGGCTCAGCACAGAGGTGCTTTCGCCTGCTTTCATCAAAATTGCTTTGCGAAGCAAAGCCTCCTTAACCCATCACGGAGTGATGGATTTCACCCGTCCGCAGGACGGATTTCATCGCCTCGGCGATTTCACCCCGACGAAGTCGGGATTTCACTGCGAAGAATTTATTCTTCGCTCGCTCCGTCGTAATCCATCTCGGCAAAGCTGTCCTCGAACATATCAGCGATCTTGTCAAACTCCTCATCATCCTCTATGGTGATAAGAACTTCCTCACCGTCCTCATCAATAAAGGATTTAAGGATCACGTACTCCTCACCGTCAGCACCGCCCTCTTCGTCAAGAGGAACGAGAGCATGATACAGGGTTCCGTCTACCTCGCAGATCGCAATCTGCTCAAACTGAAGCTCATTACCCTCTTCATCAGTCAGGGTAAATACCTCTGCATCAAAAAAATCTTCATTGAACTTGTTCTCGTTGTCCATTTTATTATATCCTTTCGGTATGTCTATCTATACATCGGAAACACGTTCCCGACACTTATATTTTATACCAACCGAGAATATTTGTCAATAGCAACTATTGTCGTATTTTTACAAATTAAAAAACGTCGCAGATATCTATAAATCCTCGTAGAATTTCCCCGATTCCCTTGACTATCAAGCCCTCTTTATGATATCATGTATTTAGTAAAAATATAATCTGCGAAAGGTTATTATCACTATGACATATTCAAATGAAAACGGACTCTGGAAGGTGTCCACCGCATTCTATTCCATGGAGCTTGATGAGAGCACCATTGCTGTTACCATGGGCGGTACCGAATTTGTCCGCCTTGATCCCAGAACAGGTCTGAACACCCCCGGCGAGGGAGATGAGACCAACCTCGATGAGGAGGGTGCTATCACCTCCTTCAAAAAAGCGAAAGAGGATGCAGACAGCGTTACCTTCGTCTGGGAATCAAAGTCAAATCTGTGGGAGAAGAAGGAGTACATCCTCATCTGCCGTGAGGAGAATGCGGAATATAAGGTTCGCATTACCGGTAAGGGTGATGTTGACTCCGTCAACTACTTCTCTGGCTCTATGACCGATCCCGGTCACGGAAGCCACTTTGAATTCTGTGAGGGCTACGCACCCGTTGTAGGACTTGACTCCTCCGAGAGCTATTATTTCACAACAAACAAGCCCTTCAGACGTTTCTCGTACCTGATGGTACCTCCTATGTTCTACTACACCTTCCGCTGTGTAGATGAGACTGCAAGACTCACCTTTGCTCTTGTGGCAAAGCCCGGTGAGCACAATTTCACTCAGTTCAACTATAATCTAACCTTACACCGTTGGGGTACTCACTTCTGGCTGTGGACCGATCAGTCAGGTCACACCAAGGTCGACGGTACATGGGAAACTCCATCCGTTTACATCTACAAGTCAGATGATGAGTTCAAGGCGGCACGCCAGTATTCAAAGCTCTACTTCGATCTCGGCTACACCGCACCGAAGAAGAAGGAGAAGCATCCCAGATTCTGGTACGGCCCCATCGCCTGCGGCTGGCTTGAGCAGCTTACCTGGTGTTACCGTGATACATACGGACTTGTTTGGGCATCCCGTCAGAATGTGTATGAGGAGATGCTGAAGGTAATCGACCTCCGTGGTCTTGAGCCTAAGGTACTCATCATCGATGATAAGTGGCAGGAGGAGTACGGCACCGCACGTGAGTCCAAGGAACGCTGGCCCGATCTTCCCGGATTTATCAGACGCAATAAAGAGGAGCGTGGGATCAGCACATTCATGTGGTACAAGATGTGGGATGCCGAGGGTATTCCCGAGGAGTACTGTGTATGGGATGACAAGGAGAAGAGATATGTGGTAGACCCCACGAATCCCGGATACCTTGAGATCCTCCGTGGTAACATGAAATACATCCTCTCCGATGAGGAGGGATGCCTTGGTGCAGACGGTCTGAAGATCGATTTCGCCTTCTGGCAGCCCGTTGGCAGAGGTGCAAATTCCTACAGCGGCAAATACGGCGTTGAGCTGTTCCTTGAGCTCGTTCGAAACATCCACGATTTCATGAAGGAAGTAAAGCCTTATGCCGTGCTGAACTGCAGTCCTTCCCACCCCATGTTCGCACCGTATTGCGATCAGGTACGTCTCCACGACTACGATTACAGCCAGCGTGATGTTATGCGTGAGATGGGTGAGCGTGCGGCTATATTTACTGCAGCTCTCGGAGATCCTCTCGTTGATACCGACGGATGCGGCTACAACACCCACCGTGATACCATGAAGTACCTCACCCGTGCAGTTGAGATCGGTATTCCCGACACCTACGCCGTGTCCGATACTCCTTTCCTCAAGCTCTCCGACGAGGAATGGGCATCCGTTGCACAGGTTTGGAAGAAGTACAGCTCAGAGATTGACAAGATGTTACAGGAGAACGATTGAGGCTCTGCCTCAGACTCCGCCAAGAAACTTTTCGAGAAAAGTTTCTTGGAACTTCAAAAGCTTTTGGAATAAATAAACAACAACGTTCGGTGGAAACCAAACAAAAACGGACGACCAATGGTCGTCCCTACAAAAAACGAAAAGCCCGATTGATCCAAAAAACTTTTAGTATAAAGCTTTTTGCGGAGGGGTCCGGGGAGGTGCTTTTTCTCGAAAAAGCATCTCCCCGGCAAAAAAGAAAAAAATAAATCCATGAAAGGATATTTTATTATGTTTACAGAAAACAGAGACGGCAAGTATATTGTCACGACAGATGCATATCAGGCGATAATAAGCGAAGAGTGCATTGATTTTGTTGTTGGCGGAGCAGTTGTAGCAGGACTTCGTCCCGCATCTGCAGTCAACACCTGCGGCGAGGGAGACGCTGTGATCGAAGACAGCGATACCGCAGCCGCAGTACTCACAGCAACCACCGAGAACGGTCTTCCCACATTCGTTTGGACCACATCTTCAACTGTATGGGAAAAGAAGGAATACATCGTTCGTTGCTACGACGAGCATTTTGAATACTCTATCCGTGTGACCGGTAAGGGTGATGTTGACACCGTAAACTATTTCTCCGGAGATCTCACCAAGTCAAATCCCGGAAGCAACTACGAGTTCGACACCGGATTTACCCCTATCGTGACCGTGACCGGTCAGACCCAGTGCACCTTCTCCGCTGCACAGGACAACATGAACGAATTCTCATACCTCATGATCCCTCCCATGTTCGTTTATTCCTTCACCGTAAAGGGTGTACAGGACAAGGTTGCCTTCGGACTTGCTGCAGATAAGGGTCAGCACAACTTCACTCAGTTCAACTATAAGACCAAGTATGACGCACACCGCCGCAACTTCTGGTTCTGGACCGATCAGTCCGGTCACACCAAGGTCGACGGTGCATGGGAGACTCCCCGTATCCTCTGCTACCCTGCAGAATCCGACATGGATGCTCTCAAATTCTACTCCGATTACTATTATTCCCGCGGAATCGCAAATATGAAGAGCGCATCCGAGGAAAAGCCTCGCTTCTGGTACGGTCCTATGGCCTGTGGATGGGTCGAGCAGGACGCTTACAGCAGAAACTACGGTGATGCATGGGGAGCTTGCGAGAAGATCTACAACCACTTCGTTGCACAGATGGAGAGAGTAGACCTTCATCCTCAGATCCTTATCATCGACGATAAGTGGCAGGAGACCTACGGCGATCAGTATCCCAACACAAATATGTTCCCCGATCTCCGAGGATTCATCGACGGAATGCTTGAGAACCACAATATCCACACCATGCTCTGGTTCAAGCTGTGGGACAGCGAGGGACTTCCCGAGGATATGTGTATGTGGGATCCCCACGATAAGAAGAACGTCGTTGACCCCACTAACCCCAAGTTCCGTGCAAAGCTGAAGGAGATGCTTTATAAGCTTCTGTCCTCCGATGAGGGATGCTCGAACGCATGGGGTCTGAAGCTTGACTATGCATTCTTCCAGCCTGTCGG
>SVQM01000035.1 GCA_015065335.1 Oscillospiraceae bacterium | reverse complement strand
AATCCCCGGATTCCCCATCGTTCTTCACGGTGCTTCTTCCGTTCCTCAGAACTTTGTTGATGAGATCAACTCTCTCGGCGGCAAGCTCCCCGATGCAGTTGGTATTCCTGAGGAGCAGCTCCGTAAGGCTGCAAGCCTTGCTGTTTGTAAGATCAATATCGACTCTGATATCCGTCTTGCTCTCACCGCAGGTATCCGTCGTGTTATGACCAACCAGCCTGAGGTATTCGATCCCAGAACCTACCTCACCGTTGCTCGTGACGAGGTTCGTAAGATGGTCGTTCACAAGATCGTAAACGTACTCGGATCTGCAAATACTCTTTAATTTGACTACACCGAAATGAGGCTTCTCACGAAGCCTCTTTTTTAGGGAAACGATATTATATCGGGGCTTTGCCCCAAACCCCACCAAGGAACTTTTTGAAAAAAGTTCCTTGGAACCTCAAAAACTTTCAAATAAATAACATAACAAAGTATACATTTTCAATAGCTTTGTCTTGCCTATTTAATTAAAGCTTTTTAGGGAGAGCGCGAGAGGGACTTTTTCTCGAAAAAGCCCCTCTCGCGAAAAACAAAAAAGGAAACGTATCTTATGAAGTGGTCGGAAAAATACAGGATAAACACACATGACACTGACTTCAACCGTGTTGTCAGTGCGTCGGGGATCATGCGTTATATGCAGGATGCATCGAACTATCAGATGGAGGGAGAGAGCCCGTCATATAATGAGCTGTTTGATTCGGGGCTTGCTTTTGTTCTCAGCAGGCTGAGGCTCAGCATATACTCACCCCTTTATTCTCACGATGAGATCACTGCAGAAACCTGGGCGTGCGAGAGCCACGGAGTCAGCTTTAACCGTTGTTATCGCATAATGAAGGGCGATTCTATCGTAGCTGAGGCTATAACTGTATGGGGACTTCTTGACACGAATACGCACAGGCTCCGCAAGGTAGATTCCGTAGAGCTTGGATATTCCATGGATGAGATGCTGGAGCTTGACAGCCCTGCAAGGCTTCGTATTCCCGCAGATGCAAATCTTGTGCTTGTAGGTGAGCATCGTGTAAGCTACGGTGAGGTCGATATCAACCGTCATCTGAATAACACATACTATCCCGATATGTACTGTGATTTCATCCCCGAAATGGAGGGTAACCGTGTTACATCAATGGGGCTCAGCTTCCTTTCCGAAGCTCCTATGGGTGAAAATCTTAAAATATACATGGCAAATTACGACGGTACATATTATTTTCGCTCAGTAAAAGAGGATGGCTCCACTAACGCCGAAGCGGAGATCATTTTGGAAGAGATATGATACAAAAAATTATGCGGGGGAACCCCTTTTTGAAAAAAGAGGGTTCCCCCGCGCCCTTTCCCGCAAAAACTTTGGAACAAAAAGATTAGGTTAGTATAATTCCAACTCGTAGGGGAGGGGCTTGCTCCTCCCGCCTAAACATAATCACCATAAATTATTCATTACAAGCGCTACACCCGATATTATCAACATAACTATAACGATCTTCTTTACAATCTTTTCGTCAATCACCTTACTGCTTATCATACCGATTCCCAAACCAATAAGCATAAACGGAACAAGTATTAACGCTTGTTTCAGTATATCAAGAGTAATGATTCCACTTACAATGTACAGAATTACACGAAACGTATTCTCAACAAGAAATACCACACACATATTTGCCCTAAATTCACCGGTATCATCAGTGACTCTGTTTACATATGCACCGAGAAGTGCACCGATCCCGTACAGTCCGCAAAGCACTCCGGACAATATTCCTATAATACTCAAGGCAGTTTTAGACTGCTTTATTTTTATACTCCTCAGTCCACGAAAAAGCATTTCCAGACCGATGAGGATTATCACGAATCCGAAAACTATCTTCACGATCTCCACATCGACATTTTTAAGGAACAACGCTCCGGGAATACAACCTATGATCACCATAAGCGAAAGCGGCAGGCATATTCGCCATTTTATGGAATTGCGCTCATGCCATACAAGGATAGCATTGGTCGGATATCCAAGTACAAGCTCCACGGGTGATATGTTGATGTTTGTGTTGTCAAAACTCAGTATCGTGTTAAACACAAGTGTATTGGCAAAACCGCAAAGCCCTTTCACAAAAAATGCAAATACCGTTGCAATGATCCACCATACCATAAGTCTATACCTCACAGGCAAGATTCGCCTATAATATAACACCGTGGTACAGTTTTGTCAAGCCTAAACAACGCAGCTTGATACTAACGCTTCAAGCTGTCTTAATTTTCTTTATATTCCAAAGTTTTTTGAAGGAGAGCACGAGAGGGAACTTTTTCTCAAAAAAGTTCCCTCTCGCAAAATGATTATTCACCTAAACTCAATCAGTCGCCTTTTTTCTTGGATATAATAAGAACGACGACAATAACTACGGCAAGAACGACGAGAACGCCGCCGATTATCTGAGTTCCCACATCTCCCGTGGGGGGATTATAGATACCGAGCATAATGAATCTCCTTTCACGGAAAATTAGGATCAGATATCCACACCTCTAAGATTATCTGATGCAGTCTTTTCTAAAAACGCAAGCATCTCGGAGGACAAGCACGAGAATATTCCAATATCCTTAGCTCCACCCGAAAAAACAATAAGCACGCCCTCATCCGGGGACATATCGGGATGATATTTAAAGAGGGACAATTCCCTCGCTTTATCCTTCAGGAGCTCGGTGGATACAGTCTTTACACTCTTGAGTTCATCAAGTGACAGCCGTGCAAGCGGTACCGCACCCTTCCCTCGCATCTTCCCTACCACAAAATCAAGCTCCTCGGGCATTGCTGTACGTATATCGACAACGGCACCGTTTCTGCCCTCAATGCGAAAGCTGAACACCGTCAGCCTGTATCTTATAAGAAGATACATCGCCGCACCGAACATTATCACAGAAAGCAGTTGATACAGTGCGATCAAGGAATCCTGCACGAATGTGATCCTCCAAAAGATAGCACCTGTCACCACAAGTCCGATAGCATAAAAATCCGACGGCTTTCCCGTTGGTTTTGTTTTGTACTCCATAAATGCTCCATAAAAGCATAAAGACCGCATAACTGCGGTCTTATGACTTACGCTTCTTTTGAAAGAATTGCTTTTCCGTTGTAATAGCCGCAGGCGCTGCATACGCGGTGGGTAAGATTGTACTCACCACAGTGAGAGCACTTCACCATAGCGGGAGCATCAAGCTTCCACACATTGGAACGTCTTTTATCTCTGCGAGCTTTGGATGTTTTTCTCTTCGGTACTGCCATTCTGAATACACCTCCTTAAGAGTTCAAAGCCATTTTTTATTTACATACACTTTATTATACTACATTTTTTTCAATTGTGCAATAGGTTTTCAAAAAATTATTCCTCATCTTTTAGAAGTTTTTCGAAAATTTTGAGTCTCGGGTCGATCTCCTTCTCTTTTTTACATCCACAGTCTCCATCCGCAAGTGCTTTTCCGCATTTTGGGCAAAGTCCGGGACAATCCTCATCGCACAGAACATAGTCCGGAAGAGCAAGCGCTGTTTCCTCGCAAATGTCTTTGGTTATATCAATATGTCCCTCGGTAACGGTAAGGATATCCTCCTCATCGTAAAGCTCCTCATCCATTGAGAATCGTCCTCCCGACGGGATAAGTCTTTCAAATGATACCTCAAGAGTATCACCCACGGGAACAAGGCAACGGGAACAAGGCAGCTCATACTCTGCAACGGGATCGACCTGTACCGAGATGTACTCACCTCTGTCAGTGACTGTCACAGTTCCTCCGATAGGAGCTGTGAATGTCACATCCTCGGGAAAGTATTCTCCGTATCCAGTTTCCACCGGATCAAGAGAAATGGGAAATTCAAGAGTACGTACCTTTCCTCCGAGTATCTGTGTTATATCAAGCTTCATGCTAATTATCTCCTTATTTTAGAAATTCCGGCAGGAACTGTGCATCGATCGCTCCCGTCACGTAGCCCTTAAGAGTATCAAGAGTAAATGCACCGCCAAGATCGGGATGCTGTGAGCCGTGAGCCTCGCACTTATCAGAATTATAATCCTCAAGGAGTCCAACGGAAACATCATATCTCACGGGAAGTCCAAAGCCGTCTCTTTTACTTCCGTCGGAAGAATAATGTGTCACGGTAGGGTTCAACATAACATTTTCCACCGTAAGCTTACCATCGGTTGAGAACACAAGCTCAAATGTCGCAAGTCCTCCGACCAGCTTATATGCCTCGACCTGACTTGAGATAAGATTGCCGAGGGAGTATATCACAAGAGTCCTATCCCCTGCATCATTAGTAACCCATTCCATGGGCTGAAGAGTGTGGGAATGATGGCCGATGACCACATCCGCCCCATATTTTGAAAGAAGTGTCGCAAGACGCTTCTGCTCGGAGCTCGGTTCAAATGCATTCTCCGTTCCCCAGTGCATGGAGACGATAACTGCGTCCGCATTCTCAGAAGCACGGCTCACCTGCTCGATAATGGTAGAATCATTTATATAGGGTACTACAAGATCTCTCGAATTTGCATTAAGATTATTGTTAGTGCCGTATGTATAAGACAGCACTGCAATACGCTTACCCTTTGACTCCATTATGCGAATAGTATTGTAGTCCTCACTGCTCTCATATGCGCCGATGGGTAGAATATTTTTCGTTTTCCAGTATTCGATGGTACTGCGAAGCCCCTCGCACTTTCCGTCCATATCAAGCATATGGTTATTGGCAAGGTTTACGATATCAAAGCCGATCTCCACAAGAGCATCCCCTGCTTCTGTAGGAGTATTGAAATTGGGGTAACCGTCGGCAGGATATTCGGGTACGATCGGTGCCTCCTGATTTACAAAGGCAATATCAGCTCCGGCAATGATCTTCTGTAGATTTTCAGAATACATGGTATTGAAATAATAATCCATTTCGGGACCACCGGAGGCTGCAAGCGCTGTAGCGTTCGCCTTTGCGGTATTATACACCGATTCATGAATAAGATTATCTCCTGCTGCCGCAAAGCTGATACGAACATCCTTCGGTTCAAGATCTGTAGGAGTATTGCTTGTTTTACTACTTTCCGTTCCACTCTCCTCAAAGCGTCCCGTACCCACAGGTGTGTCCTTTGTTTGTACAAGTCCGCAGGACGCACAAGATAAAACAAAACCCATAAAAAGAATGGCAGAAACTATTTTTTTTATCTTCATTAGTTTTACACCTTTCCATCAGAGATCATTTTACGTATGTCGCAAGAGCCTCTCGGTCATCGTCCGACAACTCATAATCCTCCATGGGCTGCTCTGCAAAATGAGCAGCTATGACAGCCTTTTCCTCATCACTGTTTCCGGAGATGCACAAGCTTACTATAACATTTGTATGCTCACCGATCTCGATCCCCTCGAACACAAGCTTTTCGTAGTTATAAAAAAGGCTTTCATCAGTCATCGTATACTCAGGTGAAGGAGCGATTATATCTCCTATGGGATAGCCCTCATGGAGACGTACGCTTTCTATAGCTTCACCGGTATAAGGGTCTGTCTCCGGAACAACAGGCTCACCTGAAGTATCGACCGTATATATATAAAAATCCACATCATTGGTCTGGAGCTTATCAAGTGTACTGTCATTATAACGCACAGTCACTTGTACCTCTTTGGTCTCGGGAGAATAGTAGAATCCGAAAACGGAGAAATAACCGTTTTCCGATATCTCATCAGCAACATCATTTGTGATGATCTTAATATCTCCCTTGGCTTTATACAGCTCTGAGGTAGCCTTTGTGGGAATAAATTCATCAAGAACCTCCCAGCCTGCAAAGAGTACACGCCAGATAAGTGCGATACACGCCAAAGCAACAAACCCTTTAAGTATGCGAGGTATCCATTTTTTTAGCATTTTACGATCTCCTTAATTTTCGCTGTCGGAAGTTCTGACGAATTGACTTTCATACAGATGCTTATAAAAGCCTCCATTTTCGAGAAGCTCTTTATGCGTTCCGGTCTCAATGATATGTCCATCCTTCATTACAAGGATCACATCAGCCTCTTTTATGGTAGATAGACGATGTGCAACGATAAATGCAGTTCTTCCTTCCATAAGTCTGAGGAATGCATCCTGGACAACGATCTCAGTTCTTGTATCAATCGAGGATGTCGCCTCATCAAGAATAAGCATGGGAGGACGGCGAAGCATCACTCTTGCAATACAAAGAAGCTGTCTCTGGCCCTCGGAAAGTCCGTCATCGTCTCCGATAACTGTATCATAACCTGAGGGAAGTCTCTTTATAAAGCTGTGAGCATGACTTGCCTTTGCCGCCTCGATTATCTCATCATCCGAAGCCTCTGGCTTTCCCATTGCAATATTTTCACGCACAGTACCCTTTTTGATCCATGTCCCCTGGAGCACCATGCCGAATGAGCCTCTGAGACTTTGTCTCGTGATCTCCCGTATATCTGTACCGTCTACGAGGATAGCTCCGTCATTCACATCATAAAACCGCATAAGCAGATTTATAAGTGTAGTCTTACCGCATCCCGTAGGCCCTACGATCGCCACCTTTTGTCCCGGCTTTACCGCAAGTGTCATATCTTCGATAAGCGGTCTTTCGGGGACGTATGAGAATGACACATCCTCAAATCTTACTTCTCCTGATATCTCCTCGGGTGAGAGAACAAGGGCATCTTCATGCTCCGGTGACTGCTCATTCTCATCAAGAAGCTCAAAAACTCTCGTGGCACATGCCGCTGCATTCTGAAGCTCGGAGAGGATACCTGTGATCTCATTAAAGGGCTTTGTATACTGATTTGTATAGCTGAGGAAGCAGGAAAGATCACCCACACTTATGCTGCCCGCCGCAACGGACAGAGCACCCGTCAGGGCAACTCCTGCAAATACGATATTGTTTATAAGTCTTGTTGAAGGATTCGTCATGGACGACACGAACACCGCCCTCAGTGATGCCTTCTTCGTCTCATCGTTAAGCTTTTCAAACTTCTCTGCAAAAGCTGCCTCAGCACCGTTTGCACGGATAGTTCTCTGATAACCTACCGCTTCATCGATAAGCCCCGTGATCTCACCTCTTGTACGGGATTGCTCACGGAAGTAAGCAAAGCTCTTTTTGGCAATAAATGTTGCTACAAAAAGCGAGAGTGGGGTTACGAGAAGTACGACTGATGCCACGGATAAGCTCTCCAAGAAAAGTATCACGATAATCGATACAACAGTAAGAACACCCGTAACGAGGCTTTGTATGCTCATAACAAGTCCGGATTCTATCTGCTCCGTATCGGACATGATACGGTTCAGTATATCTCCTCTTGAATGGGAATCGATATATCCCACAGGAAGATTCTCAAGCTTTTCAAAGGCTTCCTTTCGTATATCCCTTACTGTAAGATATGCCACCTTACCTGTACATACACCCATTATCCACTGAAGCACGGCACTTACCGCCACAGCTATACCGAATACAATGAGCAGACGTGTTACTCCTCCAAGGTCGACATTCCCCTTATCTACGATAAGGTCAATAGCCTGTCCCGTAAGTCTCGGTGTATAGAGCGTTGCGGCAACGTACACCACGGCACACAAAAGCGATATCACAAGGAGCATCGGGTGTCTGAGGAGCCTTTTTCCTATTTTTGAAAGTGATCCGCGAGAAGTATTATCACGCTTCATCCGAAACACCTCCCTCTATGCCCTGAGATATGCATATCTCCTCAAAAACGGGACATGACTCAAGGAGCTCACGGAATTTTCCAAAACCGACAGCCTCACCGTCGTCAAGCACGAGAATATTGTCAGCATGACGAACGCTTGCGGCTCTTTGTGAAATTATGATAACGCTCATACCGTCAAGCTTACCTAGAGCCTTGCGAAGTGCCGCATCTGTTGCAAAGTCCAGTGCCGATGCGGAATCGTCAAGGATCAGTATCTCGGGAGCTTTTGCAAGTGCTCTTGCAATATTCAGCCTCTGTCTCTGACCTCCCGAAAGATTTTTTCCGCCACGACTGAGAACAGCATCAAATCTGCCATCCCTCTTTTCGATAAAGTCAGCCGCTTGAGCGATCTTCACCGCTGAGGAAAGCTCATCTTCGGAAACCGTTTTACCCATGGAAAGATTATCTCTTACAGTACCGCTGAATATATTGCTTCTCTGCTCCGCAATACCGATCATACGGCGAAGCTCATCCACCGGGATATTCCCGATCCTTCTGCCGCAAACAGTGATATTTCCCTTTGTAGCATCGTAAAATCTCGGAATAAGATTTACAAGTGTGGTCTTGCCCGAGCCTGTAGGTCCGATGATACCGAGAGTTTCACCGCGCTTCATTGTAAAACTAATATTTTCAAGCGAAGGAGATGCGGCATCGGGATAGGTAAACGATACACCTTCAAAGCTCACTGCTATATCATCGTCAAAAATTCCGCCGTCATCACCTACAATAAGCTCATCCGCCTCTGTGGTGGTATCAAGAAAATCTGCGATCCTTCCGCCTGCGGCGATCCCCTTTGTAACTGTGATTATAAGATTCGCAAGCTTGATAAGCTCAACAAGGATCTGCGACATATAGTTCACAAGAGCGATGACCTCACCCTGTGTAAGACCGCCTGCATCAACACGGACTGCACCCGATCTTATAAGGATAAGCATTGCCATATTGATTATGACGAATGTCACGGGATTCATCAGCGCCGATATTCTGTTTGCCGCTATCTGAAATCCCGTCAGGTCGTCCGCCTCTCCGTGGAAGCGGCGTCTTTCTGCCCCCTCCATACCGAAGGCTCTGATAACACGGACACCCGTGATGTTTTCTCCCACGGTATGATAAAGGGAGTCACTCTTATTCTGTACCTCTTTATACCTCGGCACTGTCAGCTTCATAATGACAGCTACTGCCGCAAACAAAAGCAGTATTGCCGGCACAAAGACAAGGGATGCCTCGACGTCAACGGTAAACGCCATGATCATTGCTCCGAGCACCACAAAGGGTGAACGCAGAAACAGACGGAGAAACATATTCACGCCGTTTTGTACAAGATTAAGGTCTCCCGTAAGACGTGAGATTATTGTGGCATTTCCGATACGGTCAAGAGATGTATAGGAAAGAGACTGCATATGGTTGAACATTGCACTGCGAAGCTCTGCCGCAACTCCCGTTGCCGCCTTTGCCGAAAAATACTGTGCCGTAAGGGAGCATAAAAATCCGACAACACCGAGAAGTGCAAGGATACCGAAATCCCGCCATATGGGAGACGTGTCTCCCGCCATTCCCGAAGGGATCCCCTTATCGATAAGGCTTGCCACCACAAGGGGGACCAGAAGCTCAAAAAGTGCTTCAAGCCACTTGAACAGCGGACCTATCACCGCATATACACGGTATCCCTTCATATATCTGAGAAGTCTTTTCATTTATCCCTCGTCAGTCTTTAAGATATTCCTCAAGGCACATTCCCGCACTGTGTATCTTCCATGCAGCATTTCTGCCCACAAAGCGGTAATGCCAGGGCTCATACATATAACCCGTGATCTCCGTCTTATCCTCGGGGAAACGGAGTATAAATCCGAATTTCCATGCATTCTCCGAAAGCCATTCGTATGCTTCCTCATCCGCAAAGGCTGTTGATGCACTGGGAAGATTGTGCAGATCTGCGCACAGTCCTGTCTGGTGCTCGCTCTTGCCGGGTTTTGCGGAAAATGTATCTGCCGCCTCCTGGCCGCTGTTTGCTACATAATTGTTATAAAGCTGGCCCTGATACTCATAAGATCTGTAGGCACTTGTAACGGACACATCGGTATATCCTGCCGCATACATCTCGATGAACATAGCATCAAGAGCCTTCGCCGCAACTTCACGCATACGCTGAGTGGCACGTCCGTCATCTCTTGTATTGGCAATATTAACAAGATCTGAGGGAACATAATCGGCATCCACGGAATTTGTCTTATTTACAAGCACGAGGTACTCATCCGCATTCTTCGGATTCATGTACTTCTCGTATGCGGAAAGGTCAGTGGTAAATCTCACTTCGGGCATATCACCTGTAATCTCAGCATCCTCGGGAGGCTCTGTGGGATCAGGTGCGGTCGTTGCCTTAAGCTTAAAGGACACCTCCGCAAGAGGCGCATCTCCATCCTCATCAGATGCATCTTCCCTCTCACGTGTAATATAGACATTGCCGCCGGCTTTGTCCTCATCAACGGTAATTCCGTTCATATAATCGCTTACAAAATTGCCGGGCACCCATACATCCCCATCTGAGAACACAGCCGCATCGGAAAGTCTGAAATCCTGTCCGCAAATAACGATCTCCCTGGAATCCTTCACGAACATCACATATTCCTCATGTCCCGTACCTGCTGAATCGGATGTATCCCCGTCATCGGGAAGCACAAATTTTGCATTCTTTGAATCTATGATCACGCTCATGTCGCAACCATCTGCAATACTTGAGAAATTCACGTAGAGGACGTCGTTTCTGTATGCAAGATCGCCTGATACCTCATTTGAGATGCCGGTCTTACCGTCGTACTTTTCAACAAAGTTGACAGTAGACTCATTTTCATCCGGAGTACGGTAGAACACAAAAGCAAACATGCCGATCACGACAGCCGCCAAAACAAGAAGCATTATTCCATACACTGCAAGTCTGCCGAGAAAGAGACGTCTCGCCTCTTTGCGTCTGCGACGCTTGTCCTCACGCATCTGCTCTCTTGTAGCCTTGCGGTGAGTATCATTCAAAGCTCTTGTGCGTTGCTGTGATGATGCACCTTGTGCCATGGGGCGCTGTCCTGTCGGACGTTGTTGTGCCGCACGGGGATCTCTCGTATTCTGAGGCGGCATCTGCCGTCTCTCCTGTGCCATACGGGAATTTGACTGTCCTGCCGGTCTTTGCATATTCCCACGAGGATTTTGCATACGGGGATCTGCTCCCGGCATCTGTCTCTGAGGCTGACCTTGAGGCTGTCTCTGCACCGGACGGGGTGGTTGATCACCACGTGGCATCTGACGTCCGTCTCTGTTATATCCGTTATTCATAAAATCCTCACTTAGTTTCTATTATGGTAAAATAGGGTGAAGTAGGTGAATTTATAAGGCGAAATTCACCTATTGTATACTTATATTTTGAAAGGGATGAGAAATACTCACGAAGCTCTCTGCCCTCGGCATCCCCTTCCTCATGTCCCGGATAGACTGCCACAAGAAGTATCGCATCATTGCCGAGCATCTCGATAGCATTTGCCACAGCGGGAAGTGTTGTGGAACGCATGGTGGTAAGCTGTTTGTTGCCGCTGCCGGGCATATATCCGAGATTGAACATACCCGCCTTGATAGGTTCATGTATGTATTCGTTTGCTTTATGGTGAGAATCACAGATAAGGGTGTAATTCTCGGGCGCACCGTTCGTGCGGAGTCTCTCCTCGGTGGAGACAAGGGCTTTTTCTTGAATGTCAAAGGCGTACACCTTACCCGATTCACCGACAGTGGTAGAAAGAAACAGTGTATCGTGACCGTTGCCCATAGTGAAATCGGCACATACGTCACCCTCACCAAGATGCTTTAGGATAAAATATTTCTGAAGTTCAAGAAGATCTGTCATGATTACGGCTTATCCTTTCTTTTATTGGGGCTCTGCCCCGTGTCCCCGCTTAAAACCTTTTCGGGAAAAGGTTTTAAGAATTCCAAAAGCTTTTATACATAATTATTCATTATACATTATACACCCACTGCGGAGATTTATCAAGTGGTATGGGCAAGTGTTTACGGGAGAGTACGGTTTTGTTTATAATTAGGGACCGTTGACAAAATTCTTTATGCATGATATCATGTAAACGTAAACTGCACAGGAGGTATTCACCATGGATGAAAAGATGATGAAAGAATATATCTTTTATGACAGCTACGACTGGGATAACTGCGGAATAGAAGAAGAGTATGATATCAAAGGGAAAGATTATAAAAAACTCATCACACGTTTGTTCAAATATTCGAGCTGTTTTTCACTATGTTTCAATGCTCCCGAACATTCACAAACTCGGTATCCCACAGGATCAAAACCTATTCGGCGCGAAAACGATTACGGTTACGACAATCGAAATGATTATCCTGAATACGATAAATATATTATAAAAAAAGCCGTTCAAGGCACAACACCGCCGAAAGACTTTGATTTTCTTGGTACATTTATTGCATACGAATGGAGGTTTTATCGCTGTTGCGATGAGACACTTAAATTTTTGCTTGCCAAATTCGACAGCATTTATTCCTTCGTTCCGTGGTGTAATAACAATCCGGAGGATCCGTATTTCTACCGTTCTGATGGTTCTGTGCTTTTTGCCTCATTAACACACGAAGGCGAATGTTATCTGTTACCCCATGACGGGGAGGATTTTTCGAATATTCTGACAACTCCTCCGTGGTGTACCACGGAAATCTCAGAAGATCTCTACTATAGAAGATTCTGCAAATTTGCTCATGAGCATATGAGTATAGAGGAATTTAACGTATAACCCACACAAAGGAGCCACACGGCTCCTTTTTTTGCCTTCTCCAGCGGAGAAGGGGGGCCGCGTCAGCGGTGGATGAGGAGATTATCGCTTAAACGGTCTCAAATCAAAGGGTATATACCTCATCCGCAAGCGTAGCGATCACCTTACCCCTGAGGGGAAGGCTTTTGTAATGCCGTCAAGGATTCCTTTTTATAGCCTCCCTCTCCGAGGGATGTGGCAGGCGTAGCCTGACGGAAGGAGTCTTTTGCTTTTAATGGCTAACTATCTTTTTGGGTGCATTTTCATACTTGATGAAACGGACAGTCGGGGACTCCTGTCCCTACCAAAACACCGCATATCGAAGAATCTGTTTTAATAACACAACCTCTTTATTTTTATTGACAATCCTCGCACAATGTTATATAATATATGATAGATTTTTATGCCAACCAATGAAAGGCGGTATTATATAATGAAATGGACTTCACTTAACGACCTCCGAGAGAAATATCTCTCTTTCTTTGAGTCAAAGGGACATCTTCGCATGAAGAGTTTCCCTCTCGTTCCCATGGGGGACAAGTCTCTCCTGCTTATCAACGCAGGTATGGCACCCCTGAAGAAATTCTTCACAGGTGAGGAGGTACCTCCGTGCAAGAGAGTTACCACCTGTCAGAAGTGCGTGCGTACTCTTGACATTGACAACGTAGGTAAGACCGCACGCCACGGTACTTATTTCGAGATGCTCGGCAACTTCTCCTTCGGTGACTACTTCAAGGAGGAGGCTATCGCATGGTCTTGGGAATTTCTCACCGAGGTTCTTGAGATCCCCGCTGAAAGGCTCTACCCCTCCATCTACCAGGATGATGACGAGGCTTTCGAGATCTGGAACAAGAAGATCGGTGTTCCTGCTGAGAGGATCGTTCGCATGGGTAAAGAGGACAACTTCTGGGAGCTTGGTCAAGGTCCCTGCGGTCCTTGCTCCGAGATCTACTTCGACCGTGGCGAGAAGTACGGATGTGACAACCCTAACTGCTATCCCGGATGCGACTGTGACAGATACATCGAGATCTGGAACAACGTATTCTCCCAGTTCAACAACGACGGTCAGGGCAACTACACTGACCTTGCTCAGAAAAATATCGACACCGGTATGGGACTTGAGAGACTCGCTTGCGTAATGCAGGATGTTGACAACCTCTTTGAGACCGACACTGTTCGTAAGATTCTTGACTCCGTTTGCGCTGAGGCAAAGGTAGAATACGGTAAGGATTACAAGACCGACGTTTCCGTTCGCGTTATCACCGACCACATCAGAACCGCTACATTCCTTATCTGTGACGGTGTGCTTCCCTCCAACGAGGGCCGTGGATACATCCTCCGCCGTGTTCTCCGCAGAGCTGCAAGACACGGTAAGCTCATCGGTACAGGCGAGGGCTTCCTCTCCCGTCTGTGTGAGGTGGTTATCGGTGAGAACATCGGTGCATACCCCGAGCTTGGCGAGAAGACCGACTACATCAAGAAGATCATCACCCTTGAGGAAGACCGCTTCCGTGCTACTATTGACGCAGGTCTCGGTATGCTTGAGGGACTTATCGCAGATACTCCCGCAGGCGGTACCATCTCCGGTGCTGATGCATTCAAGCTTTATGATACATTCGGATTCCCCCTTGACCTCACCCGTGAGATCACCGAGGAGAAGGGGCTCTCCATTGACGAGGATGAGTTCAACGCTCTTATGAAGGAACAGAAGGAGCGCGCAAGAAATGCTCGCGGTGACATGAGCGGCTGGGAAGAAGGCAAGGGTTCCATCACCGATGGAATTGAAGCTACCGAGTTCGTCGGATACACAGAGAATGAGTGCGGCGCAAAGGTACTTGCGATCATCACCGCAGACGGCAAGGTAGATGCAGCAGGAATCGACGATGGCAAGGTAAAGCTCATTCTTAACAGAACACCTTTATTTGCTGAATCCGGCGGTCAGGTCGGCGACATGGGTCGAATTGGGGCTACCAGAGCAAATTTTAACGACAACTTCAACGCTATTGTTCATGACACAAAGAAGATCGACGGCGTATATCTCCACGAATGTGAGATCATCTATGGTACAATTTCTGTAGGTGATGAGGTTACAGCTCGCATAGCTGACTTGCGTCGAGACGATATCCGTCGCAACCACAGTGCGGCTCACCTGCTTCATGCAGCTCTCCGTAAGGTACTCGGTACCCACGTTGAGCAGGCAGGATCATACGTTGACAACACCAAGCTCCGCTTCGACTTCTCCCACTTCGAGGGAATGAAGGCTGAGGAGATCCGTGAGGTTGAGCTGTATGTCAATGCATGGATCATGTCCGCAACTCCCATCGAGACTGTTGAGACTGACATCGAATCCGCAAAAGCTGCAGGTGCTATGGCACTGTTCGGTGAGAAGTACGGTGATGTTGTACGCATGGTAAAGATGGGTGACTATTCCACCGAGCTTTGCGGCGGTACTCACGCAACAAACACCGGTAATCTCGGTCTGTTCAAGATCCTCTCCGAGTCCTCCGTTGCGGCAGGTGTTCGCAGAATCGAGGCTGTGACCGGTACAGGCGTGCTTGAGCTCATCGCAGAGAAGGATTCTGCTCTCACCGAGATCGCACACACCATCAAGGCGGCGACTGTTGCAGATGCTCCCGCAAGAGCAGCGGCTGTTATGGCTGATACTGCAAAGCTCCGCCGTGAGATCGATGCCCTGAACTCTAAGCTTGCATCCGGCAATCTTGATTCTCTCATCGCTGATGCGAAGCAGGTTGGTGCAGTTCGTCTCATCACCGCTGACATGGCTGATATGTCTATGGATGCGGCTCGTGCGCTCGGCGATTCAATCAAGGATAAGTACGCCGACGTTGCGGCAGTTCTCGCACTTCACTCCGGCGACAAGCTGAACTTCATCGCAGTTTGCGGTAAGGATGCAGTTGCGGCAGGTGCTCACGCAGGTAATCTTCTGAAGGCTGTCAGCGCTGTGACAGGCGGTAAGGGCGGCGGACGTCCCGATTCCGCAGCTTCCGGCGGTAAGGACATCGCAAAGATAGCAGACGCTCTCGCTGAGGCTGAGAACGTGCTTGGTAATATGTTAAAGTAATATATATGCGGGAGGGGTGCTTTTTGAAAAAAGCGCCCCTCCCGCACCCTCCCCGCAAAAACTTTGAAATAAATAATAAGACAAGGTACAACTTAAACCTAATGATTTAAGATGTACCTTATTCATTTATATAGTATAAAGTTTTTTGGGGAAGCGACCTTTAGGTCGACAAGCGAAGCGATGTGCGGAGAGAACCCCTTTTTTATAAAAAAGGGGTTCTCGCAAAAAAATCATTCATCTATCACAAACCGCCACGGCCATGTTGCGGCTTCGCCTGCGTAGTCGATGCCAATGCGTGGAGTGGTGATGATGTTTTTCGGTGTCTCACCGAGCTCCAGCCACAAGCCGGACTTCGGATCGGTGAGATCACAGCCGTAGTGATCCATGGTGATATTTAAAGCTTTGCACAGTTTACCCGGACCGTCGGCAAGCGCCGACAGGCGTGGCTCGGCACTTCTTTTTCTTTTCTTTACATTATTCCCACGGCCATCCGCTTCGCTGATAATCCTTTCCCTATTTTTCATCCCCCTGCGTTCTTCCATAAGCTCTATCCCATCAAGGGGTTTTATCGCTCGGATCAGCACAGATTCCGGCATCCCTGCCCCGCCTGTGGTTATGTTAAAGCAATGGTGCATCCCGTAGATGAGGTACACGTATGCGTGACCCTTTGCACCGTATTGGATACGCACACGGTCACGCTTTCCCTTGTAGGAATGTGCCGCAGGATCAGCTTCACCCATGTACGCCTCACATTCCGTGATGATCCCCGAAGTATATCCCTCGTCTGTGCGGCGGCAGATTACCATTCCGAGAAGGTCACGGGCAACGGTAAGAGTATCACGCTCGTAAAATTCACGTGGAATTAGCATAATGGCTCCTTAGTGTGATTTTATACATTACGTAAGCGGACAGTCGAGGACGCCTGTCCCTACAAATATAGGTTTCTTTACCTTGTTTTATTTCAAAGCTTTTTGGAGGGGAGTGCGAGGGGAACCCTTTTTCTCGAAAAAGGTTCCCCTCGCCCATTTGCATCATATAATTATTTCTTATACATCGGGCCGTAGGTAGCGCAAGCGCGGTAGTCCTGGCCTTCCTTATCCATACCGAATGCATTCCAAGCCGCAGGACGGTAGATATCCTCCTCAGGCACGTTGTGCATACATACGGGAATACGGAGCATAGAGCACATAGTAATCAGGTCCGCACCGATATGTCCGTAGGAGATAGCACCGTGGTTTGCACCCCAGTTCATCATTACCTCGTATGCGGTCTTGAAGGGTGAGCCTTCCTTGCCGTCACAGCGAGGAGCAAACCATGTACAGGGCCATGTGGGATTGGTACGATCCATCAGAGTCTTGTTAACATCCTCAGGCAGATTAACGGTCCAGCCCTCTGCGATCTGCAGAACAGGTCCAAGTCCCTTCACCAGATTCAGTCTGATCATGGTACAAGGCATCTCGGCATAGGTGTCAAAGTGGCTGGAGAATCCGCCGCCACGGAAGTTATCGAAGCCTGCCTCGCACCATACGGTTGCGTCGGTCATCTTCTTGATATCCTCGTCGGTAACCTCCCACCATCTCTTCATAACAGCGTTGCCGTCCTCATCGGTGCATACACCGGAAGCATCAAGACAAGCCGCACCTGAGTTCAGCAGGTGAATGATACCACAGGACTCAGCCGCCTTACCTGTAAGCTCGTAACCGGTAACACGCTTTGTAGCCTCGGTTGACCAATATGTACGAACGTCTGCGAAGATCTGTGCACGGTGAGTCAGCAGTCTCATCATCAGCATACCCATGCCGTTGAGAACGTCGTTCTCGGTAGCGAGAGTAAAGGGCTCACGTGCGCCTTCATAATCAAAGGTGGAAGACAGAAGTGCCTCGGGGTAGTCACAGTTGGGCCAATGATCGGTCCACTGACGCTGTCCCTGGAATCCGCCGACAATTGCGTTATGACCTGCTCTCTCCTCGATGAATGCATCTGGAAGATTCGGGTTACCTGCCATCAGATCCTTGATGATGCAGTACATCTTAACGGTGAATTCCCACTGCTTTTCCTTCTCCTCAGGAGTGAATCTGATGCGACGCTCTTCTCCAAGGAACTCCACAGACTCGGGATTGCAATCCCATCCCTCTTTGCAGTGCTCCTTAGTCCATGCGAGAGCCTTTTGGTACTCTTCCTCGTTGTAGATTCCCTCTTCCATACGGCGAAGGATCTCGACCTCATCAACAGACTCAACACGCATTCCGAAGTACTCTTCCATCACATCCTGATCGATGATGGAGCCGGCAATACCCATACACTGAGAACCGATCTGCAGGTAGGACTTGCCCTTCATTGTTGCAACAGCGATAGCGGCACGGCCGAAACGGAGCAGCTTCTCACGAACGTCATCGGGAACCTCATTTACCTGATCCAGATCCTGAACCTCATGTCCGTAGATACCGAATGCGGGCAGTCCCTTCTGTGCATGACCTGCAAGAACTGCGGCAAGATATACCGCACCGGGACGCTCGGTACCGTTGAAGCCCCATACACCCTTGATAGTGTTGGGATCCATGTCCATAGTCTCGGAGCCGTAGCACCAGCA
>SVQM01000149.1 GCA_015065335.1 Oscillospiraceae bacterium | reverse complement strand
CTTAATTTGTCAAATCGGAGAAAACGTGAGTTTTTCCTCGTTTCTTAAAGCTTTTTTGTGTTTTCGTGAGCTATTTTTTCATATTTACTTTACACTGCCCTAATTATTATAATTTATTTAAATTTATTCAAAAGGTGCAAATTTTTTCATTATCGCACGTGCGGTTTTTATGCCGTCTACAGCAGCACTGACGATACCGCCCGCATATCCTGCACCTTCACCGCATGGATATATATCGGCATATCTGCCGAATACTCTTCGATCATCTCCTCGAAGTATTCTTAAGGGTGCAGATGTTCTCGTTTCTACTCCTGTGAGCATAGCATCATCGCAGTCAAAACCCTTTATGTTTTTTGAAAATTCCGAAATACCGCATCTGAGCATATCTGTAACTGCAGAAGGAAGTATATCTGCAAGATCGCACATCGTGACTTTACCGTTCATATAAGTAGGCATGATTCTTCCCTGCACATTTGGTCTTCCGTGAAGGAAGCTTCCGACAGCTTGTGTAGGTGCAGAGTAATCATTACCGCCAAGATAAAAAGCGGATCTTTCAAGAGAACGCTGAAAATCTATTGCGCCGTCTACGGTGTTACCGAAATCCTCGGGGAGCACTGAAACTGCGAGCGCAGCATTGGAATTTTTTTCATTACGGAGAGAATAGCTCATTCCGTTTGTCACGACACCGCCAATCTCAGAGGCAGCAGGAACGACAATACCTCCAGGGCACATACAGAAGGAATAAACCCCTCTGTTCCCTTTTCTGTGAGAAAGAGCATATTCTGCAGGCGGAAGTATAGGTGCGGCATCACCGTACATAGCAAGATCGATATCTTCCCTTAGATGCTCGATCCTTACGCCTACGGAAAATGGCTTCGGGATCATCTGATACCCACTATGTTTCAGTTCAGCATAGGTATCTCTTGCACTGTGACCGATAGCGAGCACAAGTGCTCCGTAACCCAGTCGCTCACCCGATACTGTAATGTGATCGTCGGAGATATTGGTTACGCAGTGATCGTATTTTACGATGCCGCCAAGGCTTGAGATCTTCTTGTCAGCACACTCAACGATATTTCTCAGGACATCAGTACCGATGTGGGGCTTTGCCTGCCACATGATCTCTTTGGGCGCTCCGAGAGAGCATAGGGTTTCAAGGACAGAGCGGCATAATGGATCATTGATACGGGTTGTAAGCTTTCCGTCGGAAAATGTACCTGCGCCGCCTGCGCCGAATTGAATATTGGTTTCGGGAGAAAATTCTCCACCGTTCATAAATTCGTCCACGATACGTACTCTGTCATGAACGCTGCCTCCACGTTCAAGAACGATGGGCGAATAGCCGTTCATTGCAAGCTCAAGGGCACAGAAGATCCCTGCAGGACCGAATCCCACGATAACGGGACGTTCCTTCATCGGGGTGCTGCCGTAGATGATGTTTTCATCTTCTACAGATAATAATTTGACACCGGAAGGAAGATGAACGCCTGTGACATCATACTCCGGATCAACAGCCCCCGCAACGGAGCATACGAGAATAATGTTCGGCTTTTTTCTTGCGTCGATCGACTTTTTTCTTACGGTAAGCTCGCTCACTGCGGAAGAAATGCCTATACGCTTTAATATTTTTCTTGCGGATGCGATTATTTCATCATCAGAGTGGAGTATTGGAACTTTTATATTTTCTATTACTACGGTATATTTCATTATAGTTAACCGATCTTTACCTGAACCTGATAATCCTCACCTACGGGATATACTGACTTTGATGCGCCGCTGACTGATATTGAAGCGTTTACAGTTACAGTACCGCTTACGGCACTACTGTATTCAGAGAGATCGACAGTGACGGTGATATCCTCGGTCTTGATTTTTTCGAGGGATGCTTTGGGCCCTCTGAGACGAACGGAGAGCACCTTTGTAAGAACCTCAACATCCTTCTTATCAGCACCTGTGATTTTGATGTTGCTTACAGGGAAAGTCTGTAAAACGGTACCGACGTGTGTGATATTCACATTGACAGCTTCGATATTATCAACAGTAGTGCATCCATTTGGTAATATAAGGTTGCGTACAAGCATTGAATCAGAGACTATCGTCGTTTCGTCGATCTCTCCGAGACTCAAAGAATTTATTTGCCCAATAACTTTGGGATCTCCTTTTATAACGATACGTTCAGGATCAAAAGTGACATCTACGTTTTTGTCGTTGTAATAGCCATGCTTGTAATTAACACTGAGAGGTACTTCTTTTGTAGTGTAGATAGGTACTGTTACCTTGATCTCACTGTGGCTGAGCTGAACGTAGCGCATATCGATATCTTCGCTGTTTTTGCTGATAAGCTCCAATTTTCCTATAGTAGATACCGACGATGATATCGTACCGAGATTGAGGGATATCTGTGCATGGCTGATATTATTTACAATGTTTTTCGGGCCCGTGACGGTTACGAGAGAATACTCGGGTAAAAGCTCGCCAAGCTCACATCCTTCACCTATTATGGCGGTGGAGATCTTCGGTTTTACATCTATTTCTGCAGTAGCACTTACGTCTACATAAACATTTATGGATGAGATAGACAGACTGCTTACCTTAAGCTCGGGAGGAGTTTCAACGGTGATCGGAACAGAGTGCTTTCCCGATTCGGCGATTTTAGATACATCTGCAAATACGACGATGTTCTCGGATGAATATCTGTCAATATTACTCTTTTTACCGGATACAGTAACATTTACTGTGTTTCCGTAGCCATTGTACACATGAAGTCCTGTTTCGCTTTCGAGAACTGATGTGTTTACAAGCTCTACCATAACACCGTTGAAAGTCTCCTCATAATCGGATGCCTCGACCTGAGTTACGTAAAGCCAAAGAATAAATGCGGCGATCACACAGAATATTTTAGGGAGGATGTCATGTCCTCGGTGTCCTTTTTTGCTTCCGAGTCCATCCCTTGATTTGTTTGTCATAGCACCAACCAAACCTTCGTGAGAATTTGTTATTTGTCAGACGATCGATCAATTGTCATCGTTACCTGAGTTCTTAGGATCCTTATTTACAACACCTTTTAGTGAACGTGTGTTTTTAAGACTACCGATCTTTGAGCGGATACCACGGCTTTTTTCATTGACAGAAAGAAGCTCAGTGAGGCTTTTGGTAAGACTGTCTTTGTTGTATCCGCGAGTGAGCTTACCTTCAGCGGCGATGGAAACGGTACCGGTCTCCTCTGAAACTACTATTACTA
>SVQM01000034.1 GCA_015065335.1 Oscillospiraceae bacterium | reverse complement strand
CCATATCCATCATATCAAGGATGCCAAGCCCGCTGTCGGGGCGCTCGATGTATCGCCAGTTGTCACGGATATCCTTGCCGGTGCGCCAGAGCTGACCGACGGGGGCAGCCCAGAGCCAAGGCTCGGAGGTACCGTGCTCGCAGAGATTGTAGATGATGTCGCGGCCGCAGTCTCTGATGGCAAGTCCCATCTTGGTGTACGCCGCAACGGTATCCCAAGGCTTTTCGGTGGGATGACGGTCGTATTTGATGTAGTCAAAGCCCCACTCTGCGCAGGACTTTGCATCCTCGAACTCGTGATCGAGAGTTCCTGCATCACCGTGCCAGGTAGTCTCACCTGCACCGAGATAAGTACCTGCCTTCAGCCCCTTGGAGTGAATATAATCAGTGAGGAAATTCATTCCGTGAGGGAATATGTCATCACGGTATTGAAGACGACCGTTGGCATCTCTTTCGGGTTTAAGCCAGCCATCGTCAAGATTTACGTAATTATAGCCTACCTCTGCGAGACCGAGATCAATGAGCAGATCTGCTGCGGTAAGCATGATCTCCTCGGAGGGATCACAGTCGCAGGTGCAATATGAGTTCCAACCCATAGGAGGGGTAGCAAGTTTGATTTTATTGTTCATTGTTGGTATCCTTTCCGAAATATTGCTGTAATGATGATACCATATCACGGGAATAAATGCAATAAGTTACATATAAATTACAAAAAAATACTGTACTGCGAAGTATTACGTCTTGCGGAAAAGAAGAGTATATGATACAATAAATATGTTATGGTACAAAAATGTACGGAGGAACTTTGTAAAAACAAATGCAGTATTTTATTTCATTTCTTGAAGGTATAATAACCTTTATTTCACCGTGTATACTCCCTATGCTTCCGGTGTATCTTACATATTTTGCAGGGGGGAAGGTATCGGGAAAATCCGGCAAAGCACTTCGTAATTCGATCGGATTTGTGCTTGGCTTTACGGTAATCTTTGTTCTGATGGGTGCTCTTGCAGGTGCTATCGGCGGATTTCTCACTAAATACCGCACAGCAGTAGATGCAATTACGGGACTTATCGTGGTGCTTTTCGGACTGAATTTTCTCGGAGTGTTGAAGATAAATCTGTTCCGAGGAATGAAGGGGAAAAAGTCTGCGGGTGAGATGGGCTTTTTCGCATCCATTCTTTTCGGAGTGGTCTTTTCCGTGGGATGGACACCGTGTGTGGGAGCATTTCTCGGCTCAGCTCTCGCAATGGCATCGGGACAGGGAAGCACATTTGCAGGTGTTCTCATGCTCCTTGTGTTCTCTCTCGGTCTTGGTATTCCATTTATTATCAGTGCGGTACTTATAGATAAGCTGAAGGGCGCATTCAATTTTATCAAAAAGAATTACAAGGTAATAAATATTATCTGCGGAATATTCCTCATCGTTGTGGGAGTTCTTATGATGACGGGGCTTTTCGGCAGATTTGTAGGATTTCTTTCGTGATCCGGAAAGGGGTAGGATATGAAAACTAAGATAAGTATAATTATCGGAGTAATAGTATTTGCGGCGCTTCTTGTAGGTGCGTATTTCCTGTATTCAAAGCTCGGTGATGAATATAAACCGGACAAGCTTGTGACCGTGGAGCAACAGACTGAAGCTGAAACAGGCGATGATGCGAGTGACGATTCCTTACTTGCTCCCGATTTTACAGTCATCGATACGGAAGGAAATGAGGTAAAGCTCTCGAATTTCAGAGGGAAGCCCGTTGTGCTGAATTTCTGGGCAAGCTGGTGTCCTCCATGTAAGTCGGAGATGCCCGATTTTAATAAGAAATATAAAGAAATCGGGGATAAAGTACAGTTTATGATGGTCAACTGCACAGACGGATCACGAGAGACTGTAGATACGGCAAAGGAGTTTATAAAAAGCACGGATTACACTTTTCCTGTGTTCTTTGATACGAAATTGGATGCATCAATGAAATACGGTGCATCAAGTATCCCATTAACGTTTTTTATAAATTCCAAGGGTGAGCTTGTGACTTATGCTACTGGAATGCTCAGTGCGGCTGACCTGGAACGCGGTATCGGTATGATAATGGAGTAAAGGAGAGGTAAGATGTGAAGTATTTTACCAAAGAATGGTATGAGCTGTGTCAGAAAGAATCATATCATTTTGCCCTTAGGGCGGATAAGCGGGCTGAGACTTTTTCCGAGGAGTATTTTGAAAAGCTTTATAAAAAAGCCGTGGCTGAGCATATAGCCATGATGGAAAGAGTAAATAGTGTGAAGTTTGAAGATATTTATCCCGAGGAGTTTTACTGTGAGCCGTTGGGTGATTACGTGCTATCACAGGAGGAGATAGAGGAGCTGAAGGCAGAGTATTACGAAAGACGTGAAGCGGCAAAATATTGTTTTGAGACGATGGATAGATCTGTTGTTCCCTCATCGGAAAAGCGAAAATTTCGCAGAAATTGGAAATGTCAGATGGAGATCTATAATAAAAATCTTCCGAGTGAGATACTCGATATGGTGGCGGATATTCGTGTGCTTGCTCTCGGTAATGCTTCTGCGGAAGTAAAAAAAGCGATCACGGCTTTTTGCAGAGATAACGAGAAGACTGTAAATAAAACTATGTCGGATTACTGGAAATATTACAAAAAAGCATTTGGTAAAAATGAGCCGCATTTTGCTGACGGATTCGATCTTCATGATTGTTACGTTACATCCTGCCATAAGTCGGGCAAGAATATTGTAATGCATCTTGAAGGCGGAATGACGAATACCACAAGAGTAGTGTTCCGTGACACAGAGGTGCTTTGCAGAGAAGAGCCTCTTCGAGGTGCATGGTGGTTGTACGATGAGCTATACAAGACCGAAAACGGTTATGAGATGCACGTGCTTCTTTATAAAAAGGAGCTTGTTTATTTCACTTTGACATGTACGGATGTGGAGATTTACAGTGACTAAAATAATGTTTGTATGCTACGGGAATATCTGCCGAAGCCCTTCGGCGGAGATCATTTTCCGTGATATGGTAAAAAAACGCAGTATCGAAGGTGACTTTGTTATCGCATCCTCTGCTACAAGCACCGAGGAGATATGGAACGGTGTGGGGAATCCCATGTATCCTCCGATGGTGAAGGAGCTTGAGAGACACGGGTATTCGGTGGGAGATAAGCGTGCGGTTCAGCTTACCTATGAGGATTATGAAAAATATGATCTCTTTATCGGTATGGACAGCTCAAACATCAGAGATATGCACCGTATCCTTAAAGGAGATCCTGACGGTAAGATCCATCGGCTGATGGATTATACCTCCCGAGGGGGAGATGTTGCCGATCCATGGTACAGCCGTGATTTTACTGCGGCATACCTGGATATCTACGACGGCTGTGCGGGACTTCTTGACTCATTTTAATTTATTCTTAACCATTTCTTTACTTCTTATTTATCAGTTTGGCTTCTGAAAATAGTATAATGATGATAATATGGGGAAGTGTGGCGAAGTTTCATAAATGTCCCCGAAAAACAAAAAAATTGATCAAAACAAGGCGGATTTAGAGTATGACGATTTTTGATGTCCTGACTCTGGTTGGCGGACTTTGTCTGTTCCTGTTTGGTATGAACATAATGGGACAAGCTCTTGAGAGACGTGCAGGCAGCAGCCTTCAGACGCTTCTTTCAAAGCTCACCACAAACAAGATCGCAGGCTTTTTCACAGGCTTTTGCGTGACTGCCGTAATTCAGTCGTCTTCTGCGACAACTGTAATGGTGGTCGGATTTGTAAACTCCGGACTTATGTCGCTGAAGCAGGCGATCAATGTTATCATCGGTGCAAACGTAGGTACCACCGTTACCGGATGGATCCTCGCAATGGAGACCTCCTTCGGTGACAGTGTGGCACTGAAGCTCCTGAAGCCTTCTTCATTTACTCCCATTCTTGCACTTATCGGAATCATCCTTTATATGTTCTCAAAGAACAGCAAGAAAAAAGATACCGGTACTATACTCCTCGGTTTTGCGGTTCTGATGTTCGGTATGGAGGCGATGTCCGGCTCCGTTGGCGGACTTAAAGAGAGCGAGGCTTTCGGTAAGCTGTTTGTAATGTTTGAGAATCCCGTTCTCGGCGTTCTTGTTGGTGCGGTGCTTACGGCGATCATTCAGTCCTCCTCCGCATCTGTCGGTATTCTTCAGGCACTTTCCGACAGTAAGATCGTTACCTTCGGTGCAGCTATACCCATTATTATGGGACAGGCTATAGGTACCTGTATCACAGCGGTTATTTCCTGCTTCGGTGCAAACCGTAATGCTAAATCAGCAGCAATGGCACACCTTGTATTTAATGTAATGGGTACTGTTGTATGGTTGACGGCATTCGGTGTTGTAGATATGCTTGTGCTTTCGGATGCTGTAACAGGCGTGTTTGTAGACAGACTTGATATCGCTGTTATCAACACAGTATTCAAGATACTTTGTACACTTCTGTTCCTGCCTATATCTTCTGTCATTGAAAAGATCGCACTCAAGCTCATTCCGGAAAAGAAGAATTCAAATACCGTTACCGAGCTTGATGACCGTCTCCTTCAGACTCCCGCAGTTGCACTTGAGAGATGTCATACCCTCGCATATGAGATGGCTGATGATGCAGTGGAATCTCTGAAAAACGGTATACTTTGCCTCAGTAAATTTGATCCTGCTCTCGTTGATTCTATCAAGGAAGCAGAGGATAAGACTGACCACTATGAGGATATAATCAGTACATATCTTGTTAAGCTGTCTACCTTGCAGATAGGTGACAGAGAGAGTGCCGAGGCGGCGAAGCTTCTCAAGATAATCGGTGACCTTGAGAGGATCGGCGACCATGCGAAGAATCTTGTGGATTCTGCTGAGGAGATGAAGGCGAAGGGAATAAACTTCTCCGGAGAGGCTCTTGCAGAGCTTAATAATCTCACTTCGGCAACGGTAGAGATACTTGATCTTTCACGCATGGCGTTTGTAAATAACGATATGGTTGCTGCGGCAACGGTTGAACCTCTTGAGCAGATCATTGATAAGCTCAAGGAATCCATGAGAAGCAGTCATATCACAAGACTTCAGCAGGGTGCATGCTCAATTGAGACAGGTTTTGTGTGGTCAGATATCCTCACAAACCTCGAGAGAGTTTCCGACCACTGCTCTAATATTGCCGGATGTGTTATCGACGCTGAGGAGAAGAATCTCAATCTCCACGAGTCTATCCGTCATATGAAGGAAGACAGCCCCGTGTACAAATCTCAGTACGAGGCATACGCAGCAAAATATCTTGCATAAAAGGTTATAATACGTATTAATATGCGAGGGAGGGGACTTTTTGAAAAAAGTCCCCTCCCTCACGCCAGACTGTCGAAAAAGTTTATAAAAAACGAAACTACTTCGACATATAATAAAATCCGTAGGCGCAGAAGCTTCTGTGAAGAAGCGACTAAGCCTACTCCTATTGGCTTTGCGAGTGTCGCGGGCTTTGCCCGTCGGCATGAGGCGCGAGCAAACAAAGCCTTATGTCGGAAAACCTGTAGGGTTTTCGACAAGATCATGCGAGGGAGGGGACTTTTTGAAAAAAGTCCCCTCCCTCGTGCTCCCTCCCCTAAAAACTTTAAAACTATATATGATAGAGTATATTTGATTATATAAGTGAGGGACTTGTTCCCCGAGCTCATTCTCAATTAAGTATCGCTATTCCAAGGTTCAGATAACCTGCGAAACTCACCCAAAGTATATAGGGGATCATAAGATATGCTGCCGGTTTTGATATCTTGCTGAACCTTATGATGGTTAAAAGTATGAATATCCACAGTGCTGCAAGCCACACAAAGGCAAAGGTATAAAGCTCCAGATTAAAGAATATGATCGACCAGAAGAAATTAAAGAAAAGCTGGATTCCGTATGTACTGAGTGCATTAGCTACTTCCCCTTTGCTTGCGCCGGATGAGAGTACCAGATACGATGATATTCCCATGAGAATATAGAGGATCGTCCATACTATGGGGAAAAGGAATCCCGGCGGGGAAAGCGGCGGTTTGGATACTGTTTCAAATATTTCCATGCCTCCACGTGAGATAAGTCCCGATATGAGTCCCACAAGAAGCGGGATCGCTATACAGATCAAAAGCGTTTTCCATCTGATTTTCATAAAATCACCTCCGCTTTAATATATAATTACGGAGGGGATTTTATGATTGCTGTATAAATATGCACAAATAATCAATAAATCAAAACCTGACCGTGTAAATTTTGACGATTCGGGATTTTTTTCTTAAAAATTCTTGACAAATGGAATTTTCAGGTGTATTATAATACACGGTTAGAAAAAACTAACTTTGTTTTTCGGACAATAGTTAGCTTGTGCTAATCGAAAGCAATGATTCGGGAGTTACATATGAATTTAACTGCGGCGGAAGAAGGCAAGGAGTATATCATTAAAAGTATCGAGACCGACGATGAAGAGCTTGACGGATTTCTGTTTACGCTCGGTTGCTACAGCGGTGAGCCTATAACTGTTATCTCTCATCTTAAAGGTGGTTGTGTCGTGTCTATCAAGGACGGCAGATACAATATCGACAGACAGCTTGCCGAGGCGATCATCATTTAAATCGGTGAAGATAATCCTCGGCATTTCTTTGTACCCGCAAGTTAGACGAAACTAACCTCGTCGCATAATGAATTAAGATAAAAATAAATCTACATACATCTCAGGAGGAGAAAACAATGAGAATTGCCTTGACAGGTAATCCAAACAGCGGTAAGACGACAATGTTCAATGCTCTGACCGGCAGAAATGAAAAGGTCGGAAACTGGGCAGGTGTTACCGTTGACAAAAAGGAACATCACATCAAAAAGAGCTATGCAGGCGTGGATGAGCTGATCGCAGTTGATCTTCCCGGAGCTTATTCAATGTCTCCGTTTACGTCGGAAGAAAGTGTAACAAGCACTTACGTAAAGAACGAGAATCCTGATGTTATCATCAACATCGTGGATGCTACCAACCTCAGCCGAAGCCTGTTTTTTACCACTCAGCTTCTTGAGCTTGGTATTCCCGTTGTTGTTGCACTTAACAAGACCGACATCAACAAGAAAAAGAAGAACAATATTGACGCAGCGGCTCTGTCAGAAAAGCTGGGGTGTCCCGTTGTGAATACTGTTTCCACATCTGCAGACGGACTTGCAGAGCTTGTAAAGGTTGCCGCAGGTCTTGCGGGAAAGGAGCAGACAGCTCCTTATGTTCAGGGAGATATCGATCTTACCGATAAGAAAGTAGTTGAGGCGGCAGACAGAAAGAGATTTGAGTTTGTAAACGGTATTGTATCTAAGGTTGAAAAACGTACTGTTCTCACTAAAGAAAAAGGATCTCAGGATAAGATCGATGCCATTCTCACCAATAAGTGGCTGGGCATTCCGATCTTTGCAGTGGTAATGTTCCTCGTTTTCCAGATCTCACAGGCATGGGTAGGCCCGTGGATCGCTGAGGGGTATGAGTTTGAATCGGGAAAAACTATCCCCGGACTTGTAACTCTCATTGATATGTTCAAGGAATGGGTGGCAGGTGCTCTTGAAGGTGGCAACGAATTCCTCGTTGCACTTCTTACTGAGGGAATCATCGGCGGTGTCAGCGCCGTTGTAGGATTCCTTCCCCTTGTTATGGTGATGTATTTCCTCATTGCTCTCCTTGAGGATTGCGGTTATATGTCCCGTGTTTCCGTTGTTCTTGATCCTATCTTCAAAAAAGTCGGACTTTCGGGTAAATCTGTTATCCCCTTTGTAATCGGTACAGGATGTGCTATTCCCGGAGTTATGGCTTGCCGTACTATCCGTAATGAGCGTGAGCGCAGAGCAACAGCAATGCTTGCACCCTTCATGCCCTGCGGAGCGAAGCTTCCCGTTATTGCGCTGTTTGCAGGTGCATTCTTCAAGGATGCCTCTTGGGTAGGAACCATGATGTATTTCGTTGGTATCTTTATAATCCTTATCGGTGCTCTTCTTATCAATAAGATCACAGGCTACAAGAACAGAAAATCCTACTTTATTATTGAGCTTCCCGAATACAAGGCGCCCAGCCTTTGGAGAGCATTCAAATCTATGTGCGGACGTGGATGGGCGTACATTGTTAAGGCGGGTACGATCATACTTCTTTGTAATGCAGTAGTTTACATTATGCAGTCCTTCGACTGGAGCTTCAGCCTTGTGGCTGAGGGTGCTGAAGACACCTCCATCCTCGCATCTATCGCAAATCCCATTGCATATCTGATCGTCCCCATTATCGGTATTAAGGCTTGGCAGATGGCGGCGGCTGCAGTTACCGGATTTATCGCTAAGGAGAATGTTGTGGGTACACTTGCAGTATGCTACGGTATCTCCAATCTCATCGATACCGAGGAGCTTGCAATGGCAGAAGGTGCGGGTACTGAAGTAGCTGCAGTATTTGCTATTTCCAAGGTTGCAGCCCTCGCATATCTTATGTTTAATTTGTTCTCACCTCCTTGCTTTGCGGCTATAGGTGCAATGAATTCCGAGATGAAGAGCTCCAAGTGGCTCTGGGGCGGAATCGGACTCCAGCTCGGTGTAGGTTATACTATCGGTTATCTTGTATACACAATTGGCACTCTTATCGTGGATCCAAAGAGTCTTGCCATCGCACCTGCTCTCGGCGGACTTGCGGCAGTACTGGTATTTGTAGGGATCATCGGATTTATCATAATGAATACAAACAAAAAGATGGCGGCTGAGTATGCACTCAATGGTAACAAAAAAGCTCAGACCGTAAGCAAATAATCAGTGGTGTTGGTATGATACAGAATATTATAGTTATCGGCGTTATAGTGCTTATTGTTGGTTTTGCTGTATTTTACGTGTATAAGGCAAAGAAGAGTGGCAAGAAGTGCATCGGCTGTCCCGACAGCGGGATCTGCAAATCAGGCGGATGTTCCGCCTGCGGCTGTGATTGCGGATCGTGTAAAGACGTCAAATAAAAAGAAAAGCTCACTATCTGCAGGGATAGTGAGCTTTTTTGGGAAAGAGTAACCAAAGGTCACAGAATCGAGGTAAAAGTAGTGTTGTTACTTTAGCTTGTAGTAGAGGAAATCGTTTTGCGGTGGTGTGGGTATGAGGTCGATTATCAAGGAACTGTGACACGTAAACATCTGTCCTTAAATCGATAGTTGCAATAATTCTCCCGAAATGAAAGAGCTTATGAAATATATGGCTCGATATCACGATGACCTGCTCAAAACAATGACCGATGAGCAAAAAGAAATTTTCGAGCAGTTCGATAATTGTTGGAGTGAGCATGTGAGCTATTCTGAAGAAGTAATCTTTACATGTGCTGCCAAGCTCGTAATGCAGATTGTAATAGATATACTTGAATAACACACGAGTGCAGACCATAATATTCAGTCTGCACCTACCTTTTTGTTTTAGAAGTAAAACTTTCAATTGACCGTCATAAAAATTCACAATTCCGCCATTGATAATTACGTTTGTGAATAGTATACTATAGAATAGTTCAAAAATGAATAAAAACAAAGGAGCTTTTTATGATAACGATTCAGGAAATGAACGGTTATGCAAGAAAGATAGGATTGGCATACGAAAAGGCATTGCTTCCGCTGGCTAAAGAAACTGATATGCCGCATACTGCGATCAGCATCCTTCTTTTTATTGCCAATAATCCCGAGTTTGCTACGGCAAGCTATATTTGCGATATGAGGGGACTGAAGCGCCCTGTGGTATCTGCTCACGTTGAGAACTTAGTGCAGGGGGGATATATTGAAAGACGAGCCGTTCCGGGAGACAGAAGAAAGGATGCGCTCGTATGTACAGAAAAGGCACTAAAGATCGTTGAAGCAGGACGGGAGCGTCAGATTCAGTTTGCAAAAGCGGTTTTGGAAGGAATCTGTGAAGAAGATCGCTCTGTTATGGAACGGTGCTTCAAATTGATGAACGAAAATATCGATAAGATCATAAAGGAGAAATGATTACAAAATGCTCAAATTGCTGAAATGTATGAAAAAACGGGAACGGTGGATGGTTCTCGGTTGTATTGCATTGATCATCGGTCAGATTTATTTTGATCTGACGATGCCCGACTTTATGAGTGATTTGACGGTTTTGATCAATACCCCCGGAAGTGAAATGTCAGATATTCTGTCGGTGGGAGCAAAGATGTTCGGCTGTACGCTTGCAAGCGCAGCTTTGGCGATCTCTTGCGGTTTTTTGACTTCGCGCATTGCTGCGGGATATAGTTATACCATCAGAGAAAAGCTGTTTTCTCACGTAATGCTGCTTGGCAAAGCGGAAACGTCAAAGTTTTCGATTCCAAGCTTGATCACAAGAACGACCAATGATATTACGCAATTACAAATGATCGTTGTTATGGGCTTGCAATCGCTGGTAAAAGCACCCATTATGGCGGTATGGGCGATCATCAAGATCCTCGGTAAGAGTTGGGAGTTGTCTGCCGTAACGGCATCAGCAGTAATTGTGATATGCACAACAGTCCTTGCCATCATGTCTGTTTGCTTGCCTCGTTTCCGTAAGGTTCAGAAACTGACAGATACACAAAATCGTATGGCAAGAGAAAACCTGACGGGTATCAACGTGGTTCACGCCTTCAATGCGGAAAGCTATCAGACCGAAAAGTTTGATGTGCCCAACACTGAAATGATGAATACGCAGCTGAAAAATCAGCGTCTGTTCTCCTTGATGCAGCCTGTGATGGGGACCTGTATGAACGGTCTTTCCTTGGCGATCTATTGGCTCGGTGCGGCTCTAATCAATCAAATAACACTTACCGATGTGGCAGGAAGAATCGCAATGTTCAGCGATGTTGTTGTGTTCAGTACCTATGCAACCTATGTGGTCATGTCATTTATGATGATGGTCATGGTGTTTATGATGCTTCCCGCAGCTCAGGTCTCGGCAGAGCGTATTAACGAGGTACTTGATAGACAGGAAACTGTCACCGAGGGTGAAAAGAGCAATGCAGACGAGATTGGAACAGTAGAGTTTAAGAATGTGTCCTTTGCCTATCCCGAGGCACAGGAGGATGCTATTTCCGATATCTCCTTCCGTATTGAAAAGGGTCAAACCCTTGCCATCATCGGTGCAACCGGATGCGGTAAAACAACTCTTATTTCCTTGATCGCACGCTTTTATGATGCTACTAAGGGTGAAGTCCTCGTAGACGGAGTCAACGTCAAGGATTATACATTTGACGGCCTATATAATAAAATTGGATATATCACGCAAAAGGCAATTTTGTTTGCAGGTAGTATTCGAGAAAATATCACCTTTGGAGAAAGTAAAGAAGAGTTTAATGAAGCAACGGTGGATATGGCGATCTCGCTCTCTCAGGCAAAGGAGTTTGTTGATAAAACCGAGGACGGTAAGGAGCATCGTATCGTACAGCTTGGTAAGAATGTATCGGGCGGACAGAAACAGCGTCTTTCGATTGCACGTGCTCTTGCAAGAAAGCCCGAAATATTGATATTTGACGACTCCTTCTCGGCGCTTGACTATAAGACCGACGCTACTCTTCGCCAAGGCATTGCAAAAGAGCTGTCGAATACCACAAAGGTTATCGTCGCACAGCGGATCAGTACCATTCGTGATGCAGACAAGATCATCGTGCTTGAGTGCGGTGAGGCCGTTGGCATCGGCACGCACGACGAGTTGATGGAAAGCTGCTCCGTTTACCGTGAGATCGTACAGTCTCAGTTGACCGCTGCGGAGCTTGCGTAAGGAGGTGCCGAAATGAAACAAACACTTTCAAAAATTTTTAAATATATGGGCAATGCGCCTCTCGTTATTTTTGCATTGCTTCTCGCCGCACTTGCTGCAGTTATGACGATCATCACTCCTGATAAGGTTGGAGAGATCACAGATATCATTTCCGACGGACTTGTGGGCGGTATCGATATGTCAGCTATTGCAAGAGTAGGTATTACGCTGATCGTTTTCTATCTGGTCGGTGCGTTGGCGAACTTTGTTCAGCATTATATTATGGCGACCGTTACGCTAAAGGCTTCTCGCAGAATGCGTCACGATCTTTCGGTCAAGATCAATAAAGTGCCGCAAAAGCAGTTTGGCGAGACCTCAACGGGTGACATTCTCAGCCGTATTACCAATGACGTATCGGTGCTTCAACAAGGAATGACCAACAGCCTGCCCATGATGATCAGCGCCGCAACGCAGTTTATCGGATGTCTCATTATGATGTTCGTAACCGAATGGCGTCTTGCATTAACTGCTGTTCTGATCACGATGGTCGGTATGGTGCTTTTGATGCTCATTATGGGGCGTTCACAGAAATACTTCAAGCAACGGCAGGTCAGCCTCGGTGCACTAAACGGATACGTTGAGGAAATGTATTCGGGACATGACGTTGTTCGCATTTCCCGTGCTGAGAAGAAGGTGCTTAACCGATTTGGTAAGCTCAATCGTGACGTTTATGATGCAAACTGGAAATCTCAATTCCTGTCGGGTATGATGCAGCCTCTGATGAACATCATCGGTAATCTTTCCTATGTTGCCGTGTGTGTTATCGGTGCGGCGCTTGCCATAAACGGAACGATCAAATTCGGAGTCATTATTTCCTTTATTTTGTACGTTCGTCTCTTTACTGCTCCGTTGACGCAGATCGCACAAGGAATGACTAATTTACAGACGGCTACCGCAGGTGCGGGACGTATCTTTGAGTTTATGGAAGCCGAGGAACTGGAGGATGAAAGTGGAAAACCAAAGCATGAAACCGAGGAAACAAAGGGAGCGGTCATATTTGATCATGTTCGATTTGCATATCCCGATAATCCCGATAAGGTAATTATCAAGGACTTCTCGGCAAAGGTGACTCCGGGACAAAAGGTTGCCATCGTCGGACCCACGGGAGCAGGCAAGACCACGATGGTCAACCTCTTGATGCGATTCTTTGAGATCAACGGCGGCAGCATTACGGTTGACGGTGTTCCTATTCACGACATTCGACGTGAGGACGTACACGATATGTTCGGTATGGTATTACAGGACACTTGGCTGTTTGAGGGGACGGTTCGTGAAAATCTTGCTTACAATATGACAGAGATCACTGACGAGGATATTATGCGTGTCGCTAAGGTCTGCGGTATCGATAAGTTTATTCGTTCATTGCCGCAGGGCCTTGACACGGTACTGACAGAGGGAACGACCATCTCGGCAGGACAGAAGCAACTTCTTACAATCGCCCGTGCGATGCTTCAGGATGCTCCCATGCTGATTCTTGACGAAGCAACCTCATCCGTGGATACGAGAACCGAGGTCATTATCCAACGAGCTATGGATGAGCTGACCAAGGGGAGAACAAGCTTTGTTATTGCACACCGTCTTTCTACTATCCGTAACGCCGATATGATACTTGTTATGAAGGACGGTGACGTGATCGAAAGCGGAGATCACGAAGCTCTTATGAAACAAGAAGGTTTCTATTATCAGCTGTACCAGAGTCAGTTTGATGTGGAAGAAAACACAGAAGAAATTTGATGTGTTCTTTGGTGAAAGGATTTACGATGAGCTTTTTTGCAGACAAACGAAAGAAAAAAATATTTATTATAGTTGCTTCCATCGTTCTTGTAATTGTGATTCTGATCGGGGCGTGTGCGATATATCTAGGAGATTACTATAGGGCGGACGAGGGAGCAATTGCGGTGTTTTCACCAACGGAAAATATAACTGTTTCTACCCTCAAAAACGGAAGCGTCGTATTTGAACCACAGGATGCAATAGCCGGAGTTGTTTTCTATCCGGGAGGAAAGGTGGAACACCATGCATATGAACAGCTGATGGCAGAGCTTGCCCGTAAAGGTATCCTGTGCGTTCTTGTGAAAATGCCCTTTAATCTTGCCGTTCTTGACATTAATGCGGCGGACGGTATTCAAAAGAAGTATCCTCAGATTGAGAATTGGTACATTGGCGGGCATTCGCTCGGAGGCTCAATGGCGGCATCGTACCTTGAAGATCATACAGATGAGTACGAAGGGTTGATCTTACTTGGCTCCTATTCAACGGCAGATCTTTCGGATACTGAGCTTGACGTTCTCTCAATATACGGTAGTGAGGATAAAGTGCTCAATAGGGAAAAGTATAACGACAATATAAGTAATTTGCCCAAGGATTTCAAAGAGATCGTTATTGATGGCGGTTGTCACTCATATTTCGGAATGTACGGCGCACAGGACGGTGACGGAACTCCAAGTATTTCCAACTCGGAGCAGATACTTCATACGGCGGAGTATATTGTGCAAATGATTTTTGATGAATAAACAAAAACGAAGGAGAAATATCATTATGAAAATTGCAGTAACTTATGAAAACGGACAGATCTTTCAGCATTTCGGTCACACCGAGCAGTTTAAGATCTACACGATAGATCACGGTAAGGTCGTTTCTTACGAGGTCGTGGATACGAACGGCAGTGGTCACGGCGCACTTGCGGGATTTCTCATGGAGCAAAACGTATACGCATTGATCTGCGGTGGTATCGGCGGCGGTGCACAGATAGCACTGGCTCAGGCAGGCATCAAGCTTTACGGTGGTGTCAGCGGTTCTTGCGACGAGGCAGTCAGCGCTTTGCTTGCAAACAAATTAAGCTTCAACCCCGAGGTTAGATGTGATCATCACGGTCACGAACACGGCGAAGAAGGACACAACTGCGACAGTCACGGCTGCGGATCGCATAATTGCGGTAACCACGACTGTGGCAATTAAAGGAGAATGCGTTGAAAAATCAATATCAGGACAAGGATACGCCTATCGAATAAAACATATTTGGATTACAAACAACTTATCTGTGAGATTTTTGAATTTTTTTGTACTGTTTATTTTCGGTTTAGGATACACAAGTAAAATTTTCTGTAAATAACTAAAGGGGCGTAATACAGCCATATGGAAAAGGTTTTCAAAATCATTCGAAAAATAACTATACCGCCGGTGTTTGCGGCGGCTTTGCTGATAATCGTTTATGTTGCGCATGCGAGTTATTTCGGAAATGCATGGCATTTGCTCGGAGCACTATTTTTCTTGAGTATTTTGCCAACGCTTGCTTATCCCTTGCAAAAGTATATTCCAAAATACAAGGACAGAGGTCGTGAAGGACAACGTAGTCTTGCTATGATATTTTCCTTTGCAGGTTATCTGCTTGGAACTGTTATGGCGTTTGTAGCGTCTGCACCAATTGAGCTGAAAATCATTTACCTTGAATATCTGCTTTGCGGTATCGGAATGCTTTTGCTTAACAAAGTATTTAATATCAAAGCAAGCGGCCATGCTTGCAGTATTGTCGGACCGGTGCTCCTTTCATTATACTTCGGGTTGTATATCCACGCAATTATAGGGGTTGCATTGATTTTACCAGTATATATATCAAGCGTTAGAACCAAACAACACTCTCTGGTACAGTTGATCGGCGGCAGTGTCATTCCTGTAGTTGTATTGCTGACAATTGTGTCCTTTATGGCAATATTGTTAAATTGATTACAAAAAAGAGGTGACAATAGATGTTCCGTATTCTTGTGGTAGATGATGATAAAAACACGAGGATGTATTTTGAGGCGGTTCTTAAAAACAACGGATATACCGTAGCCATCGCTAAGAACGGTGAGGAAGCACTTGACGTTATGGATAAAGAGCATATCGACCTTGTGGTACTCGATATTATGATGCCGAAGATGGACGGATATGAGTTTACGGGAATTCTACGCAAGTGTGACAACAATCTCCCGATTTTGATGGTTTCTGCCAAACAGCTTCCCGTGGATAAAAACAAAGGCTTTGCTGTTGGCACGGACGATTATATGACAAAGCCCGTTAATCAGGATGAGTTCCTGTATCGCATCAAGGCGCTCCTTCGCCGTGCGAAGATCGCAAATGAGCGCAAAATTGTTGTAGGCGACGTTGTACTTGATTATGATGCGCTGACGGTAACAAAAGGCAGAGAAACTCAAGAGCTTCCGCAAAAGGAATTTATGCTTCTTTATAAGCTACTTTCATATCCCGGAAAGATCTTTACCCGTATTCAACTCATGGACGAAATATGGGGAGCAGAAAGTGAGACGGGATGGGAAACAGTTACCGTACATGTTGGCAGACTCCGCAAGCGTTTCGAGGGTTGGAGTGAATTTGAAATAGAGTCAGTTCGCGGACTCGGTTATAAGGCGGTCAAAAAGGTATGAAAAAGGCACCGCAGATCAACATAGAAAAAATAAAAGAAAGCAGATCAAGAATGTCCTTGACGCTTGCGCTATCCATATTCGTATTCATCATCCTTCTCGCAGCAATCGGGTTGACGGCTCTCGGTTTATGGCTCTTAACAAAGGCGGGAGTAATCGTGGATGTAGACGGCGATCTTCAACTTGGCCAGGTCATTTTGTTTATGTCGTTGATCAGCCTGATCATCGGAGGAGTATCCGTGTTTTTCAGTAGCCGACTTCCGCTGAAACCGGTGAATGAGATCATCAATAAAATGAACCGATTGGCAGCGGGCGACTTCAAGACCCGTCTTAAATTCGGAGATACTATGTCGGCACATCCGGCGGTAAAAGAGCTTACGACAAGCTTCAACACCATGGCAGAGGAGCTTGAAAACACAGAGATGCTTCGCAATGATTTCATCAATGCATTCTCACACGAATTCAAAACGCCTATCGTTTCTATCACGGGACTTGCCAACCTTCTTGAGGCAGGAAACCTTACCGAAGAACAGCGTATTCAGTATGCCCGCGCTATTCGTGAGGAATCTATGCGGCTTTCCTCTATGGCAAGCAACGTATTGAGTCTAACCAAAGTGGAAAACCAAACCATTCTTACTGACGTGTCATGCTTTAATCTGTCCGAACAGGTGCGGTCTGCCGTTCTCTTGCTTGAAGAAAAATGGTCAAGCAAAAATATAGATCTTCAGCTTGATTTTGATGAATATATAATTGAAGCAAATGAGGAAATGCTCAAGCAGGTGTGGATCAATCTCATTGATAACGCTGTAAAATTCGTTCCTCGGTGCGGAACTGTTGAACTTGAAGTGCTTGATTTCGGTAAAAATCTTTGTGTCAAGGTCAGCAATACGGGTAGCGAGATCCCACCCGAAAAACAGGATAAGATCTTTGCAAAGTTTTACCAAGTCGATGAATCCCACGCAACGCAGGGTAACGGTATAGGACTTGCTATTGTAAAAAGCATCGTGGAGCTTCATAACGGAGAGGTGAACGTAAGTAGCGGTAACAGTATCACCACCTTTACCGTTATGCTTCCTAAAAAGCAATGAGAGGGATATTCATGAAATATGTACTTTGTATTTTAATCGGATATTTGATAGGTGCAATAAATCCGTCATACATCATCGCAAAGCTCCGCGGCTTTGATATACGCGAAAAGGGATCAAAGAATGCGGGAGCGTCCAATGCTTTGATTCTCTTTGGAAAGGCAATCGGTATTGGATGTGCTTTATTTGATATCGCCAAAGCAACTTTTGTCATATGGCTTTGCGAAAAGCTATTTCCTGAGCTTACATACTCGTTAGCGGTCACCGGTGTGGCTTGTATACTTGGACACTCGTTTCCGTTTTATATGAAATTCAAAGGCGGCAAAGGGCTCGCCTGTCTTGGCGGTATGATACTTGCGTTTGATTGGCGAGTGTTTCTTATTATGCTTGCCGCTGAGATCGCAGTAGCGATCTTAACCGATTACATTTGTTTTGTTCCACTGACTGCTTCAGCGATCTTTCCGATCGTGTACGGCATAATGCGTCATGATGTGTGGGGAGTATTGATCATAGCTCTGATCCTTCCTCTTATGCTATATAAGCATAGAGAAAATTTGAAACGCATCAAACAAAAAACGGAGATGCCGTTCAGTTTCCTTTGGAACAAGGACAAGGCACTTGAAAAAACTAATATTTCAAAAGAATAAATCATTGGCAAAGCGAGCAGTACCGTAACGGAGATGCTCGTTTTTCTTTTTTTTAAATACTTGTAAGTTTCGATTCAGTTTAGAAAACGACCGTAAAATTATGTCATAAAATGAAAAAATATTTTTATCAAGGAGTACTCTATCATGAGAAAAGTAAAAGTTATTACGGATTCCTGCTCAGATCTGAATGTAGAGCAGCTTAACAAATATCACATTACCTTTGCCAAAATGTCTACCTCCTGTGGTGGTGTGGAAAGCGTTGCAACGCTTACGTGGACGGAGGATGAGGTTCATGAGCACTACAATAAAATGAGAGACGGCAAGCGTATCATCACAGCGCAGGTCTCGGTCGAAGAATTTGGGCATATCTTTGAAGAGTACTTAAAGATGGATATGGACATCGTTTACATAGGATGCTCATCCAAGCAGTCGGGTTCTGTAAATACCGGTTTTGTCACCGCAAAGAAGCTGATGGAAAAGTATGAAGGAAGCACGATCATTTGTATCGACTCGCTCAACGCAAGCATGGGTGAAGGAATGCTTGCAATTG
>SVQM01000148.1 GCA_015065335.1 Oscillospiraceae bacterium | reverse complement strand
AGTTTCGCATCTCATATCATCAACAAAAACATAACTGTCTTTAGTGAAATTTTCACCCGAAACAAACATTATGTCCTCATAAATCTGGAGAGCTGAAACAGATATGGTCTCTGTTCCGAGCATGATCTCAGTAGGCGTGGGAAGATCGTCACCGAGAGCATAATTCTCCCCCTTAAGCATATCATACTCCATAAGCTGCATATAGGTGTAATATTTTTCATCATCCGCAAGCTTATTGTGAATACGGAACATCTCACCACCAGTTATTCCAAGGGCATCAAGTATTTTTGCGGAAAGCTGGAACGCCTGAACATCGCCACCCTCACATTTAAATCCGCAGTTGCTCCATACAACATATTCAGTACTGTAAATATCACCGTCAAACATATTCTCGTTCTTAAGACCGAGAGTTGGAAGATGATCGCCGTATACTACAAGAACAACATCCTCGGGGTAATCCTCTAAAAGCGCTATAAGCTCACCGACCATAGCGTCGGTCTCACGGATCTGATTTATAAAGTATTCAACCTCATAGATCTTATCATCATAAGGATACGATAGCACCTTAATACCATCTTCACCTATAGTTTCATAATCGGGATACTTTCCGTGAGGCTGAACAGATACAGTAAATACGAAATCCTTACCGTCTGTAGATTCAAGAGAATTAGTTATCTGCTTTATAAGGACATCATCCTTACACCATCCGAGAATATTCCTCTCATAATCCTTCATGTACTCAATGGGAGTAAAAGTATTGAATCCGATATTGGGATATACGAGATTACGTGTATAGAAAGTAGCAATATGATTATGGATGGCATGAGAAGTAAAACCGGCGTCGGTCATAACGCTTGCAAGTGACTGACAAGGTACTTCGTTGAGAATGGTAGAATAGGGGCACTCAAGAAGGCCGAAATGAGCAAGGTTCATTCCGCAGAGTACCTCAAATTCTGTATTTGCGGTACCTCCGCCAACGGCATTGACACTGAATTTTCCCGTAGGACAGCTCTGTTTCAGGGATGTAAACACAGGGATCGGATTCTCACTTATCTCAAGATCGATTACTTTATTTACATCAAAAAATGATTCAAGCTGAAGGAAAATCACATTCGGAGAATTACTTGCCGTGTTACCGGGTTCATCCTCGCCGAGCTTTTCAAGAAGCTCATCCACAGCTTCCTTGGAATACTCATCGGGAGATACGACTCCTCTGTGGACAAAGCTACGGAAGAAGCAATAGGGAAAACCGTAATCGTCATAAGCCTTTATGGCACTTTCAAGCTCGGCCGGTATATATTCGGTATAGGCTGTATAGAATACGAAGGAGCTGAGCAAAAGGGCAATGATACCGGATCTCAAAAGAGATTTTTTACGATTGAATTTTGAAGGCTTCGGGCATCTACGCCAAAGCAACACAAGAAGAACACCTGCAGCAACAAAAGCTGCCAATATAAGTATAACTCCGCCCCATCCGATATATTTCGGGATCACATCATATGCAGACAAGACGACCTTCAGGTCAATTGCGGAAAAAGGATTTGTACGCATACTTTGTATTACGTAATTTGCAATGGAAATAGTGAGCCATAATGCAGCGTTTACCATATAAAAGAAATACCTATGGTACGATATAAGGGAAAGTGACATCGTAAACGCAACAATTAGAAAATTAAAAAGGAAAATAAACGGAGATCTGAAAATGAAAGTAAAAGGCTCAACAAATGATCTGCGGCAGAGGATATCTACCGTAAAGTACATTACTGACGAAAAGATCAGAAATTCCAAGAAAGGATGCGCATGAACTTTTTTTGCTACAGTAATTATAAAATCCCCCACAGGAGAAAATATTTTCTTTAAAGTGCTGATTATTTTTTTCAATTTTAACACCTCTGACATTAACCGATATCAACCGTCGTTTTTTTATTTAAGCTTCGGAATTTTCCGGGAGAAGAGCCAAAATGCTCCTTAAAAAGATTTGTAAAATGCTGTGTACTTGAAAAGCAAAGAAGGGAAGAGATATCCTTTATTGAAAGATCACTTTCCAAAAGAAGCTCCGCAGCCTTATCAAGACGTCTGAGTTTTAAATACTGCATCGGAGTAAAATCAAATTCACTGCGGAAAATGCGTATGATATGTACTCCGGTAACACCAAATCTTTTTCCTACAGCTTCAAGATCGACATCACCGCAAATACAAAGATCAAGATAATTTTTAATTCCCAAAGGTGTAGGACGTTGATCTCTGATATGTACTTCAGACTTATGTGCTGCAATGTCGAGCAAAAAGGAAACAGCTATCTCACATATCTGCTTTCCGGAAACACCGCTTCCCGCATTATACTTATCATAAAGCGAAGTGATCTTTAAAAATGAATCAAGCAAATCAAATGCAGCGGGAGCTAAGTAAGTATTGTCTATGTTTAATACATCAGCAATCGCCTCAAGCACAAATCCTGATATATGGAGAGAAAAAGCACTGAGATCACGGCTCTTTCTGTAGATCACACATTCCTCTTCGGGACGTACCACGATAAAATCACCGATCCCCGCATTTAAAAGTATATCTGGCGATTCAACGCACTCTTCACCGGAAATCACATATTCAAATATAAATCCGTCACCTTTTTGATGATGATAGGGAACAGCTCTGTCGATCTGTCCGACACTGTTTATATTTACGATCTTCCCGTTCCCCTTAGGAGAAAAATCAGAATAATTTAAAATCATAAGAAAACCCTTCATTTGTAATAATAAATACATTATATTATATAACAAAACACTCAATAAATCAATGGTACTAAGTAAATATTAAGGTTTTTTTATAAAACATATATACTTTAGCAAAAAGAAGACTCCTTTAGTATGCAAAAAACAGCAGAAATCATAAACTTTTCTGCAGAATGCTATTGACAGTCATGTGACCGTATGATATAATATAAATACCACATAAGACAGTCATGTGCGCTGTCTGTTCTGAAATGGAGGTATAACGAGTGAATGAAAACCGAATGCTCGAATACATTCCCGGAACCGTGATGCTACGGGACAAAATGGGAGATGTAACAGGACTTGAATTCCTTAAAAAAATCTACTTCATAACCGACGGAATAAAACTGTCACAGGTACGTGAGATCACGGGAGTTGACGGTACCACTCTGCAAAACTGGGTAAAACGGGGTTGGATTCTCAATCCTGTTAATAAAACATACGGAATAGACCAGCTTGCACATATTCTCATCATCAACATGATGCGTG
>SVQM01000033.1 GCA_015065335.1 Oscillospiraceae bacterium | reverse complement strand
TTGGGCAGGACATATCGCATTTATCGATCCCGATACCCCCGAGTTTGCTTGCAGCTCCGTTGAGGAGTTCCTTGAGATGGATGCAAGAGTTCTTACTCTTAACCCCATGACTATCATGCAGAACTCTCTCCACGGTGTATTCGGTAACTCCGGTGATATCGCAAACGTTCCTCCCAAGGCTGCTACCATCGGTCCCGCTGACGTTAAGAGAGCTAAGAACCGTATGGAGTCTCACGACCTCGTAACAATGGGTCAGTTCTCAAGCTGGCAGAGAATGATCTCACGTCTTATCTGCTACGGTGAGGTTACTCCTCAGGTTCCCGCATCTATCCTTCAGCTTATGGATACCGACGTTTACATGAGCGAGGAGATCGCTGCACCCTTCGGATGCTTTGAGAAGGTCGGATACTGATGAGTCTTTCTTATAAATCAGATTATACCATTTACGGACGGCTCCTCCTCGGTGATACTATCATCGAGGACGGTGCTGTCGCTGTTGAGGGTGGAACTATAAAATATTCCGGATGTGCCGGCGGAGCTCCCGTAATCGGTGAGGTAATCTACGCCGACGGTATCATCGCTCCGGGATTTGTAGACATCCACTGTCACGGCGGCGGTGGAATGCAGGCATTCCAGAACACAAAGCATGTGGCAGATCATCATCTCTCTCACGGCACTACGGGAATGCTCATAACATTTTACCGTGATCTCGGGCACGAGAACACCGTAGGCTACATAAATAATGTTAAAGAAGAGATGGCAAAAGAGGGATCTAATATCCTCGGTGTCCATCTTGAAGGTCCGTACCTCAATCCCATCTACGGATCCGGCGGTGTCTATGAGACTCCCGTTGATCCGGTGAAGTATGCGGAGTTTGCAGATTCCGGCGTTATTCGTCAGTGGTCTTTTGCGCCCGAAGTAAGCGGAACCGATGAGTTCCTAAACTATATCGTTTCTAGGGGGATCGTTCCCGCAATGGGACACTCCTGCGCATCACCTGATGATGTAAACAGAGCGACCGACGGAGGTGCACGTATCGTTACCCATATGTTTGATGCAACAGATGCATCGATAAAACCTACAAGATGGGGCGGTACTATCGAGACCACATTCAACTGTGCGTGTCTCCTTCGTGATGAGCTGTACTGCGAGATCATCTGTGACAGAGAAGGAATCCATGTGCGCCCCGAGATGGTGAAGCTTGCGATCAAGACTGCAGGTGTAGACCGTATCGTCGGTATCACAGATTCCAGCTATGGCTCAAATCCCGACGGTACAAGACCTCCCGAGGATGACTACGACGTAAGCTTCGTCAACGGCGAGCTTGCGGGAAGTAAGCTTACCATGGATGCTGTTGCCCGTAACTTCAAGGCTCTCGGACTGTCGCTCGTCGACGTGTTCAAAATCGTGTCCGAGAATCCCGCAAAGGCTATCCGTATGAGCGATACCGTGGGAAGCCTCAGAGAAGGCAGACACGGAGATGTCCTCATAATCGATGAGGATATCAACGTCAAAGAAGTAATTAAGGCTATGTAAAATAAAATATTCTCCCGGATCCCGAGAAAACTTATTTGATTTTTATCTGAAGTTTTCTGGGAGGGGGTTCGGGGGAGGTGTCTTTTTCAAAAGACATCTCCCCCGCAAAATAAATCGTTTTCCGAAAGAAGGAATGTAAAATGCTTAAAATAGGCGTAGCAATAACCGATATATCCCCGAAGCTGGGTGTACAGCTTGCGGGTTATCCCCACTGCCTCCGTCCCAACGAAGGCGTACACGATCCCCTTTATGTTTCATGTATGTTCATCGACAACGGCACGAAGAAGGTCGCTATCGTAGCAGGAGATATCTTCTGGTACAGCAAGGAGTTTGTCCGTACTCTCCGCAGCCGTTTCGATTTTGATATTCTTTGTACCTGTAGCCACACCCACTGTGCTCCCTGGATCGGTAAACGCCATGAGTTCGAGTATAATGAGGGTGTCCGTACCGATGAAGAGTACGAGGCATTTATGCTTGAGAGCATCACCCGCATCGTGAAGGAAGCATCCGAGAACACCTTTGAGGGTGAGATCGGTACATACGTAGGTCACTGCGGTGCAGAGCAGGGTGTAGGTGGAAACAGACGTGAGCGTGGCGGTCTTGCAGATCCCTCCGTAAACCTTATCGTTGCACGTGATACCGATAAGAAGATCCGCGGAATCCTCCTTAACTATTCGCTCCATCCTACATATCTCCATGCAGATAACTGCCTCGCTTCTGCAGATTATCCCGGATATATCAGACGCTATCTTAGTTTTGCCGTCCCCGATGCGATCTTCATGTTCGCACAGGGTACTTCCGGTAACCAGAGCTCCAGATACCACAGAGTTGCTCAGGATTTCGAGGAGGCTTGCCGTGCAGGTACTACTCTCGGCGTTGCTATCTACAACTGCCTTGATAAGGTAGAGTATAAGTCCGATATGGAGATAAAGCTCGACTCCATCGAGATCGACCTTCCTCAGAGAGAGTGGCTCGATGAGAAGGAAGCATACGACAGAATGGTCTACTTCCAGGAGAGATTCAAGTCCCTGGCTGATGCTGACTATATCACCTACCGTAATGCAGAGCTCGATATGTTCGGCGTTGAGGATTATTACGGAATGCTCAAGGAAGCACAGAACGGCTACGTTGATCCCAATCTCCCCTTCGAGATCCAGACAGTTGTTTTAGGAGATACCGCTATCGTGGGTCTTCAGGGTGAGCTTTTTGTAGAGTTCGGTCTCGCTATCAAGGCTGATTCTCCTTATAAGAACACCTACGTGTTCTGTCTTTCCAACGGATCCATCCCCGGATACATCTATACTCCCGATGCAGTAGATGATGGTGGATATGAGGTAGGAAACTCCCTTTTCACTCCCGATGCAGGATCTGTTATCGTCAAGACTACGACAGAGCTTCTGAATAAGTGAGGTGTGCAAGGTGAAAGTACTTGATATGTTTAAGCTTGACGGCAAGGTGGCACTTGTCACCGGTGGTGCGGGTAACTACGGTCGTCAGATGGTAGAGGCACTTGCTGAGGCAGGTGCTACAGTTTGGACTGCATCACGCCGCCTCGAGCCTAACGAGGAGCTTGCCGCTGAGCTTCGTGCTCAGGGCTACGATGTTCATGCAGATGCTTACGACCAGAGCGAAGAGGAGTCTATCAAGGGACTTCTTGCACGCATGATCGAGAAGCACGGTAAGGTCGATATCCTTGTAAACAATTCCGTGCTCCGTCCCTCCAAGAGCTATCACTGTGCTCCTGAGGTCTTTGCTCAGAGTATGGCTGTTAACTCCACCGGTCTTTTCCTCATCACCCGTGCATTCGGTGATCATATGGCAGAGATGGGTAACGGATCTATCATCAATATCGGATCATACATGGGTGATCTCGGTGTCAACGATACTCTCTATGAGGGTTGTCCCGAATCCTCATCCCGTGTTGCTCCCGACTACTATTTCCACAAGGGCGGTATGCACAATCTTACCAGATTCATGGCAGGATATTACGGCCCCGAGGGTGTTCGTGTGAACTGCCTGTCCCTTGGCGGACTTTTCAATAATCAGCATGAGGCTTTCCTTGAGCAGTACAAGAAGGCGACATTCCTTCGCCGTATGGCAAACGGTACAGATATCAAGGGAATCCTTGTATACCTCGCATCCGAGGCATCCGCATATACAACAGGTGCTGTGATCCCCGTAGACGGCGGATATTCAGCTAAGTAATGGATAATAAGAGAGGTATTTTCCGATGCATATGAGAAAGAGCCGCGTTCTGCGGAAAATGAGAGAGGGCAAGGTTGCAACCTGTGTTAAGCTGAATCTTGCCGATACAAGAAATGCAGAGATCGCCGCAATGTGCGGATTCGACTGCATCTGGCTGGACATGGAGCACGTTCCCACCAATTATTCTTATATTGAGGATGCTGTCCGTGCGGCAAAGATCTATGACTGCGATACTCTTACAAGAGTTTCAAAGGGATGCTACAGTGATATCGTTTGTCCTCTTGAGGGAGATTCCACAGGTATCATGGTGCCTCACCTTATGAGCCTTGAGGAAGCAAAAAAGATCGTTTACTATACCAAATTCCATCCCATCGGCAGACGTCCCATCGACGGAGGTAATGCTGACGGTAAGTTCTGCCTCGTTGATGCTGCCGATTATATTAAGGAAGCAAACGAGGAGAGATTCACCGTTGTGCAGATCGAGGATCCCGAGCCTCTCGCAGAGCTTGAGGAGATCTGTGCTCTTCCCGGAATCGATATGATATTCTTCGGTCCTGCCGATTTCAGACAGGGAATCGGTGATCCCAACGGCACAGAAAAGGCAGATGAGGTGGACCGAGTACGCCGCCTTATTGCAAAGACTGCAAGAAAGCACGGCAAGTTTGCAGGTACTGTCGGCGGTCCGGGCAATTTCGATGAGCTTGTGGAGATGGGTTATACATTTATCAGTACAGGTGCTGATGTAGTTGCTCTCTGGCAGTATTATCAGGATCTCGTTGGAAAGGTAAGCGGCAGAGATATCGCTGATGTAAAATAATATGAGATATACTGATATTAAAGGTAAAAAGCTTTCTGCAATGTCCCTTGGTACCGTTCAGCTCGGTATGAACTACGGTATCGCAAACGACGGCGGTAAGCCTGATGAGGCAAAGAGCTTCTCCATGCTCCGTGCGGCTCTTGAATCGGGTATCACATCTATCGATACCGCAAGAGTGTACGGTGATTCCGAAGAGGTGATCGGCCGTTTCTTCAAGACATGGGAAGGCGAGCTTCCTTTCATAACTACAAAGGTTCCGAAGATCCAGGGCGAGAGTGCTGCAGAGGTAGAGAAGTTCGTTGTTTCCACCGTAGAGGAATCTCTTGAAAGAATGGGTATTTCAAAGGTCAATGCGGTGATGCTTCACGTTGCGGGAGATCTTACCGCACACGGTAAGAATGCCGCATCCGCTATGGCATCTCTTGTAAAGCGCGGTTATACCGATATCGTCGGAGCATCGGTGTATAATTCTGCCGAGGTAGAGGAGATGCTGAAGTATGACGAGTATACAACGACTCAGGTTCCCATGAGTATCTTCGATCAGAGACTTATTTCATCCGGAACTGTTGACAAATTAAAGAATAAGGATTATACTGTATTTGTAAGAAGCGTATTCCTGCAGGGACTGTTCTTCCTTGATCCGGACACGCAGGATGATCCTATCCTCGTAGAGCACGCAGTTCCGAGGATCCGTCTCCTCCGTGAGATCGCCGCATCTGAGGGACTTACCGTAGCCGAGCTTGCCATTGCATTCATGCGAGATACAGCAGGCGTTACGAGTCTCGTTCTCGGTGCCGATACACCGGATCAGGTGAGAGATAATGTTGCTTATTTCGACGTTCCCGCACTTTCAGGAGATGTTATGGCAAAGCTTCGTGCAGAGTTTGCAGAGGTTGATATCCCCGAGATCATGAAGGTGCTTTCAAGACCTAAGAAATAATTTTAAGAAGGTGAAAGAGATGTTTCCGCTTGGAGATAAAGAGCTTCGTATCGGTATTCTCGGTATGACCGAGGGTAACGGACACCCCTATTCCTGGAGTGCGATGTTCAATGATTTTGATCCCGAATATATGAGTGAATGTCCGTTTCCGGTAATTCCCGTGTATCTCGGAAAACAGCCGAAATCCACCATCGGTATCCCCGGTGCCAAGATCACTTGTATCTGTTGTACCGGATGGGCTGAAAGAGAAGCGGCTGAGCATATTGCAAAGGCGGCAAAAATCCCCGAGGTTCTTGACCGTCCCGAGGATATGATCGGTAAGGTGGATGCAGTCATCGTTGCTACTGACGTGGGAGATGAACACGTGGAAAGATGCCGTCCCTTTGTTGAGGCGGGTATCCCCATGTTCATTGACAAGCCTCTTGTAAATAAAGAAGAGGATCTTCGTACATTCCTTGAATGGCGTAAGAACGGAGCAAAGTTCATCACCTCATCCTCAATGAGATACTGCAAGGAGTTTGAGGCGTACTACAACAATCACTATGAGATAGGTGAACTCATGTATATCTGCTCACCTATGTCAAAGAAGTACGAGACATACGGTATCCATGCACTTGAGGCTATGTATCCGATGCTTGGTGAGGGGTTCGTTTCCGTGCGTAATACAGGCACATTCGAGCGTACATTCGTGCATATCAAGCATTCTTCAGGTTGTAATGTGAATATTACTCAAGGCATTGGTCAGTCCGGTGCCGGAATGCTTCTTATAGGCAGTCTTGGATCACAGTATATAACTGTCGGTGATTCTTATTATGCGTTCAAGAAGCAGCTTGATCTGTTCGTGCACTGGCTTAGAACAGGCGAAGAGCCTTTCCCCTTTGCACAGTCTGTCGAACTGATGAAAATGGTCATCGCAGGACTTCGCAGCCGCGAGGAAGGCGGCAGAGAAGTGTTCCTGTCAGAGATCGACGTATAATTAAATAATGAAAAAATGGAGGAGTCTGTCAAAAAGGCTCCTCTATGCTTTTTTGTGGGTTTATAGTGCGTATAATGGATTTGTTTGTGGAAAAAATAATATGAAAAGGTGAAAACACAGCATATTTTTATAGACATACAAGAAAAAATCTGCTATAATTATTAAAATAGACGAAAATACAACATTCATTTGTTTAAATTTGAACAAATATGGAGGTGGTTTTGTTGTTATCCGAAAAGCTTGATCGTGTGATGGCTGCCGAGGCTAATGCATCCGAAAAGATCTCCGAGGCGGAAAAACGAGCATCTTCGATCATTAGTGATGCAAAAATCGAGGCTGACAGTATCCGCTTGAATAAAAGAAATGCCGCAAAGAAAAAGGCAAAGGAAATGCTTGACGAAGCTGAGGCGGAGTCTGCAGATATCTTAAAAAAATATGAGGCGGATGCCTCTGCCGAATCGGATAGGCTCTCAAAGATCGCCGCAAGAAACGAAATGTTCGGCATGAGCTCCGTTATTATAAAAATTATTCCCTGATTCTGACTTTCGGAAGGGAGGTGTGCGCTTGGCACGATTGAATATAAGTAAAATGCAGATGATCTTTTTGCAAAGAGACAGCAAAAAGCTCCTCGGAGAGCTTCAGCGTCTCGGAGTAAGTGAGCTGTCTGAGATACAGGACGAGAGGCTTGGACGTATGTCGGTAAAGTCTCATGTCGGTATGCTTGAGAGAAATCTTAAGGTCGCAGAGGATTGTCTGGAGACTATAAACAAATACACTCCGCCCGGAGGCGGTATCGGCGCTATGTTCTCGGGCAGAGAGGAGATATCACCCGAAGAATATTCAAAAAAGACGTCAGAAGCGGACCGTATACTGAAATTTGCAGATGACATCTGCGATGCCGTAAAGGAAGTGTCGGAATACAATGCGGAGATACGAAGATGTGGGCTTTCGCTTGAAATGCTTTCAATGTGGGAAAAGCTTGACATTCCGATGCAATTGAACGGCACGGGAAAATGTGCGGTATATACGGGAACTTTTCCCGATGAGCAGACGGAGGAGATGCTTTCATCAAAGATCTCGGAAAAAGTACCCGATGCCGCATTTGATCTCACTCTTGTGAGCTGCGGTGCAGGGCAGACTGCTGCCTGTATAGTGGTTTTCAAGGATGATGCGGATGAACTGTATGCGGCAATAAGGGAGATGGGCTTTACAAGACCTCAGGATCCCACAAAGCATCCGCCGGCGGTGAGACGAGAAAGACTTCGCAGTGAGATAGCGGAGCTTGAACGTAAATTAGAAGAGACAAAAAAGATCATTCTTGACGGCGCAGAGATGCGTGAAGATGTGAAATTTCTTTGTGACTATCTTACCGTAAAACGTGACGAATATGCCGAACTTGAGAAGATAGGCGTCGGTGATTCGGTGATGGTCTGTGAGGGATATGTTCCTGATAAATACATCCCGGATGTTGAGAGGATCTGTGAAGAATACGGTGCGGTGGCAGAATTTTCAGAACCGTCTGAGGATGATGACGTACCGGTGGTTCTTGAAAACGGTTCATTTGCAGGACCGATGGAATCAGTCGTTGAGATGTACTCCATGCCCGGTAAAAAGGATATCGATCCTTCGGGAGTGATGGCGTTCTTCTATTATTTCCTATTCGGAATGATGCTTTCAGATGCGGGTTACGGTCTTATTATGACCATATTCTCGGCTGTGATGCTGAAGCGCTCCACCGTTGAGGGAAGTATGGCAAAAATGCTGAAGATGTTCTTCTGGTGCGGAATATCAACGGTTATATGGGGAGTTCTTTTCGGAAGCTTCTTCGGAGATATAATCCCCGTGATATGTACCGAGTTTCTCGGCAAGCCTGCTCCCGATCTTGCATTGTGGTTCAAGCCTATCGACAAAACGATAACGCTTCTTCTGTTCTCGCTTGGAATCGGAATATGCCATCTGCTTCTCGGACTTTCTACAGCTCTTGTGCTCAAGTGCCGAAAAGGCGAAGCTTTGGACGGCATTCTCGACAATTTACCGACTATGCTTCTCCTTTTGGGAATTGCACCTCTCGGAGCATCGGTCTTCGTTGAAGTTCCTTCTGTGTTGTCGACTATAGGTGCAGTGTTTGCGATCGTCGGTGTGGTGGGGATAATACTTTTCACCTCACGGTCTTCAAAGAATATTTTCGCCAGACTTGGAGGCGGACTTTACGGTCTCTATAACAATGTCTCGGGGTATATGTCCGATATTCTCTCCTATTCAAGACTTCTTGCTTTGGGACTTGCGACGGGAAGCATTGCCGAGGTGTTTAATATGATCGGAACGATGCCTGAAAACCCCGTGGTAAAAGCGGTGCTTTTGACGGTGGTGTTCATCGTTGGCCATTCGCTCAATATGGCGATAAATCTACTCGGAGCATACGTCCACACAGTAAGACTTCAATTCGTGGAGCTTCTTCCAAAATTTTATGAAGGCGGCGGAAGGTCAATGAAGCCCTTCGCCATGAATACAAAATACTTCAAAATCAGAAAGGATAAGTCAGCCGAATGATCAGGCTGACGGGTGAATTTATGGAATACTTAGGACTTGCTATTGCGATATTCGGTGCGGTTCTCGCAGCGCTCCTCAGCGGAATCGGATCCGCTAAAGGTGTAGGAATGGTTGGTGAGGCGGCGGCAGGTGCAGTCTCCGAGGATCCGAATATGTTCTCAAAGGTTCTCGTTCTTCAGCTTCTCCCCGGTACACAGGGGCTTTATGGTCTTGTTATCGCTATCTTTGCTCTCAGTCAGCTCGGTATTCTCGGCGGAGAGCTTGCAGTTCTTACAGTATCTGAAGGACTCATGTACTTCGCTGCTTGTATGCCTATTGCCATCGTAGGTCTTTTCTCCGCTATTGCACAGGCAAGATCTGCAGTTGCAGGTGTTGGTATCGTTGCAAAGCGTCCTGATCAGAACGGTAAGGCTATTACCATGGCAGCGATCGTTGAGTTTTATGCGATCCTTGCGCTTCTCGTTTCCATTCTTTCCCTTACAGGTCTTGCTTGATCTATCCTTGATACTTGATTGGAGAAGGATATGAACGGACTTGAAAGGATAATCGGAAAGATCGAAGAGGATGCCGAGTCTGTTTCTGCCACCGTAATATCCGAGGCGGAGGACAAGGCACGTGAGATCATTTCCGAGGCTGAGTCATTAGGCGACGCTGAGGCAAAGGATATAATTTCTGCTGCCCATGAGGAATGTGCCGCTATGGTGAGAAGAGCTCACTCAGGTGGTGAGCTTCAAAAAAAGAAAGCTCTCCTTGCAAAAAAAGTTGAGATAATCGACGGTGTTATCTCCAAAGCAGTGAAAAATTTTCTCTGTGAAGATCCGGATAAGTATTTCGACTCTCTTCTGAGACTTGTATCGAAATATGCACTTTCGGGAGAGCAGACAATGGTGCTTTCCGTGAAGGATCACGGAAGAATGCCGAAGGATTTTGAACGACGTGTCAATGATGCCGCAAATGGCGGTAAAGTAAAGATCGAGGGCGGCGGTTCCTTTGACGGCGGATTTCTCCTTGTGGGAGATGAAGTCGTCCAGAACTGTACCGTTGACGCCCTTATCAGTGATGCAGAGACAGAGATCCGTGATGAGCTGTATAAGCTGCTTTTTACTGAATGATCTGAGTTTTTAGGAAGGAAAAGTACATGAAAGATAATTCGTATGCTTTTGCGGTATCTGCCGTGAGGGTGAGAGAAACCGGACTTCTCACAAAAACGCAGACCGAAACTCTTGTGACAGCAGAGGATGTGGCGTCGGTACTCCGCCTTCTTGAAGATTACGGATACAGCGATGCTTCAACTGATCCCGAGGCTGCGATCTCGGACCGAATGAGCAGTGTCACGGAGTTTATAAAGGGTGTGTGTCCCGATGATGGACTGCTTTCTTTCCTGTTTGTGAATAATGATTTTCACAATCTGAAGGCTGCCATGAAATGTTCTGTTTCCGGAATAGAGCCGGATAGATATTTTCTTCCTCCCTCAGCTATCAGCTATGGTGATGTTAGAAGGGCAGTGGAGGAAAAACGCTTTGCTGATCTTCCTGAGATCTTTTCGTCGGCAGAGTATGCGTGGAACACACTTGTAAAGACCATGAACGGTCAAATGTGTGAGATGATCCTTGACCGTGCGGCGATCGAGGCGTCTGTGAAGATCGCAGCTGAGACGGAGGATGAGTTCTGTATCGGTCTTGCAGATCTTCGTGCGAAGATATCCGCTTTTGTTATTGCATACAGATGTGCGGCGGCAAAAAAGAGTAAGGATTTCACGTCGGAGGCACTCCCCGAGCTATGCGGAATTGACAAAAAGGCTCTCGTGTCAGCTGTGCTGTCAGGATGTGATGCCGTGATCGCTCAGGCAAAGAGATATGGCGTTCCTGTTGATGAGAGCGACGGTGTGCGTGAGCTTGTCCTTTCGGCTGAAAGATGTGAGGATGAGTATATCGCCCGTTCGATGTTCATAAGTATGGGTCCTGCTCCCATTATATCTTATTATTTAAAGGCACAGCGGGAGGCTTCACGTATCCGTGTGATCCTTTCGTGTAAAAGGTGCGGACTTGGAGAAGATGTTATCCGAAGCCGCATCGGAATGTAGGAGGGATCGATATGTATAAAATTGCAGTGATCGGCGACTCCGACAGTATTTGCGGATTTTCCGCTATTGGGATGACAGCTATGGCTGTGAGCGATGAAAAAGAGGCTCTCGAAAAGCTGAGAGCGCTTGATCCTTCGGTTTTTGCCGTGGTATTCGTAACTGAAAATGTGTACGGACTGATAGCTGAGGAATATGACCGAGAGAATGCCATTCCGGCAGTTATCCCTATTCCGGGTACTACCGGAAATACCGGCGCAGGTATGCGTGATGTGAGCAAATTTGTTGAAATGGCTGTCGGCTCAGACATAATATCATAATTTGGAGTAAGATATGGCAGAGGGAAAAATTGTAAAGGTATCCGGTCCTCTCGTTGTTGCCGAGGGGATGCGTGATGCGTCAATGTTTGACGTGGTCAGAGTCAGCTCAAAAAAGCTGATCGGTGAGATAATCGAGATGCACGGAGACAGGGCATCTATTCAGGTATACGAGGAAACATCGGGACTCGGTACAGGTGAACCGGTTGTATCTACAGGTGTGCCTATGAGCGTTGAGCTTGGTCCCGGACTTATCGGCAGTATCTTTGACGGTATACAGCGACCTCTTGACGATATTATGAAAATGTCGGGTAATAACCTTACAAGAGGTGTTGAGGTGCCCTCTCTCAAGCGTGAGCTTGAATGGGAGTTCAATGCTAATGTCACTCCCGGGGATAAGGTCATTGGAGGAGATGTTATCGGTACCGTAAAGGAGACTGAGGTAGTACAGCATAAGATAATGGTTCCCCCCGGAGTTGAGGGTATTGTTGTCTCCGTGGAAAGCGGTACATTCAAGGTCACAGATACTGTATGTACTCTTAAAACAAATAATGGGGATATGCCTCTTACACTTATGCAGAAGTGGCCTGTAAGACGAGGCAGACCTTATGCAAAGAAGCTGTCTCCCGATAAGCCCCTTATTACGGGACAGAGAGTAGTTGATACTATGTTCCCCATAGCAAAAGGCGGCGTTGCGGCTATACCCGGACCTTTCGGCTCGGGTAAGACAGTAACCCAGCATCAGCTTGCAAAATGGGCTGAGGCTGATATAGTAGTTTACATCGGATGCGGTGAGCGCGGTAATGAGATGACCGACGTGCTCAACGAGTTTCCTGAGCTGATCGATCCACATACGGGACGATCCCTTATGGAGAGAACCGTTCTGATAGCAAATACCTCCGATATGCCCGTTGCGGCACGAGAGGCATCTATTTATACGGGAATCACCATTGCGGAGTATTTCCGTGATATGGGTTATTCCGTGGCTCTTATGGCGGATTCCACATCCCGTTGGGCAGAGGCTCTCCGTGAGATGTCCGGACGCCTTGAGGAGATGCCCGGTGAGGAGGGCTATCCCGCATACCTGGGAAGCCGCCTTGCTCAGTTCTATGAGAGAGCAGGACGTGTTATCACACTCGGCGGAGAGGGAAGAGAAGGCTCTGTTTCCGCTATAGGTGCAGTATCACCTCCCGGCGGTGATATTTCCGAGCCTGTATCACAGGCGACGCTACGAATCGTAAAAGTGTTCTGGGGACTTGATGCATCTCTTGCATATAAGAGACATTTCCCTGCAATAAACTGGCTTACAAGCTATTCGCTCTATCTTGATCTGCTGGGAAATTGGTTCAATTCCAATGTGGCTGAGGATTGGATCGTACTTCGAGGCAGAATGATGGAGCTTCTGCAGGATGAGGCTGAGCTTGATGAGATCGTAAAGCTCGTCGGTATGGATGCTCTCTCCGCAGGAGACAGACTTAAGATGGAGACAGCAAGATCTATTCGTGAGGATTTCCTCCATCAGCTTGCTTTCCATGAGGTGGATACCTATACAAGTCTCAAAAAACAGCATATAATGATGGATCTGATCCTTAAGTATTATGACAGATCAAGAGAAGCGCTTGATGCAGGTGCGGATATTGAAGTACTTGCGGCACTTCCTGTAAGGGAGCAGATCGGACGCTTCAAGTATACTCCCGAGGATGAAGTTGATGCAGAGAGAGACAGAGTAATTATGCTTCTCGAAAAACAGCTTGCACAAGCTACAGTAAAGGAGGGATTCTGATGCCGAAGGAATACAGAACAATAGAAGACGTTGCAGGACCTTTGATGCTCGTCCGTGATGTTGAGGGTATCTCCTTTAACGAGCTTGGCGAGATCATGCTTGAGAATGGCGAGGTAAGACGTTTCAGAGTCCTTGAAGTCGACGGAACCAACGCTCTCGTGCAGCTTTTTGAGAATAGTACGGGTATAAATCTTGAAACGAGCCGTGTTCGCTTTCTCGGACGTCAGATGGAGCTTGGCGTATCAGAGGATATGCTTGGCAGAGTTTTCGACGGTCTCGGCAGACCTATCGACGGCGGACCGGAGATCATTCCCGATGAGCGCATGGATGTAAACGGTACACCCATAAATCCTGCAGCACGTCAGTACCCCAGTGAGTTCATTCAGACGGGTGTTTCTGCGATCGACGGACTTAATACTCTTGTCCGAGGACAAAAGCTCCCCATTTTCTCCGCATCGGGACTTCCTCATTCCAACCTTGCGGCGCAGATCGCACGTCAGGCTAAGGTAAGAGGTACAGACGAGCAGTTTGCGGTAGTATTTGCCGCAATGGGAATCACCTTTGAGGAGTCTGAGTATTTTGCGAGAAGCTTCAGAGAGACCGGTGCCATCGACCGTACCGTGCTTTTCGTGAATCTTGCAAACGATCCTGCCATCGAGAGGATCGCAACACCTAAAATGGCACTGACAGCGGCAGAGTATCTTGCATTCAAAAAGGGAATGCACGTGCTCGTTATCCTTACGGATATCACTAACTATGCCGATGCACTCCGTGAGGTCTCAGCCGCACGTAAAGAGGTGCCGGGACGCCGTGGCTATCCCGGATATATGTATACCGATCTTGCATCTATTTATGAAAGAGCAGGACGGCAGCAGGGCTGTGACGGAAGTATTACAATGATCCCCATCCTTACAATGCCCGAGGATGATAAGACTCATCCTATCCCCGACCTTACGGGATATATCACCGAGGGACAGATAATCCTTGCACGTGATCTCTACAGACGCGGGATCACACCTCCCGTAGATGTTCTCCCGTCTCTCTCACGACTGAAGGATAAGGGTATCGGTGAGGGTAAGACCAGAGAGGATCACAGCGGTACCATGAACCAGCTTTTCTCTGCGTATGCAAGAGGCAAGGATGCCCGTGAGCTTATGGTGATTCTCGGTGAATCTGCTCTTACCGATATGGATAAGATCTATGCTAAGTTTGCAGATCGATTTGAGAGAGAATACGTATCTCAGGGATATGAGTGCGACCGTTCAATAGAGGAAACTCTTGACATTGGATGGGAGCTTCTCCGAATGCTTCCCAGATCTGAGCTTCGCCGTATTTCAGACAAGCTCCTCGATAAATATTATTGATCCGAGGGTGAATTATGGCAAGAAAAACTGTAAATCCCACCAGAATGGAGTTGCAGAGCCAGAAAAGGCGTCTTGCAACTGCGAGAAAAGGACACAAGCTACTCAAGGATAAGAGAGATGAGCTGATGCGCCGTTTTCTTGAAATGGTACGGGAGAATAAAGCTCTCAGAGCAGAAGTTGAAGCGGCTCTTGCAGAATCAAGTAAGAATTTTGCCGTTGCACGTTCGTCAATGGCACCGCAGATCATGGATACAGCACTTCTTATGCCGTCTCAGTCGGCTGAGCTTGACATATCATATAAAAATGTCATGAGCGTAAGGATCCCCGAGTTTAAGGTGGAGATGTGTTCTCCGTCTGAGGGTGATATGTATTCTTATGGATTTGCATTTACTTCTCCGGAGCTTGATGTGGCTGTAGAGGCGCTCTCTGATGTTGCCCGTAAGATGTATCGACTCGCCGAGGTAGAGAATGCCTGCAGACTTATGGCTGAAGAGATCGAACGTACACGGCGTCGTGTTAATGCTCTTGAGCATGTTATGATCCCCGAATATGAGGAAAATATCAGGTTTATTACAATGAAGCTTGATGAAAATGAGCGAAGCACCACTTCAAGACTTATGAAAGTCAAGGATATGATGGTAAAGGCTCAGATCGAGGCAAGACGAAAAGCATGATGAAAGCCGTATCGGAGATATTTGCTACCGATACGGCTTTTTAAATAAGTACAAAACGTAAACAAATATATGAAAGGTGGGATAATATGACTCTTATAGTTACCGAATCCTTGTGCTGTATGACATCAGAGCTTTGTCGTGCAAATAATACTGTTATCGTGCCGATCGAATGTTTCGTCGAGGGAAAGCGGTACTCCGACAGGATCACAAATGATGTTCCACCGCCTGATAACAGCTATTCCATACCACCGTCGGCGGATATATACGAAAAGTCTTTCAGAAAAGCAATATCAGCAGGTCATAAAGTACTTTGTATCACTACCTCAAAAAAGATAAGCAGTTCTTATGAGAATGCCGTAGCTGCTGCAGAAGGATTTTCGCCCGAGGTTGTACGAGTGTTTGACAGCGGTGTTGTGGCTGGCGGACTGTTTCTTATGGTGAAGCACATCAGAGAGAATTTCGGAGACGATTCGGAGCTATCTTGTATGATAGATTCACTTGAAGATTACAGAAAAAGGATTACGGTGAAATTCACCTCAAACACCACTGAAAGATTGATAACTACAAACAGACTTGCAGGAAGTGACGGAGGTGAAAAATCAACCTCCGATCAGAAGCCGATATTTGTTATGGAGGATGGAGGTATAATTCATAAAACCTCTGCATCTCCCGGATTTCGTGAAATATCCGAGCTTGTGTCAATACTTGATGATCCGAAATACGTTGTGCTTCATTATCTTGAAAAGAACGCTTACCTTCGTGATGTGGGCATGGCGATCAAAGAAAAATGCCCAAATGCAAAAATTTTTACTCTTCCTATCACTCTATCCTTGAAAATTAATCTCGGAACGAGTATAATAGGTATAATCGGTGATTAAAATCCGAAAAATGTGTAATTCAGGAGATTATTATGGCTATTCCGGCAATTCTGCCCCGTATTGCCGAATTCGAGAATTTCGGATTCGGAATGTTCATTCACTGGGGACTTTATTCACAGCTTGGTAAGGGTGAGTGGATCTGGAATCTTGCAAAGATGTCCAAGGAAGAATACGTAAAGCTGTTCGATACCTTTACTGCGGACAAATTTGATGCGAGAAAGATCGCACGTACTGCAAAAAATGCAGGTATGAACTACATAACTCTTACCACAAGACATCATGATGGTTTCTCCCTCTACGATACCTGTGGCCTTTCCGATTTTGATGCACCTCACAGTGCCGCAAAGCGTGACCTTATCGCAGAATTCGTAGATGCTTGTAATGCAGAAGGCATTCGTCCCATTTTCTATCATACCACATTCGACTGGTATCACGACCTCTTCAAGGAGGATTTCAAGGGATATCTGCAGTTCTTCCGTGATTCCGTAGAGGTTCTTTGTAAGAACTACGGTAAGATCGGCGGACTTTGGTTTGACGGATTCTGGTCAAACAAGGGTGCGGATTGGGAAGAGGATGCACTTTATGCGACTATTCGTAAGCATCAGCCCGATGCTATCATCGTAAACAACACAGGACTTGATGCACGTGGTGCGGCAGGTCATATCGAACTTGATTCCGTAACCTTCGAACAGGGCAGACCTACTCCCCTTGACCGTGACGGTGCTCCCAAATATCTTGCGGCTGAGATGTGTCAGACTATGAACGACCACTGGGGATTCGGTGCACGTGACCTTAACTATAAGTCACTGGCAGAGCTTATTGAGATACTCTGCGCTTGCCGTAAGGTCGGTGCTAACTATCTTCTCAATATCGGTCCCGACGGTCACGGTGAGATCCCTAAGATGCAGGAGGCTCTCCTTGAGGGACTTGGCGAATGGGTGCGTACCTGTGGATATAACAATATGTATACAGGCAGACCTGTTCCCGTTGTATCCGAGACTGATAAGAAGGATTTCGCACTGAGGGACGGTAAGAAGATATTCTTCTACATTCACGACCTGACCATCCAGGGTGACGCATTTGTTACCGTTGAGAACAGCGGTGTGTGGTGGAGAAAGTTCACCGGTGTTGAAGGAAAGATCAAGTCCGTCCGGTGGACAGACAACGGCGAGGAGCTTCAGTTCAAGCAGGACGGAGATACCGCAGAGATATTTACGACCGGTTATCCTTACGGTACAAACTACGTTGTACGTGTAGCTGAAGCTGAGATCGAGTAAAATGGGATTATATCCGAGGCTCTGCCTCGGGCACCGCATAAGGAACTTTTGGAAAAGTTCCTTATGTATCCTCAAAACTTCTATAATAAAAGTGCGACTCCTGATTAGGAAGTCGCACTTTTTGCAGTTATATTATTTGTCTGCACAAATTTCCTTTGCCCAATATATCATTGATTCTATCCACTGTGCAGTGTGAGGATCAACGAGAGTGCCGCCTTGTCCCATTGCAGTCTCCTCATTTGCAAGAGACATACCGTGAGCACCGTGGGGATATACATGAAGCTCAAAGGGGATCTTCTTTTCGTTAAGAGCTTCCGCCATGATGAGTGAGCTCATAACGGGTACCAAGGCATCAGAAAAGGTGTGCCAAAGGAACATGGGTACTGTGTCCTCGGTTACGTGCTTTGCAGGATTGTAGGAATCGGCAATAGCGTCTACCTTGTCGTCACCTCCGCATATCATTGAGTAGCTGTAACGGTGTCCCGTCTTCTCATCGGGAGTGATAACGGGATAACAAGGAGCAACACCTGCGGGTTTATTTGAACCTTTTACCATTCCGGGGAATGCTGCAAGCTCTGTGTTCCAGAATACTCCGTATGCCGCAGCAAGATGACCACCTGCGGAGAATCCGGTTACGAATATTTTATCGGGATCTACGTTGTATTCCTCTGCGTTCTCTCTTATGTGACATATAGCCATAGATACATCCTGAAGGGGAGCAGGGTATACTGCGTGATCACCAACGGAATATTTGAGTACGAACCCCTGAAAGCCGTCGGGGATCAGACGGAGGGCTATAGGCTCACCTTCTCTTGCACTGAGTCCCGCATACGCACCGCCGGGACAAACAATGAACGCAGGACGGGGAGGTGTGTCACAGCCGAATCCGGGACGTGCACAGATCACCTCAAGTGTGACTTCTGAGTTTTCGGGACGAAGATTTATAAGCTTGTGTATCATGTTAATACCATCCTTTGAAATACAGAAAAATGCCCCCATAGGGAGCATTTGATCTGATAAGTAAACTTATGCGCGCTCGATCTTGCCGGAGCGAAGGCAACGGGAACAAACGTGAACTGTAGTGTGAGTTCCGTTTACAACAGCCTTGACCTTTCTGATGTTAGGCTTCCAAGCTCTGTTGGTTCTGCGATGTGAGTGGGATACGCTCTGTCCGAAAACTACGCCCTTACCGCAAATGCTACACTTTGCCATATTTGATACCTCCGTATATGAGTTGTAAATTTACAAAAATCATGCAGTAGATATT
>SVQM01000147.1 GCA_015065335.1 Oscillospiraceae bacterium | reverse complement strand
TGACGCCTTCACCGTAAACTTCAGAAAGATTATTCCTGCTGACGGTCTTGAGATCATGCCCTTTATGGAGGCTTCCAAGGCTATGGCAAGAGATATCGGTTACGCAGGAGAGGGCGATGTTCTCACCGCCGCCATCACCGGTGCTCTTATGAGAGGCTTCGGCGATACCACCTTCGTTGAGATCTTCTGCCCCGACTGGAGAGGCGGCTCCCTGATGCTCAGCCATATGGGCGAGTACAACCGTGCTCTCGGTGCAGGTAAGCCCGAGATCAAGGAGATTCCCTTCACCTTCGGCGATGCAGCTGACCCCGTTGTTACATACGGACGCTACATGGGCGGCGAGGCTGTATTCGTAAATATCTTCCGTGCTCCCGAGGGATTCAAGATGGTAGCGGCTCCCGTTACTATGCTCGATGCTGCTGAGGATTCTTTCACCGGCGTTGTACGCGGATTTATGAAGCCTCATATGCCCGTTGAAGATTTCCTCGAGGCTATCAGCCGCGAGGGTGTAACTCATCACTCTTCTCTCGTATACGGCAGACGTCCCGAGGAGATCCGCTTCTTCGCGAATCTGCTCGGCATGGAGTGCGTAATCGTTGACTGATCTTTCTGACTTTCAAAAAACGAATTTAAGGGAGATTTCCTAAACGGAGTGTTGCTTATGAAAAAACTGATCTGTGCGTTTCTCGCACTTGCTATGCTTACCGTATCTTTTTCGGCTTGTGCGAACAATGATGATAATGAGCCTGTAGTGACCGGTACGAATGTTGATACCGGAACCGGTGAATATGTTTTCAAGGAAGCGGATTACCAAGGGGAAGAATTCAAGATTCTTCATTACGGTAATACTGCCAAGGACTTCCACGATGAGTACATCTGGAGCGAGGGGTTCAGCAGTGATATTATCGCAGGTGCGGTCATCGAGAGAAATAAGCTTGTCGAAGACAGGTATAATGTGAAGATCGCGGCCGAGGAATGCTCTCCCATGAGTGAAGCAACGAATCGTATTCAGGCCGGTATGGTCGATTTTGGGCTTATATACGAATGGGGATCACGTTCGGTGTCTGCTGCGCTTGACGGCATGCTTTTCGATTTCCGGGAATTTACTGATGTGGATTTTGAGAACAGCTGGTGGGTGCCGAGCGCTGCTGAAAGCCTTACACTCGCAGATCGTATGTTCATCAATACCAATATGATCTCGATGAACTCCATTTCATGGGCGGGTATCGTATTCTTTAATAAGATGCTTATGGATAAGCTGCAGTATGAGTATCCGTACGAATACGTTCAGACTAACACTTGGACCTGCGACGTCATGCTCGAAATGATGAACGGAGCAGAAGAGGACGTCAACGGAGACGGTGAGATGACTCTTGCGGATCAGTACGGCGGATTTGGCGTAGGATTTGAGGGTATTCTTTACTACGAGCCTCTCGCAAGGCAAAATGATGACGGTTCCTATACCGTTATCGGATATACCGACAAGATGGTTGCGAGATATAGCGAGTATTCAAGAAAACTCGAAGACATGAGCTCCCACGGATATGAGTATTTCTGGGATGAGGTCGATTCCAGCATCCATCCTTCGATTCACGTTTCTACGAGAAAGACTGTATTCGGTGATGATCATGCACTGTTTATGGCAGGCTCTATCGATATGACGAAGGAGCTTGTGGATATGAAGCACGACTACGGCGTAGTGCCTGATCCTAAGGCGGATCCGAGTGATGAGTGGTCTACGGGTGTTGACTACAATGCCCCAATGTTCTCAGTTCCTGTTACCGTGGATGATCCGGATATGACCTCTGTTATCCTTGATTATATGGCATATGAGTCGGAGAACATTCTTCTTCCCGCTTATTACGAAACTACTCTTAAAACCAAGCGTATGCAGGATCAGAGGGATTACGAAATGCTTGATATTGTTAGAGCAAGCGTTGAGTTTGATCCGATATCACTCTATATCAGAGGAATTCCCGACAATGGCTTCGGCTTCAGAGATGCTATGTTTGCATCCGGTAACTTCTCATCTGTGTGGAAGAAATACAGTAAGAAGGCTCAGGCAGGTCTCGATGATCTGATAGAGAAAATGGAATCAATAGGATATTGACAGCTTTTGACGTGTGTATTTGCTTTTGTATTCTATGGTGAATACCTGTTTAAGCTATGTATTATCGGTGACTCATTTATGTTGAAATCGTAAATTTTCAAAAAATAGTGGAAATTTGCGCCGACATATGTTATAATGTGAAAGCACGATAATGCTTTTGTGAGTTTCGCGGTTATTTGCCGGCGATATCACATAAAGTGAATCGATGGATCTCCCGTGAATCTCGGGGATTCATGTTCATATCAATATTTCGAGGAGAAAAGGAAAATGAACGTTTTCAGAAAATTGCTTTGCATTGGAATTGCGGCAACGTTTGTTCTCACAGCACTTGCATCATGTGCAAACAATGATGATAAGAAGCCTGTGGTGACCGGAACAAACACCGATCCCAATTCCGGAGGCCCTGTTTTCCAGGAGGCAAATTATGATGGAGCAGAGTTTAAGTTCCTCCATTACGGTGAGACGGCTGACAACTTCCACGACCAATACATCTGGAGTGAAAGCTACAGCAGCGATGTTATCCAGAGTGCGGTCGTCGAGAGAAACAAGCTCGTTGAGGACAGATACAATGTAAAGATCACTGCTGAGGAATGCGCCCCTATGGATGAGGCAAAAAAGCGTATTCTGGCCGGTGCAGTTGACTTCAACGTTATCTATGAGTGGGGTATCCGTTCAAAGGATGCTGCACTTGAAGGATTTCTCTACGATTTCCATGAGCTCAACTATGTTGACTTCGAGCAGAGCTATTGGGTGCCCAGTGCTATCGAGGGTCAGACTGTTGCAGACCGTATGTTTGTCGCATCCAATCTGATTTCTATGAACCCCATTTCATGGGCAGGTATGTACTACTTCAACAAGGCTCTTATGGATAAGCTTCAGCTTGACTATCCTTATGATTATGTTGAGCAGGATAACTGGACTTATGATGTAGTACTTGATATGTGTCTCCAGGCAGAAGAAGATGTAAACGGTGACGGTATCTGGGATAAGAACGACCAGTACGGCGGTATCGATGGAAGCAGCATCCTTTCCGGAGTATGTTCTGCTCCTCTTTATGAGGCCAATGACGACGGAAGCTATACGGTAATTACATATACCGATGGAATGGCCGCTGCTTATAACGAGTACAAGACCAAAACCGATTCTGTAAGAAATCTTGATGCGCTTAA
>SVQM01000032.1 GCA_015065335.1 Oscillospiraceae bacterium | reverse complement strand
ATGAAATGTGGTATGATTTCATCATGAGAACCTTTCTTCCATTTCGGAGTACTTGTGTTTTGTGGTGAAACTATTGTACCATATGGATTGACAGGTTCTCAACTTTCATTTAACTTTACAATACGTATATATATATTAGGAGGGCATTATGAAACACGTGCGAAGAATACTTTCGATATGTTTGGCTGTTGTGATGATGTGCAGTAGTGCTTTAGTTGTTCGTGGTGACGATATTCCCTCCGATGAAGAAATACTCAAAGTAAAAGCAGAATATTGGGAGAAGTATTCGCAACTGAGTGAAAAAATTCCCGAGGAATGCACAAAAATTTTTTCGGATATTCTGACTTTTGAAAGAGATGAGGACGCATATATAAACATCACCGATGTAAAATGGTATACTCTTGATGATGCAGTGCTTGTATCTTTTGACGGGGGTGTAAAGCTTACTAAAACTATTGTCATAGATGAGTGGTCGGGGTTTCCGGGTATGGATTATTCAAAAAAGACATTTCTGAGAGTAATGATACTTTCAAGAGACTCCGAAACGCCTGTTTCTTATTGTGAATTCCTCAACAAATACAAATCATATGACCACGACCTTAATGCCTTTGATTATGATACATTCGTTAATGCCATGAATGCCGAGGATTCTGTATCTATCGAAGATATGCTTATTATTCTTCCGAAAGATTTTGATCCTGAAAAACACAAAATTGTGTTTTTTTGGTACATAGAGAAAACAGACGATACAAAAGCGGTTTCGATCTCTGAACCTGTCGAACTTGTACTATCCCAAGATGCCGTTATGGGAGACGGAGATTTCAACAAAGACGGAAAAATCCGCTTAACAGATGTGTCGCTGATGCTAAGATATATCGCGAAATGGAACATAAATAAAAACGAATACAGCCTTGAAAAAGGAGATGTAAATTTCAACGAAGTGATCGATATAAAAGATTGTGCTGCTGTTCTGAAAATAATAGCCGGGTGGCAGCATGTATATTATGGTTACTCTGTCTCATTATACAAACAGATGGAAAAATTTCAACAAGAATACGCTAATCGGAAAAGCGGAACATTGATGAATAGAGACTTTATTATTGAAAGTTTCTTTGAAAGAGGATATTGTTATGCTCCGAATAATTTGAAAAGGTGGATTAAGGCTGATGTTTGGGACGCCAGATATATGGGACTTACCTATGAAAAAATACTCTCACACTATCTAGAACTTCATTTTATTTATAAAGCTCTCAACTGGACTCAGGATGATCTTTCACAGTATATTTATGATTCTTATAACGCTAAGTGGCGTGAGTAAAAAATTATAGGTCTGCAGTTTTCCTGCAGACCTATAATTTTTTACTCATGTTACTTTATACAACAGTAAAACTAATGTACTTCTGCCCGGAGAGTGCTGATTGGCCGTAAGTGCATTTAAGTCTTATATAACTACCTATCATAGATGATACAAAACTTCCATCATTCTTAGTATATGTATCAGTGTACCCTGTGAAGCTCGAACTATTTGTTATAGTACACCCGTTACCATTGATCGTAAGATGTTTTCTTGTCTTGTTGACAATCACAGGTGTTTCATCATCCCCCACGTTAAATCGGGTGAAATCCACAGGCGCATCCAGAACGTAAGTTGTGCTGGGGATATCCTCATCGGTTATGGGATCTCTGTCAGAGGTCTTATTGAACACCAGAGTATCACCGTCCTTAAGAACCTCTATCGCAGCCTGAATGGTCTCGGTATCATTCATATCGTTAAAGCGATAATTTTCTACATATTTTGTTGCCATAACTTTTTTAAATCCTTTCTTTTTGTAAAAATAATTTTTCTTAGATTATAAACATTAGTTCTGCTTTGCCGGCAAAATATAACGAGGCGTCCCCCGCAAAACTTATGTCTGAACGCATTATGGCACAACCGTTCGTATTTGTCAATCCCCTGTTTGAAAAAATATTCTTTCAAAATTTACAGCAGATCAAATGTATTTTGATGAAATATTAGCTTCTGTTTATTGAAAAAACAGCTCGGGTGTGGTACAATAGTCCCCGTAAGATTGATCTTCGTAAAAGGCGTAAAGGACGTATATATGAATTTTGACGTAATCGTGATCGGCGGAGGACACGCAGGAATCGAAGCGGCGCTTGCATCCGCAAGGGCAGGCGTGAGCACTGCCATGCTTACGATGTCCCTTGATTCTATCGGCAGTATGCCCTGCAATCCCTCCATCGGAGGTACCGCAAAGGGACATCTTGTTTTTGAGATAGATGCTCTCGGCGGTGAGATGGGATATGCGGCGGACTGTGTTACCATGCAGAGTCGTACTCTCAATACGGGAAAGGGTGCCGCCGTCCGTTCAAAGCGTATTCAGGCTGACAGACGTGCGTATTCCGCACTCATGAAGCAGATACTTGAGAGGACCCCTAATCTCCGTGTGATCCAGGCTGAGGCTGAAAAGCTTATTTGGGAGAAAACGTCCGACGGTCGTCGCCGTGTGACGGGAGTCCTTGCATCCCCCGGCGGTGAGATATCCGCAAAAGCGGTAGTGATCGCCTCGGGCACGTTTCTCGGCGGAAGAACTCACATCGGCTCGGTACAAAGGGAGAGCGGTCCCGACGGGATGCTCCCCGCAAGGGGACTTACGGGATCTCTCATTGATGCCGGCATCCGCATGATGAGATTCAAAACGGGTACACCGCCCCGTATCCACCGTGATTCAATAGATTTCGACAGGCTTGAGGTGCAGTACGGTGAGGAGTACATCACTCCCTTCAGCCGCCGCACCGATGCAGATCAGCTCAACTCCATAAAGCAGGTTCCATGCCACGTCGTATACACGAATGCCGAGACTCACCGCATCATCCGTGATAATATCTGCCACTCCCCTCTCTATTCGGGAGTGATCCACGGGACCGGACCGAGATATTGCCCATCCATAGAGGATAAGGTAGTGCGCTTTGCGGAAAAGGAAAGACACCAGCTTTTCGTTGAACCTATGGGTGAGGGAAATGCGGAGATATATCTTCAGGGCTTCTCCTCGTCCATGCCGGATTTCGTGCAGGAGAAGATGCTCCATACCCTTACGGGATTTGAAAATGCCGAGATAATGAGGTATGCCTACGCCATTGAGTATGACTGTGCCGATCCTCTGCAGCTCCGCCACACTCTTGAATTCCACTCCATCGAAGGGCTTTTCGGTGCAGGACAGTTCAACGGATCCTCAGGATATGAGGAGGCGGCGGCACAGGGACTTATTGCAGGAATCAACGCTGCATCGAAGGTGCTTGGCAGACCCGAGCTGGTCCTTCCCCGAAGCTCCTCTTATATCGGTACTCTCATCGACGATCTTGTGACTAAGGGTACGGTCGAGCCTTACAGAATGATGACCTCCCGTTCGGAATTCAGGCTTCTTCTGAGGCAGGACAATGCCGAGGAGAGGCTTATCAGCTACGGTGTGGAGGCGGGCCTTGTGTCTGAGGAGAGACTGCGTGATTTCGAAGAGCGCACGTCAATGCGTGACCGTGAGCTTGCCCGAGTTAAAAAGACCACCGTGCCTCCGTCAGCAGAGGTGAACGAGATCCTCACCGAAGCAGGCTCAACGCCTGTTTCCACAGGTGTGAAGATCGCAGAGCTTATAAGGCGTCCCGAGATCACATATGAGATGCTGTCTCCCATAGATAAGCTTCGTCCCGAGCTTCCCCGTGAGATCGGTGAATCTGTGCAGACGGAGCTGAAATACGAGGGATATGTGAAAAAGCAGGCGGATGAGGCACAAAGGCAGCAGAAGCTTGAGGATAAACGTCTTCCGGCAGATATCGATTATAAGGCTATAACGGGACTGAGACTTGAAGCGGCTGAGAAGCTCTCAAAAGTACGTCCGGAGAATATCGGTCAGGCATCCCGTATATCCGGAGTGAATCCTGCGGATATCACGGTACTGCTGATATGGCTGAAATCGAAAAAATAAAAATAAAATCGGAAAATTTCAAAAAATGTATTGACAACATGAGAGATATTTGATATAATATCTCTCGCAGTTGCTGCTATGGCTCAGTTGGTAGAGCACATCCTTGGTAAGGATGAGGTCCCCAGTTCGAATCTGGGTAGCAGCTCCAAAAATCCCTTTGGCGTCAGCCGAAGGGATTTTTACTTATTCACTATTCCTTCTTCACTCTTCCTTAAAGTATGTCCCGGGGGATTTTTGGAAGGTAATAGGTAATAGTGAAGAGGGAAGAAGTGATGTAGCTTTTCGCTATGCGAAAAGCATTTTTTATTATATAAGTTGAAAAGTAAGATAAATTATGATATATTAGAATTAAAAAACAGGTAGAAAGGTAATATTGATATGGCTGACAGTCCGCTTATTATAAAATCAAAGGAATTTGCACTTCTGATTATTAAGGTTTGTAATCATATAAAGCAAACTAAACGGGAAAGTGTTCTCACAAATCAGCTTATACGAAGCGGTACAAGCATTGGTGCAAATATCCGGGAGGCGTTTTACGGCCACGGCAGGGCGGATTTTATTGCAAAGCTTCAGATCGCACTTAAAGAATGCTCCGAGAGTGAATATTGGCTTGAACTTTTGATCGAAAGCGGATATTATGAGGACAAAGGTGTTTTAGATAAGTGCATTGAAGTAAAGAAACTGCTTATAGCTTCTATAAATACAGCAAAAGAAAACGCAAAACAAATTAACCCCACCAACAGTTGAGTTGTAACGGACTATGTACCGTTTCAACTCAAATAACGGTGTGTTGTCATACGTCCATTTTCGTGTTATAATGGTAGTAACAAAACCGGAGGTGCTATTATGACAGAGTTAAACATCGGAACAAGGATCGCAGATCTGCGAAATGCAAAAAACATTACACAGCTTGAGCTTGCTGAAAAGCTTGGTGTAACGGATCGTGCTGTCAGCAAGTGGGAAACCGGCGGCAGTTTTCCCGATATAGTATTACTTCCGCAGATAGCAGATATATTCGGCGTAAGTGTTGATTATCTTTTGCGAGGAAAACCTGTTACACGCCAGCATTTGGAGATAGGCTCTGCCGATTGGACTTTTGCCGGTTCTATCAATGATAAGTATTTGGCTGACGGATGGATAATAACCGATATGAAGTTTGCCGCTGATAGCGAGGGTGGCATGGGCTGTGCCGTTGTAATGGAAAAAGAATTCTTTGCGGATTGATTTCGTGTTGTCATGGCTTTTGATTTATCTGTACTGTGATACTCAAAACAAACCCTTGCAATAGTACGGGAACTGTGTTACAATTACCATATATGGCTCAGCCATATCCAATTTATCAAAAACGAAGGATTTTGACATGAAAAACGTAATTCTTATCGGAGATTCCATCAGACTCGGTTATCAGGGATATGTTCAGGAGCTTCTCGGTCCGAACGTAAAGGTATACGGACCTCAGGAAAACTGCAGATATTCCAAATTCGTACTTTGGGGAATGTTCTCCTGGATGGGTGAGTTCGGTTATCCTAAGGTAGATGCGCTCCACTTCAATGCGGGTATCTGGGATCTGCACCGTTGTACCGCTGACGGTGAGATCTTCACAGAGATCGGTGAGTACGCTGAGAATATGCGCCGACTTGGTATTCAGATGCAGAGCTACACCAAAAATGTTATCTTTGCAAACTCTATCCCCGGAAACAGCGCTCTCGATGACAGCTTCAGTACCTTCAATCCTCTTATCAATACCGATCCCGGATATATGCAGGTGCACCTTACCGTGGGTAAGGATGAATGGAATTCCGATATCGCAAGATATAATGCTGCGGCTGAAGCGGAGATGGCAAAGCTCGGAATCCAGGTCAACGATCTCTACTCTCTCGTTATTGCCGATCCCGAAAAATACATCAGCGGTGACGGCGTTCATCCCACCGATGAGTGCTACAGAATGCTCGCAAAGCAGGTCGCTGAGAAGATCGAGGCTATGCTTTAAGTTTTTGTTTTTAAATAAACTTTTTCGACAGACCGAGCAAGGCAGCATCCGCTGCCTTGCTTTTTTATATCCGCATTTTGCTTTGCAAAATGCTACATCACTTCTTCCCTCTTCCATTTTACCTCTTACTTCATATTGTCTATCCTCACAAATTCCTACCACTTTTTTTATGCTCCCCATTGACAGTATTAACGAAAATGTGCTATAATAATGTTGTATCATTATGATGTTTTGCATAATCTTGCAAATTGTTATTTATTACATCTGCCCGAAAGGAGCGTGCGAACAGTGAGAATTCTTGTAACCTCCTCCAAAGGCGGCATCGGCAAGTCAACGCTGTCTGTCGGACTGGCTGTCGCATTTGCCAAAATGGGCAGACGTGTGCTTCTTTGCGACTGTGATCTCGGAGGCAGATGCCTTGATATGCTCCTCGGGGAGGAGAATAACGTTCTCTTTGATATAAGTGATGTTGCCTCGGGGCGTACCGATGGGAAAAGTGCGCTTATAAATCCTTGGGAGACGGAGAATCTGTTTTTCTGTCCTGCGCCTGCGGTGTATGATCCCGAGGATTTCAAAGATGGAGCTCTTATGCGTGCGCTGAGAGATCTTGAGGCCGCCTGCTCGGCAGATCATGTTATCTGCGATACCGCAGGAACGGTCTTTGCACCCGATATTGCAGGAGGATTTGCAGAGACGGCACTTGTGGTATCAACGCAACAGCCTGCATCTGTCAGGGCGGCGGAAACTACCGCTGTTATCCTCTCTGAGAGAGGACTTACGGATTCACGGCTCATTATAAATATGTTCGAGTGGCAGTCTGCCGAAAAAGGCATAAGATCCGGCATCATCGATATGATCGACGGTGCGGGGATCAGGTGTGAGGGGATAGTGCCCTACAGCAGATCGCTCATGCTTGCAGGAGAGGCGGGACGTCCCGTCAGTGAAAGGATCCCCGTTATGCAAGCATTCAAGAATATTGCCGCAAGGCTTGAGGGAGATACGGTGAAGCTGTTCACGGGGATCCCGAAGGCCGTTTCAAGGAAAATACTTTGACTATATTGCGCCTTCGGGCGATATGATAATAAACAAGGAAAGGAAAGAGTGAGAGATGGAAATAGCCCTGATCGCACACGACACAAAAAAGGAGCTCATGACGCAGTTCTGCATCGCATACTGCGGAATTCTGAGCAAGCACAACATCTGTGCAACAGCAACTACGGGAAAATATGTTGCGGACGCAACCGGGCTTAATATTACCAGACTTCTGGCAGGAGAGCAGGGCGGTGAGCAACAGATCGCTTCTCGGATCTCATATAACGAGATCGATGTTCTTCTGTATTTCCGTTCTACTGCTCCTGATTTCGGACACAGCGAAGTGGAGTACAATCTCATGAGGCTTTGCGATGTTCATAATGTGCCCGTTGCCACGAATATCGCTACGGCAGAGGTGCTCATCTGTGCTCTTGATCGAGGCGATCTTGATTGGAGAGAGATCGTCAATCCCAAATCAGATTACAACCGCCGCAGACGCGGAAGATAACCATTAAGACCGATCCCGGGTACGCACTGCGTGTCCGGGACTGTGTAATTGAGGTAAGAGGTAATAGAGAAGAGGTAAGAAGAATTGTGGCTTTTTGCAGGGCAAAAAGCGTTTTATTAAAACGGATCCTGTGCATAATATTTATCCCGAAGGTTTTTGGGATCCTTAAGGACTTTTTTCAAAAAGTCCTTAAGTGGGGTTTGGGGCAAAGCCCCAAGTATAACAGATAGGATCAAAACAAAGGAGTGATCGTATGCTTAAAATACTTGCGTTGGGGGACGTGTGCGGTGCTCCGGGTACGGAATATCTTCTGCACGGCAGGCGGCTTTCGAGGTTCAAAAATCATATCGGAGCTGATTTCGTCATCGTCAACGGAGAGAATTCCGCTGAGGGAAACGGCATCCTTCCAACCTCTGCAGATGCGCTGTTTGAAGCAGGCGCAGATGTTATCACAGGCGGAAATCACTCGTGGCAGAGACGTGAGATCTACTCATATTTCGATTCTCATCCAAATCTCATCCGACCTGCAAACTATCCCGATATATGCCCCGGAGAGGGATATGTCATAGTCGACGTAAAGGGATACCGTGCTCTGGTGGTGAATCTGTGCGGAACCGCTTTCATGGATCCAATTGCCTCTCCCTTTGATACTGCAGATAAGATACTTCATGAAAATGAGGGAAAATACGATCTTGCGCTCTTTGACATTCATGCTGAGGCAACATCGGAAAAACAGGCTCTCGGCTGGTACCTTTGTGACAGAGCCGCAGCTCTGTGGGGAACGCATACTCACGTGCAGACCGCCGATGCAAGAGTCCTTGAGGGTCGGTGCGGATATATCACCGATCTCGGAATGTGCGGCGCACAGACAGGTGTGCTCGGTATCGATCGTGATATCGTATTAAAAAGATTCCGTGAGCGCCTTCCCGTTAGAAATGCCTCTGCTCACGGCGGTGAATGTGCTCTCGGTGCGATTTTTGAAATAGATACAAAAACATTCAGATGCACCTCTTGCGAGAGCGTCGAATTTTAATTTAAAGCTGCACGGTTCCGGAATAGCCGTCCTCTTTTCGGCAATAATAAGAAAAAGGGGGAATGGATATGGCGGATTTCGGAAAAACTGTGGAAATGCCTATGGGTATGGTCATGCTTATGGCGGAAAATCCTGCGGCGATGAGTGCCTTTGGGACTCTTTCCGAGACGGAGCGTGCAAAATTCATAAACAGAGCAAAAAAAGCACGTACCCGTGATGAAATGATGAAAATTGTAGGAGAGATCACCACTTACGGGTGATCTTCTCCGGAGGATACATATATGCTTATATCCGTTTATTCTGCCGGAGTTTTCGGTATTGAAGGATATCCCATCACTGTTGAATGTAACTGCACAAGAGGACTGCCTTCTCTCGATATCGTGGGGCTTCCTGATACCGCTGTGCGTGAATCTGTTCACCGTATGGAGGCGGCATCCTACAACAGCGGTTATGAATTCCCGGAGGCATCCATTGTAGTAAATCTTGCGCCTGCAGACAGACGTAAGGAAGGCTCTGCTCTTGATGCTGCTATCCTTACGGCTATCCTCTGCGGAGGCGGAGTTATTCCCGGGGATGCGCCGCTTCCCGAGACCTGCATCATCGGGGAATTGTCCCTTTCGGGTAAGATACGTCCCGTAAAAGGTGTTCTCTGCATGATCCTCGCCGCAAAAGAGGCGGGGATAACCACCGCCATCGTGCCTCCCGAAAATGCAAGAGAGGCGGCGGCTGTTGAGGGAATGACCGTATACTACGCCGAGGATGTGCGCTCCATCGTTGACCATTTCTGCCACAGGCATGAGCTTCCGAGAGCATACTACGACCGAGAGCTCCACTCGGAGGCTGAATTCGGCCGTGGCTTTGACTTTGCGGAGATCAAAGGTCAGGCAAGGGCAAAGCGAGCTATGGAGATCGCCGCCGCAGGCTCACATAATGTGCTTCTTATCGGTCCTCCCGGCTCGGGGAAATCCATGATCGCAAAAAGACTTCCGTCGATCCTTCCCAAAATGGAATTTGAGGAGGCGGTGGAGAGTGCCAGGATCTACTCAGCCGCAGGACTTATCGATACTTCAAATCCCCTGCCGTCAAGGCGGCCTTTCCGTTCACCTCACCATACTATGAGTGCGCCGTCTCTCGTGGGAGGCGGGACCGTTCCTATCCCGGGTGAGATATCCCTTGCCCATAACGGAGTTCTGTTCCTGGATGAGCTTCCCGAATTCAACAAGCTCGTGACGGAATCTCTCCGGCAGCCTCTTGAGGACGGTAAGGTCTCGATCACGAGAACCTCCGGTAGGGCAACATTCCCCTCAAGATTCATGCTCGTTTGTGCCATGAACCCCTGCAGATGCGGTTACTATGGCTCAAATGTGCGAAAATGTACCTGCAAGCCCATGGATATTCAGAAATATCTCTCAAGAATAAGCGGTCCCCTTCTTGACCGTGTGGATATTCAGGTGGAGATGCCTGCACTATCCTTCGATGAGCTGTCGGAAAAGGAGCTGTCGGAGCCTTCCGAGATCATCCGTGAGAGAGTTACGGCGGCGAGAGAGATCGCTACGGCACGTCAGGGCGGTCAGCCGAATGCTCATCTCGACTCTGCGGGAGTCCGTGAATTCTGTACTCCTGATGATGCGGGATCAGCGGTGATGAAGTCCGCTTTTGAGCGAATGGGAATGTCGGCGAGAGCTTATGACAGAGTTCTCAGAGTTGCCAGAACCATTGCGGATCTTGCCGGAGCCGAGAAGATCGGTGCGGCACACATCGCAGAGGCAGTACAGCTCAGATCCCTTGACCGAAAATACTGGGAAAGATAATAGCAAAAACGATATTTTATATACTGTATCAAATCTATAGAGAGGAGACATCATATGAACAAGCAAAAGAACAGACTTCCCGTAAGACGGCCGAGCGATATCGGTGCGGAAAACGGTGGCAATGATAACATGGGATATGTCCGTGATGTACCTCCTGTGACGCCTGATCCCTCTGAGGGACTTTCGACGGGGGAGGTGCGACTCCGTACTGCCGCAGGTCTTTATAACCGTGAGATAGATCCTCCCACGAAGACCGTGAAGGAGATATTCCTTTCCAATATTTGTACATATTTCAACCTTGTATTTACTGCAATAGCCGTACTCGTGCTTCTTACGGGAAGGATCGAAAATCTCACATTTATGGGTGTGGTCTTTTGTAATACGGTCATCGGTATTGTGCAGGAGCTTCGTTCAAAGAAAACTCTTGACAAGATGGCATTGCTCACATCAAGACAATGTACGGTGGTCAGAGACGGAGTTCAGCAGAGCGTTGGAGTGAATGATACCGTTCGTGATGATATCGTTGTGTTCCATGCAGGAGACCAGATATTTGCTGATGCTGAGGTGGTTGCCGGAGAATGCTTTGCAAATGAGTCACTTATCACCGGTGAGGCCGATGAGATAAAGAAAACTCTCGGTGATGAGCTTACCTCGGGCAGCTTCATAATAAGCGGTCAGTGCTTTGCAGTGCTTACAAGAGTCGGTGCCGAATCCTTTGCATCAAAGCTCACCATTGAGGCGAAAAAATCAAAGAACCGCGGCAAATCCGAGATGATGAACTCACTTACGAAGTTGGTGAAGTGGATCGGTATTGCTCTTGTGCCTTTCGGGATCGCACTTTACCTTAAAGAGGTGTTGATACTTGATACACCGTGGAGAGATGCTATAATCAGAACCTCGGGAGCTCTAACAGGGATGATCCCCGAGGGGCTTTATCTTCTCACAAGCCTTGCTCTTGTGGCGAGCATCCTTCGTCTTGCGAAAAAGAAAACTCTCGTTCATGAGATGGACTGTATCGAAACTCTTGCGAGAGTAGACACACTATGCGTGGACAAGACCGGTACTATCACTGAGAATAAAATGGTGGTGGAGGACACAGTTGCTCTCTGCCCCGACAGATATACACGTGATGATGTGCGTCTGCTTATGTCAGATTACGTCTTTGCTATGCAGGCGGATAATGACACCATGATCGCACTCAAAAGATTTTTCAGCGAGGAGCATTCTCAGACAGCGGAGAGGATCCTTCCTTTTTCCTCATCACGAAAATACGGCGGAGTTTCCTTCCACCGTGATGAATGCTATATCCTCGGTGCACCTGATATTATCCTCGGTGCCGCCGTGACAGATTATGCATCGGTCATTGACGAATATCTTGCCAAGGGTTGCCGTGTGCTTCTCCTTGCGAGATATTACGGAGATCTTGAGGATCAGGGTATTCCGGAAAGAAAGCTGCCCATAGCTCTCATTCTGCTTTCAAACAAGATCCGTCCCGAGGCTCCCGAGACATTCCGCTTCTTTGCTCGTCAGGGTGTGGATATCAAGGTCATTTCCGGTGACAATGCCGCAGCAGTATCAAATGTGGCAAAGAGAGCAGGTATCAGAGGTGCTGAGAACTATGTGGATGCGAGAACTCTTGATACGGATGACAAGATCTACGATGCGGTGGAGAGATACACCGTATTTGGCAGAGTTACTCCCGATCAGAAGCGAAGATTCGTTCGTGCTCTCCGTGACTACGGTCACTGTGTAGCTATGACAGGTGACGGAGTGAATGATGTACTTGCACTTCGTGAAGCGGATTGCTCCATCGCTATGGCATCGGGAAGTGACGTTGCGGCGCAGGCATCCCATATCGTGCTTCTCGATTCCGATTTCTCCGCAATGCCTGCGGTAGTGGCAGAGGGACGCCGTGTTATAAACAACATTGAGCGTTCCGCATCACTCTACCTCTCAAAGAATATCTTCTCATTCCTTATAGCACTCATTTCCCTTATATTTGTTCTGCCATATCCCTTCTCTCCCGCACAGCTCAGCCTTGTATCAATGCTGACTATCGGACTTCCTTCATTCGTTCTTGCAATGGAGCCGAACGAGAGCCTTATCAAGGGAAGATTTATGACGAATATCCTGTACAGAGCACTTCCTGCGGGACTTACCAATGTGTTCATGATAATAGGAGCAATACTGTTCTACGTAGCTTTCAACATGACCGATGAGGCTATGTCTACCATTTGTGCGCTGATATCATGTACTGTGGGAATGGTGATGCTTTTTGTCACCTGCCGTCCCTTCAATAAGGTAAGAACAGTGCTGTTCTGGGGCATACTTGTGCTGATGGTGCTTGCAATAGCACTCCTCGGCGGAACACTTTTCGGAATGACCATGCTCGACTTCCCCGGAATGCTCGTTCTCGGTGTGTTTATGCTCTTGTCCCCTTCGGCATTCTATGCACTCTACAAGGCGCAGTTCTACGTAAATAAGTGGTGGAATTCACTGAAGAAAAGGTTTTCCAAAAATTATAATGATTGAGGTGACGGTCATGCGTTATGCGGATTATCATACCCATACCCGTTTCAGTGACGGAAGTAATACCGTTCGTGAAATGGCTGAGGCGGCAACCGAAAAGAATATGTATGCCATCGGCTTTACCGATCACGCACCGATGGAATTTGAGGAGAAATATCCGATAAAGCAGTCGTGGTTGGGAAGCTCCGTAAATGAGATCTCACTCCTTAAAAAGGAATATGAGGGACGGCTTGAGATATTTGCCGGACTTGAGCTTGATGTCAATTCGGATATCGACGTGTCGGAGCTTGATTACCTCATTGAGGCTAACCATTTCATTAAGGTGGGAGATGAATATTTCCCCACAGACTGGACCTCAAAGTACATTATCGATGCGGCTGACAAATGCTTCGGCGGTGATGTATATCGCTATTTTGAGAAGTATTACGAGGAGCTGTCCCATGCAGGTGACAGAGGCCCTGCTACTATAGGCCATTTTGATGTCGTTGCAAAGCATAATGAGACTGACAGATTCTTCGATGAGGATGATCCTCGTTATCTTGATGCGGCGCTGTCATGTGTTGAGGTCCTTGCGAAAAAAGACGTTATTTTTGAGGTGAACACGGGTGCTATCTTCCGAGGATACCGCACAAAGCCTTATCCTGCGATCCCCATACTCAAAAGAATGCGTGAGCTTGGATGCCGTGTGATCCTCGGCGGTGATTCTCACTGCGTTGAGGCTCTGTGTCACAAATTCGACGAAGCAATGGAGTATATATCACAGGTGGGGTATACGGAAATAGAGAGGTATCCTTTGCTGAGGAAATGATGGTGGCTGTACAGGTGCCCTCTCCTACGGTATATGGGTTACGGTATCCTCATCCCAATCTTACGGAGCTTTTTATGACGTACTATATAGCACAAGCGGTGGGAATTGTGGGAATGGCGTTGTCCATTCTGTCCTTCCAGTGCAGAGAAAACAAGAGATTTTTCCTGACTCAGGCCGCATCGGGTGCCATGTTTGCGGTGAATTTCCTCATGCTCGGAAGCTACACCGCTGCAGTTCTTAATTTTATAAACATCTTTCGGGGATGGGTGTTCGGGTTTGCCCCGAAGAAGCTCAGGACGCCCCTTGCAGTGTCGATCGGTGCCGCTTATATCCTGTCGACCGTTCTTACCTATGACGGATGGCTTTCCCTTCTTGTGCTTGCGGCTCAGCTTGTGGGAACTACGGTGATGTGGACCGACAGCGGCAAGATAATAAGAGTGGCACAGCTTGCATTCGTATCCCCCTCATGGCTAACTCACAATATAATCTGCGGCTCACTCGGTGCAATACTTTGTGAGGTGTTTGCCATAACCTCTACAGTTATCTCCCTTGTGAGATTCAGAAGAGACGGCTTTGCCGCCGCCGGAGATAAGAGATGAGTGTAGGTTTCACGACAAGTTCTATCGAAAGGATATATAATAAATGCCAAAGAAGAAAGATTATAACGAACAATCCATAACTGCTCTGAAGGGTGCCGACCGTGTGCGTAAGCGTCCTGCGGTAATTTTCGGCTCCGATGGGCTTGAGGGTTGTGAGCATTCCGTTTTTGAGATCCTCTCCAACTCCGTCGATGAGGCGAAGGAGGGTTACGGCAGCAGTATCACCGTTACTGCTTACAGAGATCATGTTATTGAGATCGATGACCGTGGACGCGGTGTTCCCATGGGTTGGAACGATAAGGAGGGACAGTACAACTGGTTCCTCATCTACTGCGAGATGTACGCCGGCGGTAAGTACGACAATAACTCCGACGATGCGGCATACACATATTCTCTTGGACTTAACGGACTTGGCGCCTGTGCTACTCAGTATTCCTCCGAATTTATGGAGGTGTGGTCCTATGACGGAGATAATGTTTCATATATGCATTTCACCAAGGGTGAGGCTGACGGTGAACTTCAGGTGCGTCCTCTTGAGAAAAAGGAGAGACGCACGGGAACACGTCACCGCTGGAAGCCCGATCTTGAGGTGTTTACCGATATAAATATCCCGAAGGAGTTTTTTACCGACACTCTTGACCGTCAGGCTATGGTCAACGCCGGCATCCGCTTTATCTTCAACTGGGAGAGAGAGGACGGCGGTATGGATACGGAGGAGTTCTACTATGAGAACGGAATCCTCGACTACGTGAAGCTTGCGGCAGGTGAGAATCCACTGACACCTCCCTTGAGATGGGAGTTTGAGGCAACGGGACGTGACCGTGCCGATCTTCCCGAATACAAGCTTCGCTGTGAGGTGGCACTCTGTACCTCCAATACGGCACAGACCCTTGAATATTACCACAACTCAAGTTATCTTGAGCATGGCGGATCCCCTGAAAAGGCGGTTCGTGCCGCATTTACCTATGCGGTGGATAAATACCTGAAGAATCAAAACAAGTATAACAAAAACGAGGCAAAAATATCCTTCCAGGATATCTCCGATTGCCTTGTGCTCGTTACAAATTCCTTCTCCACTCAAACATCATACGCAAACCAGACCAAAAAGGCTATCACAAACTCCTTTATCGCCGAGGCTATGACTGCGGCACTTAAAGAAAAGCTTGAGATATACTTTACCGAAAAGCCCCTCGAGGCGGAGCGATTTGCCGCACAGGTGCTTATCAACAAGCGTTCCCGCGAAACTGCGGAAAAGAGCCGTATCGATTACAAGAGCAAGGTCACTGTGAAGAATGACCTTGCAAACAGAGTTGACAAATTCGTTTCATGCCGCTCGAAGGATCCCACAAGACGTGAGCTGTTCATCGTTGAGGGCGATTCTGCGATGGGGTCTGTCAAGCTTGCGAGAAATGCAGAATTCCAGGCGATAATCCCCGTAAGAGGTAAGACGCTGAACTGTCTTAAATCAAGCTACGACAAGATCTTCAAGAGCGAGATCATCACAAATCTCCTTAAAGTGGTAGGCTGCGGAGTTGAGATAAAGACGAAGCAGAAGGACGGTATGGCTCCCTTCAGCATGGATGATCTCAAATGGTCGAAGATCATAATCTGTACCGATGCGGACGAGGACGGCTTCCAGATACGTACTCTTATCCTCACGATGTTCTACAGACTTCTGCCCACACTGCTGAAAGAGGGACGTGTGTATATCGCAGAATCTCCGCTTTATGAGATCACCTGCGGTAAGGAGACCTATTTTGCTTATAATGAAGCGGAGAAAGCGGTGATCCTCCGTGATATTGGTGACAAGAGGTACACTCTCCAGAGATCAAAGGGACTTGGTGAGAACGAGCCCGACATGATGTGGAAAACTACCATGAATCCCGAAACAAGACGGCTAATCAGAGTTTCTCCCGCAGATGCGGAGGAGACTGCAAAAATGTTTGAAACTCTTCTCGGAGACGATATCATGTCCCGTAAGGAGTTTATCACCGAAAACGGCAGCAAGTATCTTGCTCTTGCCGATGTATAAAAGGATAATATGTGCGGGGGAACCCCTTTTTGAAAAAAGGGGTTCCCCCGTGCCGCTCCCCAAAAACTTTGAAATAAGGCAGGACTAAGCAAGATGATAAGAAAAAGTTATCCCGACAAAATTTTTCCATATCAACTGTGAGCTTTTGCCTCTTCCCATCGTATAATAAGTGAAAGGCCTTTCAAAACTATTAAAGAAAGGAGCCCCGTTATGGATATCGGTGAATTGAGCTACAGAGAATATCTCGACGGCGATGAGCAGGGACTTGTACGGATCATCCGTGATTTTAGAGACGGTCTGATCCTGTATCTTAACTCCATCGTCGGAAATATCACCGTGGCAGAGGAGCTTTGCGAGGATACCTTCGTGCGGCTTGGCGTAAAACGCCCGAGGTATTCCGGAAAAGCCGCTTTTAAAACATGGCTCTACACCATTGCGCACAATATCGCCATCGATCACCTCCGCAAGGTGGCACGGGCGAGGACTGTGCCTCTGGATGAATGCGGTGAGATAGCCGCCGATGAGGCATATCTTGAAGGATCCTGTATTAGGGAGGAGACAAAGATCACCGTACACCGTACCATGGCACGGTTGAAGGCGGAATACCGTCAGGTGCTTTGGCTTGTGTATTTCGAGGAAATGTCGGTAAAGGATGCCGCAGGCGTGATGAAAAAAAGCCCCCATGCCACAGAGATGCTTGTGCACAGGGCAAAGCTTGCTCTGAAACGGGAGCTTGAATCGGAGGGATTTATTTATGAAGAATTATGAAGAAACGGCACATGACGTGCTTTTGAGAATAGAGACTGAGCGAAAGGTAAAAAAACGCCGTCGTATAAGGATCGCATTGTCGGGAGTGTCGATGCTGTGCATTTGTCTGGCAGTAGTGGTATGCTTCAACTTCTTGGGAGGCGGTACCGCACAGATGATCCGTGCGGCAGATCTCATGGATGGCATCACGACCGCAGAAGTCGACGGACGCAAGACAGACGACAGATTTACGGCAAATCAAATGCGGCTTGCACTTGAACTGTTCCAGCGCACATCAGCCGGATCCGAAGGTCGGAATCTGCTGATATCCCCACTGTCCATACAGCTTGCTCTTGCAATGACGGCAAACGGTGCAGGAGGTGAGACTCTTGAGGAGATGGAGCGAGTTCTCGGAGGAGATATCTCCATAGATGAGCTTAACGAATATCTGTATACCTATGCAGATTCTCTCCCTTCTGAGGAAAAGGTAAAGCTGGAGATCGCAAACTCCATCTGGTTCAGGGATACCTTCGATGTTCGCAAGGAGTTTCTGCAAAAAAACGCTGACTATTACGGTGCGGCGGCTTACAGATCGGCATTTGACGATGAGACTGTGAAGGATATCAACAACTGGGTATCTAAGAATACCGACGGTATGATAGATAAGATAATCGAAGAAATCGATCCGTTAACGGTGATGTTTCTTATCAACGCCATAGTATTTGACGGAAAATGGGAGAAGACCTACGACGAGGATGACGTTTCCGATGAAGTATTCTACTCATACAGCGGCGGCGAGCAGGATGCAGAGCTGATGTATTCTATGGAAAGCGTATACCTTGATGACGGCAGTGCCACAGGCTTCATAAAGCCTTACGCCGGCGGAAAGTACAGCTTTGCGGCACTGTTGCCAAATGAGGGTACGGACATTTACGATTATATCGCAGGACTGACTCCCGAAGGACTTACCGAAACCCTCGAAAATGCAGAATCTGCGGATGTACACGCATATCTTCCCAAATTCAGCTACGAGTACGAAAAATCTTTGAATGCTATTCTTTCCGATATGGGAATGCCCACGGCATTTACAGAAGGTGCGGCTGATCTTTCGGGAATCGGTGACGGTCGTTTGTTCATCGGAGGAGTACAGCATAAGACCTTCATCTCCGTGGATGAAAACGGAACAAAAGCTGCGGCGGTGACGCCCGTAGAGGTTACTACTGAATCTTGTCCTTCATCATATACCGTATATCTCGACCGTCCCTTCATTTATATGATCGTTGACAGAGAGACAAACCTGCCTGTCTTTATAGGTACCGTGACGGAGATAAGTAAGTAAATATATTTATTATGTGGGGGAGCCTTTCCTAAAAACCTTGAAATAAATACAGGATAATGTACAGCTTATCCGCACGAAATCAAAAAACTGCAACACCCGTCGGTGTTGCAGTTTTTGATATTAAAGAATAGCTCCGGCAATAACACGGCGGATCGCAGTGATATCAGCAACGTTGATGCTTCCGTCATTATTATAATCCGCACCTTCGGAGACTTCAATGTCGGCACCTACGATCATTCGACGCAGAGCCGTTATATCGGATGAGTCTACAGTACCGTCGCCATTCACATCACCTCTGATGATAAGAGCGGGGATGATCTCTCCCTCGGCGATCTTTTCGCCGCAATCATTGCAGTATGTATCGCCTGTGTAGCCTTCCTTGTCGTTGGTAGCTTCTGTTTTTCCCTCAACGTGGGTCTCACCTGCGTGATTGGTAGGATCTACATTTCCGTACTCAGCCTTACAAACGCTGCATACAGCCTTACTTGTACAGGTGGCAGTGCCGCCTGTGTGGTTGCCTGTAGCAGGGAGCTCATTATATGTGGTATAGGCACACTTGGTGCAGTACTCATATGCATTCCAGCCGATCTCGGCACAGGTGGGAGCCTTTGCAGCTACCTTTTTCAGATCTGCGTGGTTGCTCGGGTTGGTACTGCCGTACTCAGCCTTACAA
>SVQM01000146.1 GCA_015065335.1 Oscillospiraceae bacterium | reverse complement strand
CTCCATCTACCGTAAAGGATATATTTTCAAGTCTAAGCATAGTTTTTGTTCCTTTATAGGGTTTTATTGCGAGGAAGCACCTTTTTGAAAAAAGGTACTCCCTCGCGCTCCCTCTCCAAAAATTCTTAAACTATAATAGGACAAAGTATAACTAAATCATTAGTTCTATAAATTTAGTATTCCTTTAGCCATATATCTATTTGAAAGTTTTTTGGGGAAGGTGCGGAAACACCTTTTTGTCCAAAAAGGGGTTTCCGCTAAATAAATCATTCTTTCTCGTCTACAACTACAGCGATGCCGAGCTCCTCGAGGGAAGCGGGATCTGCTGCAGCGGGGCACTTGGACATAAGCTCGGATGCATTCTGAACCTTGGGGAATGCGATAACCTCACGGATATCCTCAAGACCGAGCAGGAGAGTTACAAGTCTGTCGAGGCCGAATGCAAGACCGCCGTGAGGAGGAACACCGTACTTGAATGCCTCAAGCAGGAATCCGAACTTCTCCTTCGCATCATCCTCGGTAATGCCCAGAACGGAGAACATCTTGGTCTGCATCTCGGTGGTGTGGATTCTGATGGAACCGCCGCCAAGCTCGGTACCGTTCAGTACGCAGTCGTATGCACGTGCACGAACAGAACCGGGATCGGTGTCGATCTTGTCGTAGTCCTCAAGCATTGGCATAGTGAAGGGGTGATGCTTCGCATAGTAGCGTCCGTCATCCTCATCATACTCAAACAGAGGGAATTCCGTTACCCACAGGAAGTTGAACTTGGACTTGTCGATCATGCCAAGTCTCTTTGCAACCTCACATCTGAGTGCTCCGAGGGAATCAAATACTACGGAATTCTTTGCGGCAACAACGAGAAGAAGATCCCCTGCACCGGTACCTGTCTTTGCAGTAATAGCGGCGATCTCATCCTCTGTGAGGAATTTTGCAAACGAGGAGGAAACAGTACCGTCAGCGGCGTGCTTATACCAAGCAAGTCCCTTTGCACCATAGGTCTTAACGAACTCAACAAGAGAGTCGATCTCCTTACGTGCCATGGATGCACCGCCGGGTACATTGATCGCACGAACGCTTCCGCCGTCTGCAACCGCACCTGAGAATACGCCAAAGCCGGTCTTTCCTGCGATATCGGAAATATCGCACAGCTCAAGTCCGAATCTTGTATCGGGCTTATCGGAACCATATCTCTCCATAGCCTCAGCATAGGTCATTCTGGGGAAAGGAGTCTCAAGGGGCATATTCATGAAGTTATCAAAAATATACTTGATGTAGCCCTCGTTCAGAGCGATGATGTCCTCTTCATCTGCAAAAGACATCTCAAGGTCGATCTGAGTAAACTCAGGCTGTCTGTCAGCACGAAGATCCTCGTCACGGAAGCAGCGTGCTATCTGGATGTAGCGGTCAAATCCGGAATACATGAGAAGCTGCTTATAAAGCTGAGGAGACTGAGGAAGTGCATAGAAGTTACCGGGATGGACACGACTGGGCACAAGGTAGTCTCTTGCTCCCTCGGGAGTAGGCTTGATAAGGCAGGGGGTCTCGATATCGATAAATCCGTTATCTGCGAAGTAGTTTCTTGTAAGTCCCACGATCTTGGAACGTGCAATAATGTTTCTCTGCATATCGGGACGACGAAGATCAAGATAGCGGTGAGTAAGTCTCAGCTCGCTCTTAACGTCGCTGTTCTCTACGATCGCAAAGGGAGGAGTCTCGGCACGTCCGAGGATCTTCATTCTGTCAACGGCGATCTCGACCTCACCTGTTGCCATGTTGGGGTTGACAGCACCCTCACCTCTCGCACGTACAACTCCTGATGCGGAGATAACGAACTCGGCACGAACACCGAAAGCATCATCAAAAATTGCTCTGTCAGTATTATCGTCAAATGCGAGCTGAACGATACCTGTACGGTCACGAAGATCGATAAATATAAGCGCACCAAGGTCACGCTGTCTCTGTGCCCATCCTGCAACGGTCACTCTCTTACCGACATCAGCGGCAGTAAGAGTACCGCAGTATACTGTTCTTTTATCAGCAGAAGTAAACTTTTCCATGATATATTCTCACTTTCCGTTATTTTAGTTATTGGTGATGAGAGACACGATAGCCGCACCGTCAAGAGCAACCTCGGTCTGCTCACTTGTCTGCATATTTTTGAGCATTGCCATGCCCGATTCGATCTCGGAGTCACCGATGATGAGCACACGCTTTGCACCAAGCTTATCGGCGTACTTCATCTGAGCCTTTAGGCTTCTGCCCATAATGTCAAAATCGGCACATACACCGAGGCGTCTCAGCTCAGACACGATCTTTGATGCAAACTTTGCCGCAGGAGCACCCATAGGTGCAACGTACAGCTCAACTCCCGCAGGTTCTGGGATCTTTGCACCGCACTGCTCCATTGCAAGGATCAAACGGGTTATACCCATTGCAAAGCCGATACCGGGCATGGGGCTTCCGCCAAGCTGCTCCATAAGTCCGTCATAACGACCGCCACCGCAGACAGTGCTCTGCGCACCGATTCCGGGAACGATGAACTCGAACACGGTACGGGTGTAATAGTCAAGACCACGAACGATGTGTGGATCGATCTCGTATCCTATACCGGAGCCGTCAAGATAGCCCTTCAGCGCATCCAGGTGATCCTTACACTCGTCACACAGATGATCCACCGTTCGGGGAGCCTTTGCCGCTATCTCTGAACAAGAATGATTCTTGCAGTCGAGAACACGGAGAGGATTCTGCTCAAGTCGAGCCTTACAGGTATCGCAAAGCTCCGCCTCGTTTTCACGGAGATACTTTACAAGCGCCTCTCTGTATGCAGGACGGCAATTCGGACATCCGATGGAGTTGATGTGAAGCTCAACACCGGTGATACCGAGTTCCTTTATAAATGTATCTGCAAGGGAGATCATAGAGTAGTCAGCACCTGCACCTGCAGCACCGAACATCTCTGCACCGAACTGATAGAACTCACGGCTGCGTCCCGCCTGAGGCTTCTCATAGCGGAAGCAGTTTATGTTGTAGAAATAACGAAGGGGCAGAGGATCGGACTGCTTGCCGTTTTCGATCACCGCACGTACAACGGATGCAGTACCCTCGGGACGGAGTGCGAATACTCTTCCCTCTTTATCCTCGAAGGTATACATCTCCTTCTGTACCACATCGGTAGTCTCACCAACGCCACGGTGGAAAAGTCCAAGTTCCTCAAAAGTGGGAGTGCGGATCTCTCCAAACCCAAAGCGGTGAGCCACATCAGCGGCAGTCTTCTCTATATATTGCCATACGGCTGTATCGGGTGCGATGATATCCATCGTACCTCTCGGTTTTTTTATTTTCTCCATAAAAATGTCCTTCCCGACTCACAATTGAGCCTACTATCGCATATTACATTTTAGTATACCAAATATTGATG
>SVQM01000145.1 GCA_015065335.1 Oscillospiraceae bacterium | reverse complement strand
ACCCCCCTTTTTTTAAAAAGGGGGGTTTCCCGCATAACAAAACCGTTTCTCTCAATCAAGAATGCCTTTGATTTCGGGATAGACCATGGGATCAGGTCTTGTATAGGGGGACTTGATGTCCACTACACGACGCTCGTTTGAAGCGATCTCGAATGAACGCATAAGCTCGAGAACGTGCATCTGCTGCTCGTAGTTACAACGGTGCCATCTGCCGGTCTGAATAGCCTTAGCCATGTCGCAAAGACCTACACCGCGATCGTTACCGCCGTACTCAAAGAGCAGGGGAATACGCTTGTACTCACCCTCGCCCTCACGCTGAAGGAATACACCCTGAGCACCGAAGCCGTTGGGATCGGGTACACGGAGGTTTCCGCGTGTACCGTAGATCTCGATCTTGGAGTGAGTCTCGCCTGTGCAGAGGCAGTCGAAGGATGCGTGCATCATGGCGATAACGCCGGAATCGAAGAGCATGGAACCGGTAACGAAGGTATCAACGTTAACCGGCATCTTCTGACCGCACTTGGGTTCGCTTGTGATAAGACGCTCGGTCCACGTCTTTCGGGAGAATCCTGCGATGGCGGAGCAGCGTCCGAGGAGGTTTACGAGAGCAGTCATGTAGTAGGGACCCATGTCGAGCATGGGGCCGCCGCCAACATCGTAGAAGAACTCCGGATCGGGATGCCAGCTCTCGGGACCGCGGCAGATCATGTGCGCATCGGCACCGATAACGTCACCGATGAATCCGTCGTCAATGAGCTTACGTGCGGTCTGTACACCTGCACCAAGGCAGGTGTCGGGAGCACCGCCCAGAAGCACACCCTTTTCCTTTGCGAGATTTACAAGCTCAATGCCTTGCTCGATCTCGGTAGCCAGAGGCTTCTCCGAGTATACGTGCTTTCCTGCAAGGATAGCTTCCTTTGTAACGTGATAGTGATTGATGGCCTGAGTGATATTCAGCACAATATCAACCTCAGGATCGGCAAAGAGCTCATACATATCCTCGTATATCTTAGGAATATTGTAATCAGCCTGTGCCTTCTCCGCGCGCTCGCGGATCAGATCACATACGCCGATGATCTCAACTTCTTTGAACATCTTTGTGAGATTCTCAAGGTAAATACCGCTTATATTACCTACGCCCACAAATCCAATTTTGATCTTACTCATAGTTTAGTCCTTTCTTATAGAAAAAGGAGCAGAACGTAATGTCTGCTCCTTTCATTAGTTTAGAGTTGTTTAGCCAACGAAATCCTTGGTATTAGCAATTACATCGTCTTTGAAAATCTTAAAACGTCCTGTGAGTGTTACAGGCTCATCAGGGTTGTTAATTTCCCAGAAGAGAGGATCGTCATCGAATTCCTTTTTGAGTGTATCCTTGGACTCTGCAAATTCCTCAGCGGACATAGCGTCTATACGCTCAAAGAATTCTGCAGAGAGAGCATCATAATCAGCGAACGAATCTGCATTTTGATCGTCAATGATGTTTGTGAATCTGAGGAACGGGCTGTCGAGAGAATCAAGGTTCTGCTGTCTGCCGTAATCCCAGAAACTCATGGGGACATTCTCGTCGGGGTATGTGAAGAAGGTGTTTCCCGTATCCACAATATTCATCAGATACTCATTGTGCTTGTCAAGGAACTTGATGGTCTTCTCATTGTTTGTGAGCTTATCGTTGTAATCCCAGTGAACACCCTGAACACCGTACTGAAGAATAGTACGAATGGTTGTGTCGGTGTTGATCGCGGTGATGATCTCCATAGAACGTGTTACGTCAAGAGTATAGGTGCTGACAGCAAACATGGACTGGTAAATATCCTCGGTCGTTGCACGGGGCTGTTTGATAACGTTGACGTAATACTCATCCTCGTACTTTGCGATCTCGGAAGCATCACAGGAAATAACGCCTACACCGAATTTGTCATCCTCATCGGGGTTCTCTCCAACGTAACCCTTCTCCTGAAGCTCCTTCATCATTTTCCATGTATCTGTAAATGAGTTTGCACCGAGGACATTGTTGATACCTACAGTGTCGATATCGATATCATCTTCCTTGTCAGTGGGGTTTCCTTCGTGAATGAAGGAACCAAACAGAGAAAACTGACCTTTATCCATATTGGAGTTCCAGAACTCTACAGTAGGATCAAAGTAGAACTCGCGAAGGGGGATGATATCATCTTTATCCTTGGAAGCACCGATATCTTCAATGAACTCCTGACAGCTCAAGAGGGAGGTGAACTCTTTCTTATGGTAGTTGAGTTTATCGCAGTACTCCTTGTTTATAAGGAGATATGTATAATCACCGATGGTGTGGTTGTTGGGGATAGCATAAGGAGAGGTTTCTCCGAGGGGAACAGTGCCGTTAATGAAAGAGGGATAAACGGTGGCTTTCAAAAGCTTGGCGGAAGCATTCAGACTTTCCTCAAGGGGGGAGAGGTGGCCGTTATCTGCATAAAAGAGGAAATTGTCATATCCGCGAATGCAGAAAATATCAAGCTGATTTGAACCAACGGAAGGATACTTTTCCTCTACCTCACCGTTTTCATTGATAATGGTCTCAGCTTCAGCTGTCTCGGTGTCGAGGGGAGCAAGTGTTTCGCCTCTCTTCTTTGCTTCTCTCTCGGCTTTCTTTCTTGCGGCAGCTTCTTCCTTGCTGAGTTTTTCAGCTTCTTCTACCGCGAGAACTTTTTCTTTGATAGCCTCGTCGTATTCATCCTCGGGAATAGCGGTGATATCAATAGCTGTGTTGTAATTTTTTCTTGTGATTTCGTTGATGGCATCCTCTACCATTTTTACGGACTCTTCAGTGGTACTCTCGGACGTAGGAAGCCACAGAGTGAGCGTCATGTTATAGTCTGCCGATGAAGTTGTTTCGGTGCCGGCAGAACCGGAGCCGCAGGACGACATTCCTGCAAGCATAGCAATTACGAGAAGTAAGCTTGAAAGCTTCTTTTTCATTTGTATAACCTCCTAGGATTTGCGCATTCGGATATCTGCGATTACGCATAAGGACTCTTATATAATGATACTACATTTGGCGTTTTATGTCAATAGAGATTTGTAATACTTTTACATGAATAATGTTTATTTACAATTTCGGGGACTATCAGTCGAGATAATCCTTTAGTCTCTTTGATCTGCTGGGATGGCGGAGCTTACGGAGAGCCTTTGCCTCGATCTGGCGGATACGCTCTCTTGTGATGTTGAACTCCTTGCCTACCTCTTCAAGGGTACGGGTACGACCGTCATCGAGACCGAAACGAAGCTTCAGCACGTGCTCCTCACGGGGAGTGAGAGTGTGAAGCACCTCATTGAGCTGTTCCTTAAGAAGCTCGTATGATGCAGCCTCAGCAGGTGCGGGGGAATCATCATCGGGAATAAAGTCTCCGAGATGGCTGTCCTCCTCCTCACCGATAGGTGTCTCGAGAGATACGGGATC
>SVQM01000031.1 GCA_015065335.1 Oscillospiraceae bacterium | reverse complement strand
GTTCCGTGCTATCCGCAGAGTAATGGAGGAGCATCCCGATGTGAAGGCACTCTATCCCATTCATATGAATCCCGTGGTACGAAAGGCTGCAGAGGAGGAGCTTGGCGGGCTTGACAGAATAAGGATAATCGAGCCTCTTGAGGTGCTCGATTTCCACAATTTCCTTGCAAGGAGCTATATGATCCTCACAGATTCCGGTGGAATCCAAGAGGAGGCACCTTCTCTCGGCAAGCCGGTACTCGTTATGCGTGATACTACCGAGCGTCCCGAGGGGATAGACGCCGGTACCCTGAGACTTGTGGGAACGGATGAGAGCGTGATCTACGACAACTTCAAGCTGCTCCTTGAGAATGAGGATGCATACAATGCCATGGCTCATGCAAGTAATCCCTACGGTGACGGGCTTGCGTGCAAGCGTATCGCAGATATTTTGGAGGGGTAGTGTTATGAGTGGAAAACGAGTAGAACAAATAGATATAATTAAAGGTATCTGTATGTTTGTAGTGGTTTTGGGTCATTCTTTGCCCGACAGTACTCAGATCATAAAGGGAAGTGCGGTCTTTTATTTAGCTAAGGCTATACATTCTTCAATTTTGCCGTTATTCTTTTTGATTTCAGGATTTGTTGCAACAAAATGCCTTGATGAAGTATCTATTGATGATAAAATTTCAAGTATAAAAAAACGTTCGCTAAGAATGCTCGTACCCTATTTCGTGTGGGGGGCATTATTTATTCCGCTTCGTATTATATTTGCGGGATATACTCGTTTTACTTATGATTTTTCAGAGATATACAGTTTGTTTCTCGGAAATAACCCTTGTGGCCAGCTTTGGTTTCTGTATGTACTCTTTCTGTTTTCCACTATTGCGGTTCTTTTTGCAACAAGGAAAAACATAAAGTTTTTTGTTCCGATATCCCTTATGGTAGCATTGGTATCATATTTCGTGCCTTTGAAATATAACGGTATTTCGTGGTCTAACAGTTTATTTTTGTTTTTCTTCTATTTTCTGGGTTTGTTTTTGTCAACATACAAGGAAAAAATATTTTCTTGCATGAAATTATGGATGTTTATTGTTTCATTAGCAATATTTGTGTTCATGCTTTGGGTAATATCGTGGGTATTTTACGATGGATATGGATATTCCCTTTGCAGGATAGTGATATCCTTTGCAGGAATTTATATGGCGTTTTATATTGCTGATGCATTATACAGATGTTTCAATGAAGCAAAACTTGTGTCTTTCATAAAAGAAATCGGAAGATATTCTATGGATATATATATATTACATAGTCCTATAGGAGTAGTTTTGAGGATTTTACTGATAAGCATTCTTGGATTGGGCAGAGCATGGTTTTCACTTGTTTATGTGATTTTAGGAGTTTTCGGATCATATCTTATCTCAAGATTTATCATACGTAAGATTCCTGTCTTAAAACTTCTTCTTCTCGGAATGAGTACGGAAAAGAAGGCTTCTGTATCTGAAAAGTGACATAGAAAAACAGATTACAAAAGTCTGTACACAATTTTGCTAAAAGAAAAAATGCCGTGATACGGTTTATCCGTGTCACGGCATTTTACTGTTATTTATTTGTAGAGCTCAATTCCCACAGCATCCCAGAGTGTCATGAATTTTGAATCAACTTCGATTATTATATGACCTACTGTATTCTCTCCCGCAGACTTTTTAGCGGCGAAAACAAGCCTGTCAAGGGAACGTTCACCTACCTTATCAACTGTGTCCCAAGCTCCTGTGATATTGTAATCCGAACCACCTTTAGAATCTACAAATGAGATCACCAGAAGTCCTTTGGTCTCGAAAAATTTGTCATTGTATTTTTCTGCAAATGTGGAGAAAGAACCGTCACCTTCCCCGAAAGAATAATTTCCGGAATTCTCCTCGATGTAATTGTGCATACCGGAGTGTGAGAGGATCGATGTTACAGCAGTCACGGGAATGTCATCATTTTTCGCAGGAGTGGAAAAATAATGGCTTGTGAACCCGGAATAAACGATGGGAGCAGAGGTACCTTCGTTGGAAAAGGCTTCTGCCTCATCTTCTGAGAGTTTATAGGTATCCTTGATCTTTTCGATCTCCTCCTCTGTTAATTCCGGTACTAATGTCTCGTTTTTTTCGACGGATGTGATATTTTCATTAGTTCCGGCAGTAGCTTCGGCCTTTTCGGGAGCTTTGTCATCGTCAGAGCATCCTGCAACGGAAAAAAGAAGCAGAGCACTCATAAGACCACTTAAAAATCTTCTTTTTGAAATCATAATGGGAACCTCTCAGTTAATAATATTTTCGTATTCGCCCGTAAGCTCCTCAACTTTTTTGCGGAGCAAACGGTATTCGGGGGATGTGAGCAAAGGATCGGCAGAAACGATCTCACGTGCGCTGGCGGATGCAGCTTCAATTATCCTCGGATCTGCAGTTACGGCAGAATAAACAGAGCCGCCTGCGCCGCTTTGCTTTATGATACCGCCTACAGCAAAGAAATCTCCGGGACCGCGTTGTCTCAGATCCTCTTCGGCTATCTTGAAGCCGCTGCGGTTTTTACACATTGTATCGAGCCGCTGCTTTGCCTTGGGACTTTTGGAATCGGACACAAGGATACAGTAAGACTTGGCAGTGCCTCTGCCCACACGACCTCTTAGCTGATGAAGCTGAGAGAGACCGAATCTCTCTGCATTCTCAACGACCATGAGAGTTGCCGAGGGGACATTTACGCCAACTTCTATAACGGTGGTGGAAACGAGCACGTCAAGCTCACCTGCAGCAAAAGCGGTCATTACCTTATCACGGTCTGCATTTTTCATCTTGCCGTGAACAAAGCCTATCCTTACATCGGGAAGTGCATCGGACAGCTCATCAGCGAAGTCAACGGCAGCCTTCATGGGAAGCGCCCGTTCGTTATCACAGAAAAGGTCTGCCATTTCCTCGGGATTCTCCGACGGCTTTTCTTCCACTGCAGGGCATACCACGTAAGTTTGGTGTCCTTCCTCCGCTTGCTTTTTTATAAATCCGTTGAGCCTTTGACGGTAGCTTTCATCTACAGCAAAGGTGCTGACGGGGATCCGTCCCGGAGGCAATTCATCAAGGATGGATACATCAAGGTCTCCGTACATCACAAGAGTGAGTGTTCGGGGGATCGGTGTGGCGCTCATAACGAGGGTGTGAACGTACCCTCCCTTGTTTTCAAGTGCGGCACGTTGCATTACGCCGAAACGGTGCTGTTCATCAGTGATAACAAGACCGAGCTTTTCAAATTTCACACCCTCAGACAGAAGTGCGTGAGTACCGATGACGAAATCTATTCTGTCACCTCTGCCCGCAAGACCGTCAATGATACGGGCCTTTTCTTTTTTTGGAGTAGAACCGGTGAGAAGAGCTACATTCATCCCGAGAGATGAAAAAAGAGGAGCCATATCGGCGTAGTGCTGATTTGCAAGGATCTCGGTGGGGACCATCATTGCCGCAGTATAGCCTGCGGCGGCACAAATATATGCGGCAGCGGCGGCAACGGCAGTCTTACCGCTGCCAACGTCACCTGATATCATTCGCTTCATGGGACGGATCGATGCAAGATCTCTTGAAATATCATCCACAGCACGTGCCTGGCAACCCGTAAGGGTAAAAGGCAGTGCCGAAAGAAAAGCATCAAGAGGTACGAATCCCATATTTGCAGCACCCTTGTCAGGTCTTCGGGAGCCTGTTGAGGTCAGAGCCGCAGCAGTGACGAAGATCCTCTCGAAGGCGAATCTGCGACCTGCATTTTCCGCCTCCTCGGGAGTTTTCGGAAGATGTATGCATCTGAAGGAATCTCCGATAGGTGCGAGATCGAATTTTTCTCTGACACTTTTCGGTATTACGTCACAGGTGTTTATGTCGGAGCAGGTAAGAGCCTCTCCGATCAGCTTTGAAATGTAATTCTGCGTGATACCTGCAGTGAGAGGATACACGGGAGTTATGGGGATGAGAGATCGTCTTTCGGTATAAAATTCCAGAATGGGTGATGAGGTGGTGTACCTTCTGCCATCCTTTCGAAATTTTCCCCATACTCGTATATTCTGACCTATGCGAAGCCTGTCAGACAAATATGCCTGATTGAAAAATACAAGCTCTGCAGATGCGGTACTGTCGGGAAAATCAGTCTCAACGGCACGTACCTTGACGAGAGTCATTCTGCCCTTAAGTCTGGATGCCCTTGCGTTTTCCGCAACGGTGAGCATTACGGATGAGGGAAGCCCTTCATCTCCGCGAATTCCCGCCTCCGCAAGAGAGACGGTGGTACCTCGGCTCTGATATCCTCTCGGAAAATGATACAGAAGATCGGACACACGGTATATCCCCATTTTACGGAGAGCTTCCGCACGTTTTTCTCCCACGCCCGAGAGAACGGTTACACTGTCGTGTATACTTGGCATAGATTATTCAATAATGAACTTACCGAAATATTCGGGGCGGTGAAAGTCGGGGTTTTCGGTACCTACCTCATTCCACATTGCGTAATGCTCATTTCCTGTGATATCCTTGCTTCCTGTCTTGTAGAAGTTACCCGTGAAGGTGTAGCCTGATACGAATGTGTCTGCAGTGAGAGAATCACCGTAGAAGGCCTGCAGCTTCTCAATGGGTATCTCCATTGTGAGAGTCCAGCGACCGTCCTCAACAACGGGATTCATCTTGAACATTTCTTCTTCCTTGAGGTATCGAAGTCCCGTGCGGCGGCTCTCTCTGTTCATGCCGTACTGTACACAAAGAGTACCGATGGAGTTGGACTCGATGTTGAGGTAATTCTCACCGCCGTACCATATAGCGAAAAATTCCATGCAGCTGTCAAGGCAAACGGTGTCGCAGAATTCCTTCATGGTAGCAGCAGGAGCATCCTCAAGGCAGGTCATCTGACAGAGGAATCCCCAGTCCTTAACGTATACGAGCTTTGCGTATGTTTCGTATTTTTCGCACTCTAACCACTTATAGGTGTTTACGGCGGCGGCGCTGACACTGTCCCAATCAACAGCATCAATGGAGTCAAAGGTTTTGATTCTGTAAATGTTCATGTTATCCTCTACCTCGTTCTGATAAATTACGTTTGTGGTCTCAGCTGGAGCTGCAGTTGTTTCCGCTGTCGTGTCGGTGGCGGAAGCCTTGGTATCGGAGGCAGGCTTATCGCCCGAACCGGAGCAGGCTGATAAAAGAAGTGATGCTGCAAGGACCGCAGTGATGCACCCCTTTTTCAGTAATTTAAAATTTGCCATAATGTCCTCTTATTATAAGAAATTACAGCATGTGCTGTAATTATATTTTAACACACACATATGATTATGTCAATCGGGACATAACAAAACGAGTGATCCGAAGATCACTCGTTTGAGGTTGTGCCGATTAGTAATTGTAATCACTGTCCCAACTCATTGCAGGATTACAATGCATCCATTCAATGGGGTTCACGTCGTAATCGAAGGAGCCCGGCGCAGGAGTGTATTTCCACGCACCGCCCCAGTCAAGGTAAAGTATTGCACCCTGGTTCTCACGGACGAAGGTGTCGAGGTTTTCCTTGTACCATGCACGGTCTTCTTCACTTCCGTTCAGCCACATGTCGGTGTGAGTTGCAATGGCGATGTGGTAACGGGAGAAAGAGAACAGTGCGTCTATCATTTCTTCCTCATAGGTATTGCGTGCAAGGCGGCGAGCACCTTCGTGCAGTGCAAGGATGCGATCCTTTTCCGCTTTCAGCTTTGAGAAATCCAGTTTGTACATGGGTGGACTGAAGATGCCTGCCCAACAGTCACCGTCGCCGTCTGCGACCCTGTCCATAAGCTCAAGATAATCGAAGACAAGCTCATATCCGTCACCGTAGTTGAAGAAGAGGAATTCTTTTATATGACCTGTGTACTCTTCATATGACATATCCGCATCCCACATAAGACGCTGTAACAGATACCACTTCATGAAATAGATTCTTGAAGTATCCAGATCGTCCTGCAGTGCCATGATTCCGTATGTGCCACAGTTTGCAAGATACTGTATGTCACCGTACATCTTGAAAACGTCCTGGGTGGTGTTTGCGAAGTAGTAGGCAACTGAGGGATAGTACCAGATGTATGTGTTTTCTGAGATCTCACACCACTGCTCATAAAGATCGGTGAACTTTTTGTTTGTCTCGCACTCGGGATCGCCGAGGGAATGATTTGCACAGATCATTGTTTTTCCGTCATCTGTGATGTAGAAGCAGTAGTTGACGATAACTTTGTCGTCAGGCTTTGTCATCTTCGGAGGTCTTGTGGTTCCGAAATATGCAAAGCATCCCACATAAACGTCTGAATAAGGTGTGTCGGAGAGAGCCTCAACCATCTTGTTTGCATGACGGATCACTGCACCCGAGGTGGCTCCTTCTTCCTTGTATACTGCCATACAGTCATCACACATACAGAAGGAGGATGTGTCAAGCTGTGCGATGTCGATACAGCACATATTGCGTTCCTTCATGGGAAGCTCACCGAGATCGTTTGTACGGTGATCAAGATCTGCAATGACACGTCTGTACAGCTCGTCGAAGAGATCCTCGTTTGTGAAACAGGGATTCTTGCCTGCGGTGTAGTTGGGATCCCACTCGGCAAAGTCATCGCCGGGGAAGTATATGGTGTGAAGTCCGTGGGTCACGTTACCTGCAACGCCGTAGGTACCGTATATGTGACTGTACATATTGTCATTACCCGGCTTGTCGTACATGGGGCCGTTATACTTCAGTGCAGGGGAGAAGTAGGGACTGCTGCTGTATCCGCAACGTGATATGATGGAGCCTTCGCCGTAATAATCGATGTCGGATGCACCGATCACGATCTTTTCAGCCTCATAAATGTATGTGGTGCTGTAGTCTCCTCGGTCGGATGTGGCTCCGAATTTGTAGTAAAAACGCACTCCGATGTATTCTTCAAGGAAAGTGTATACACCATACATGCAGCCTCTGTACTTGCCGCCTGTGATGGTGATACCACTGTCGTGGGACTTGATGAGGAAATTCTCATCACCGTACTCGCTGCCGTCAGCATCACGAACCAGGGTGATCGCATAAGCATTACCTGTAGCCTCTGTGACGATCTCGGGATAGATGCCGCAGGCACTTCCAAGATGTTCACGAAGCTCCTCTGCGGCGTGAACCATGGGAAGATCGTCAGGATCGGTGTTGACGATAACGTATTCGGACAGGTCTGCACCTGCGATGGTGATCTTGCCGATACGAGGACCTTCGCCCTTGACCACATTTAGATCGCCCTCGTCTGCGCAGTAGTTGGCGTAGTATCTGACACCACGGTCAACACCGTCATCGGTTTTGGCAAAGATGAGGGTAGCGCTGTCGGCAGTTCTGCGGATGATGAAGCCCTCGTCGGATAGGGTATCAACACTTATGCCGTACTCTGCGGCCTTGTCACCGTTCCCGAGGATTATCTCTGTGTCCTCGGTGAGTCTGCCGTCAGCGGTCAACCTCTTTGTCAGCCAATCTGCATAAACGGACAGATTTCCTGATGCGGTGACAGAAGCGGTATCCACCTTGACCCCGGGAGCAGTGGAGCATCCCGTGATGGCAGAAAACAAGGTAGCTGCAATTATTATTGAAGAAATAATTTTTTTCATGATGTGTTCCTTGTGCTCTAAGAATCAGAAATCAAAGTTGTCATCCCAGCCGCCCAGTCTCTGGTAGATCCACTCAAGAGGGTTCTCGTCATAGTTCACTTCAGAGAGTGCAGGGGCGTATGTAGGAGTTCCGAGTCCCATTTCGCTTATGGGGAGGTCTCTGTAATTTGCAATGAAATATTCTACTTTTTCCTTGTACTCGGCACGTGTTTCTTCAGTACCGTTCACCCACATATCGGTGTGGTAAGTTGCAAGTTCATAGTAGTATACCGATGCAAACAGTCTGTCGCAAAGCTCTTCCTGGTGGGAGGTTCTTGCAAGACGCACAGCCTTATCACGAAGCTCAAGAAGCAGGGGAATGTTATCTTTTATGTATGAGAAGTCGAGCCTGTGCATTATTGCTGTATGGAATCCGCAGAAGCAGTCTTTTTTGTCGGCGGCTTCCTCGATGATCCTGATATAATCGTAAACGAACTCATATCCGTCACCGTATGCAAGGAACAAAAATTCCTTCAGCATTTCGTGATACTCTTCCTCGGTGATGTTTGCATTCCACATCATTCTCTGACCCATATAGAAGTTGATAAGTCCGGTGTTATAAGTCTGATTGATGCTATCACCCTCTGCGTGGAAGAATATACCATACGTGCCGCACTCTGCAAGATACTTTATATCCTTGTAGATGTTGAAGGTGTAAGGGGAGGAATATGCAAGATAATACGCCTGGAAGGGGTAGTACCATACGTAGAGATTGTCGGTGAGCGCAGCCCAGCCGTCATAGAGCTTTGCAAAATAATTGTTGACGGAGCACTCGGTGCCGTTTATGGAGTGGTTACCGCAGATGAAGTGACCTTCAAGGGTAACGTAGAAACAGTAGGAGATGTACAGATTTTCGTGTATCTCTATATTTCTCGGGGGCTTATCCGTGCCGTAGTATGCAAGAATTGCAACGGGTACCTCGGGGAATCCTGCATCCACGAGAGCTTCAGCAACCATATTTCCGAGGTTTACCGTAGCGCCGGAGTATCCGCCGTGCTTTGCGTACAGAGCAAAGCAGTTTTCGCACATACAGAATGAACCAATGTCGTGCTGTGCAACATCGATGGTGGGAATGTTGCCGGCTTTTATGGCATTCTCGTGCTCTTTACAGTAGTTGACGACTCTTTCGATAAGGAGGCTGTTCAGGAACTCATCGGTGTAGCAGGGGTTAATACCGTAGTTGTATCCTACATTATAGCCCAACTCCTGAATCTCCCAGTCGGGAATCCACTGGTTTGCATATCCGTGACATGCCTTAGCGATAACGCCGTATCCACCGTATTTTGACATATTCCAGCCATTGTGCTTCAGTGCGGGAGAAGATGTTCCGCCACCGTGAGTATCACGTGCGTGGATAGAGGGCTCTTCGGTGTGGTCAACATTAGTATCGATCACGATGGAATCCGCCTTGTAGATATATGCGGTAGCGGCCTCAACATCGCTCTTCTTGGCAATGTCCGCATAGTAGAAGCGGTAGCCGATATACTGTTCGAGAAAACTGTACACACCGTACATGCATCCTCTGTAGCGACCGCCTATGATGGTGATACCCATCTCGTGAGATTTTATGTTGAACGCCTCGTCCCCATAAGTCTCACCGGTCACGTCACGTACGAGAGTGATCGCATATCCGTCGGACTCAGTGACAATCTTGGGATAGATGCCGCATGCATCACCGAGGAATCGGCGGAGCTCATCAGCGGCAAATCTCTGGCATTCATCCGCATCTTCGGGGCATACGATCACGTATTCGGAAAGATCCGCACCTGCGATGGTGATGCTGCCGACACGGTAGCCTTCGCCCTCAACTATGTTCAGAGGGCCGGTCTTATCACAGTAATTTGCATAGTATCTGACAGCCATGTCAACGCCGAGATCGTTCTTACCGAAGATGAGAGTGTCATCGCTTGCGCCCGATCTGCGTATCATGTATCCGTCGTCGAGGATACCCGACATGTCTACGCCATAAGCAGCTGCATCTTCGGCATTGCCGACGATGATATCGGAGTCTGTGACGACTCCGTCTGCGTCCAGTCTGTTTTCAAGCCATTTGGCATACTCAGATACACTTGACGATGAGGATAGGACCGTCTGAGCTTCTTTTTCCGGTGAAGCACAGCCGACGACCGATGACAGTATGGTGATTCCTGCAATAAAGGAGGACAACACTTTTTTCATAATTATCGTTCCTTTCGGATATATATTTTAACAATTATAACATATATTTGTGAACTTACAATGAACATTAGTGCTACAATATAATAATTAGGAAAGTTGTGGGAAAATGTTGAAATTTCAGAAGATTTTTGATATAATAATAAGATAGATGAGTATGCGCATATGACGTAGATGAGGAGGAGATATATTGTACCTTAAATCACTTGAGCTTCACGGATTTAAATCCTTCCCTGAAAAGACGGTGTTGAATTTCGGTGCCGGTGCAACGGTGATCGTCGGACCTAACGGATCTGGAAAATCCAATATTACCGATGCAATGCGTTGGGTACTCGGCGAGCTTTCAACAAAGAACATCCGAGGCAGTAAGATGGAGGATGTTATCTTTGTGGGTGCTGACGGCAGACGTCCCATGAGCTTTGCAGAGGTATCTGTCACCTTTGACGATTCCGAGGAGCCTCGTAAGCTGAACAGTCCCTATACAGAGATCACCGTAACAAGAAGATATTACCGTTCCGGGGACAGTGAATACTATATAAACAGAAAGCCCGTAAGGCTTCGTGATATAAATGAGCTTTTCATGAATACCGGTATCGGACGTGACGGCTATTCCATAATCGGACAGGGCCGTATTGCCGAGATCATCTCAAAGAAAAACGAGGACAGACGTTCTATCTTTGAGGAGACTGCGGGTATTTCCAAATACAGATACAGAAAGCACGAATCCGAGAAAAAGCTTTCCGAGACTGAGGCAAATATGCTTCGTGTGAGAGATATCCTCACAGAGCTTGAGTCAAGAGTAGGACCTATGGAGAAAGCGGCGCAGAAGGCACGCCGTTTCCTTGAGCTTTTTGCCGTTAAGAAAGAGGCAGATGTGTCACTCTTCCTTTGGGATATGGCGAAAAAGAGGGATGAGTCCGCAAGACTTGCTGAGGCTATCGCACTTTCCACTCATGAGCTTGAAATGATCGAGGATACGGAGAGCCAGCTTGATGCAATGAGTGAGCGCCTTTTTGCGGCGTCTGAGGATAATAAGGCGGCAGAATCTAAGCTGTACGGAGAGATAAAGGCGAAGAGAAATCTTCTCCATGCACTTGAAAATGAATACAAGCTTCTTGAGAACAACGCAGGTCACGGCAGAGATACCGCATTAAAGGATGAGGCGGCATCGGTTATGTACAAAGAGACCGTAGCCTCTGAGGAGGAGAATTGCGAGAGATTCATCACTGCGGCTCAGACGGCTGAGAAAAAGCTCGGCGAGATCGAGGCTGAGATCGGTGTGCTTGCAGATGAGCGTGATGTGCTTAGAGAAAAAAGAGCTGCGGCTGAGACTGCTCTTGAGACTGCTCTTGCGGAGCAGAGACAGCTTGAGGCGGCACGTGCCGATATTGATGTGCGTCTCGGAGTAATTGAGAATTCCGGTATCGAGGATCAAGGCAGAAGCGGCGATATCGCAGGTGAGCTTGAGGGATACAGAAAAGAAGCTCTCAGAGCAGAGGAGAACCGTGATAATGCGGCTGACAGCATTGCATCCTTTGAAAAAGAAATAAACGAAGCAGAGGGTGAGTGTGCAAGACTCAGAAGTGAGATAGCTACTCTTGATTCAGAGATAGAGAATACCCTCAGAAAAAGTGCGGCAGCGTCCTCGGAGTGTGAGGGGCTTCGCAGTCGCATTGCGGCACTCAAGCGTATCGAGGAGCATTTTGAGGGTTACCAGAGCAGTGTCCGTTTTGTAATGGGACAGGCAGGAAAGACCTTGTCCGGCATCCACGGGCCCATATCACAGCTTATCAAGGCTGAGCCTGAGCATGCTACGGCTATTGAGATAGCAATGGGAGGCGGACTCCAGAATATCATCGTGGATGATGAGAATGCTTCTAAGGCGGCTATGGCGGCACTTAAGCGTGCAGGTGCGGGACGTGCTACATTCAGCCCCATTACTACAATGAAAGCATCTACCCGTTCCCGTGAGCTTGAAGCGGCATCGAAGGATGCAGGCTTTGTAGGCTTTGCCGATGAGCTTGTACGGTGTGACGACAGATACAGAGGTATTGTATCATATTACCTCGGAAGAACTGCCGTTTTTGATAATATCGATAATGCTACTGTTGCCGCAAAGAGATCGGGCTGGAAGATCCGTACCGTTACTCTTGACGGTCAGCAGACGAACTCCGGCGGATCCTTTACGGGAGGATCTGTGAAGCAGGGAAGCGGTTTCCTTACCCGTGCGGGACAGATAGATAAGCTTGAAGGTGAGCTTCGCAGTGCTGAGAAGAAGTACGAGACTGTGCAGAATGAAGTGGATGAGCTTCGTGAAAAGCGCGGTGCGTGCGCCTCGGATATGGCGGCATATGATGAGAAATGTGCTCTCATGCGTGCGCTTATGAGAAGTGAGCAGGCGGCATTTGACGAGGCTGAGGCAAAGCTCGGTGTGACTCTTTCACTTATCGAAAAGCTGGAAAAGGATGCAGAGTCTCTCGGTGAGAGCGAGAAGCAGAGAGCCGAGGAAAGAGCAGGACTTGAAAGAGAAAGAATTGCGCTTACCGAAAAAATAGATGATATTGCCCAAAAGAGACTTGAGACAGATTCGCAAAAGTATGACTGCGACACTCGTATGGAGCAGATCGCAGAGAGCGTGAACGGTCTTATGATATCTGCTGCGGAGACAAGACGTGATATCGAGGCGGCAAATGCATCTCTTGAGGATTCCCGTGCGAGAATGGAGGATGCAAGATCAAGGAGCGAGGAGTATGCCGCATCGGCTGAAAAGCTTCGTGCAGATGCTGACATGGCAGAAAAGATCGCATCTGAGAAAAAGTCTGAGGCATCTGCTGTGGAGCGAGATATCGCAGACATGGAAGAAAAGCGTGCGAGCCTTGAGACCGGCGGTCTTGATTACGAAAAGAAGATCCGTGAGCTTCAGTCCCGTACTCGTGAGGTAGCTTCAAAGAAGGAGCTTGTTTACAAGGCTCATTCCAAGAATGAGAACAGATACGAGGGACTTACTTCCGATATCGAGAAAATGACTACCCGTCTGTGGGATGAGTATGAGCTTACCGTTACTGCGGCAGCGGAGCTTGGATATCCTGAGGTGACTGAGGAGAACAGGGCAGAGATCGCCGCAACTCTTAATGAGACAAAGAATCAGATCAAGGCGCTCGGTCAGGTCAATGTCGACGCTATCGAGGAGTATGCTGAGCTGAAAGAAAGATACGATCACGTAAAAACACAGATGGACGATCTTGAAAAATCGAAGGATGAGCTTTTCGGTATCATCTCTGCCATCGAGGAAGAGATGAAGCGAATGTTCGTTGAGGCGTTCCATAAGATCAACAAGAACTTCGGTGAAGTGTTCCGTGAGCTTTTCGGAGGCGGATCTGCTGAGCTTAGCCTCACCGATCCCGAGGATGTGCTGAACTGCGGTATTGAGATATCTGCGGCACCTCCCGGAAAGATGATAAAGAATCTGTCACTTCTCTCGGGCGGTGAGCAGGCGTTTATCGCAATTGCACTTCTGTTTGCCCTTATCAAGGTAAACCCGTCGCCTTTCTGTATCTTCGATGAGATAGAGGCGGCACTTGATGAGGTCAACGTAACACGAGTTGCGAATTATATGCATCGTGTTGCGGCAGAGCTTCAGATAATCATGATAACCCACCGTCGGGGAACCATGGAGATCGCCGATACATTATACGGTGTTACCATGCCCAGCCACGGTATATCAAAGGTGTTTACCCTTGACGTGGGATCTGTTTCAAGACAGGAATTCATGAAAGAGCATCTTGATTCGTAAAATACATAACCGAAAGGAACATGATAATGGGATTTTTTGATAAACTTAAGGCCGGACTCGGTAAGACAAAACAGGCTGTGTTCGGTCAGATAAATAATCTGTTCAAGAGCTTTGTAAAGGTGGATGAGGAGTTCCTTGAGGAGCTTGAAGAGATCCTTATTTGTGCCGATATGGGTGCGACTGTTGCCATGGATATCGTGGATGAGCTGAGAGATCGCATCAAGGAGGAGAGGATACAGGATTCCGAGGAGGTAAAGGGTGTTCTTAAGAGCATCCTCCGTTCAAAGATCGGAGATTGCGAAGAATTGAAGCTTGATACTACACCTTCCGTTATTCTCGTTATCGGTGTAAACGGTGTCGGTAAGACTACATCCATCGGTAAGATCGCCGCAAAGCTCACAGCACAGGGTAAAAAGGTAGTAGTTGCTGCGGCAGATACATTCCGTGCGGCTGCCATCGAGCAGCTTGAGGTGTGGTGCGGCAGAGCAGGTGCTGAGCTTGTGAGACAGAGCGAGGGCTCTGATCCTGCGGCAGTTGTGTTTGATGCTGCGGCTGCGGCTCGTAAGAGAGGTGCTGACGTGCTGATCGTTGATACAGCGGGGCGTCTCCACAATAAGAAGAATCTTATGGATGAGCTCTCGAAGATCGACCGTGTTCTCAGTCGTGAGCTTCCCGATGCCTCACGAGAGACGCTCCTTGTACTTGATTCCACTACGGGACAGAATGCCGTTCTTCAGGCACAGGAATTCAAGAACAGTGCGGATATTACGGGACTTGTACTGACAAAGCTTGACGGCACTGCAAAGGGTGGTGCGGTATTCTCCATCAAGGAGATCCTTGATATTCCCGTTAAGTTTATCGGTGTGGGAGAGCAGGTGGATGATCTTCAGCCCTTTGATCCCGATATGTTCGTTGAGGCGCTTGTAGAAGAATAAAATTATCGAAAAAGCCAAAGGCTTTTCCGACAGGGGACTTCATTACATGAAAGGAAACCTTTATTTGGCGAAGGTGCGGATATATTAACATGATCGAAGCTGTACTGGCATCAAGAAACAAAAAGAAGATCGGTGAGATGAGAGCACTTCTTGCCGAGGTTTTCGGTGAGGGGATACGTGTGCTCTCTCTTGATGATATCGGATTTGAGGGTGATATCGTGGAGGATGGTAATTCATTTGAGGAGAACTCCGTTATCAAGGCATCTGCTGTGGCAAAGCTTGGGTACATCGGTATTGCCGATGATTCCGGTATAACCGTAGATGCTCTCGGAGGTGCTCCGGGAATCTATTCTGCGAGATATTCCGAAGGAGATCCCGATACGGGAGAGGACAGAGATACACAGAACAACAACAAGCTTCTCCGTGAGCTTGAAGGAGTGGCTGACTGCGATCGTGGTGCGGCATTCGTCTCCACTGTTGCTTGTGTTATTCCCGATAAATACGTGACAAAGGATGTATACCATCCTGCCATGTGTGAGATCACTCCGGAGATCAGTGCAAGGTGTTACGGAATGAAGGTGTTCGTCGTCCGCGGTGAGTTTAGAGGTGTTATAAATCATGCCCCTGCAGGATGCGGCGGGTTCGGCTATGATCCGCTGTTCTTTCTTCCCGAATACGGTATGACCTCCGCCGAGATCACTGCCGAGGAGAAAAATCGTATAAGCCACAGAGGTAAAGCGGTACGTGTCTTCGGTGAAGTACTGAAGGGAATGATCGGATAGGAGACGAGAGACGGGGAAGGGCGGAGATGGACGGAGAGAGACGGTAAAGGAAACGGTCGCTTTCTTGAAAGAAAGCTCCGCAAAGAACTTCAGGCTGACTTCGTCATCTCGTAGTTCTTTTGCATCAGCGATCGAAAGATGCGATTTTTCACTCCGTTAAAATCGCCGCACGGTATACGAGCCGTATCTGTCCCACATGATCCGGTTGACATACAGGATGTGTCGGGACAAAGTATCAAAGTGTACTTATACAGTATAAAAGTTTTTGGGATTCTTAAACCCTTTTTCAAAAAGGGTTTAAGCGGAGTTTGAGGCAGAGCCTCAATATATGTATTATCAGGAGTTAAAATGCTTACAGGAAAACAGAGAGCGGCACTTCGCCGCATGGCAAATCCTATGGATACGATAATCCAGATAGGCAAGGGCGGGATCGACAGTGAGAGTATTCGCACTGTTGACAATGCACTTGAGGCGAGAGAGCTTATAAAGCTTCGTGTGCTTGAAACCTCCCCTTATACATCAAGAGAAGCGGCAGATATCCTCGCAGAGGAGCTTGCTGCGGATGTTGTTGCGGTAGTGGGAACGAGATTCGTTCTGTACCGTGAATCAAAAAAGAAAAAGAAGATCGAGCTTCCGAAATGAGAATTGGAATATATGGTGGAAGCTTTTCGCCTCCGCATCTCGGTCATGTAAGGCTTGCCGAAGAGTTTCTTCGGGTATCGGAGCTTGATCGGTTGATAATAGTTCCGGCAGGTAATCCTCCTCATAAGATGATCGACGGTGGTGCGGATGCGAAAATGCGTCTTGAAATGTGCAGAGCGGCATTTTCGGAACTATCGGACAGAGTAGAGATATCTGACTTTGAGGCATTTCGTACAGATCCATGTTATACAGTGGATACACTCAGGCATTTTTCGGGTGAGGTTGAGCTTTTTATGCTCTGCGGTAGTGATATGTTTCTGACACTTGACAGATGGCGTGAGCCTGCGGAAATATTCTCTCTTTGTACGGTTGTGTGCGGTGCGAGAGTGGATGACCCGGTTGTGAGATCGGAGCTCATTTCGGCAGAAAAGGCATATAGTAAAAGATTCGGCGCAAAGTGTATCATAATGGATATTGATCCCGTTGAAGTGTCATCTACAGGACTTCGCCGTGATCTTGGAATGGGAATAAAGCCGGAAGGGCTTTGCGACGGTGTCTTTGATATCATCGAAAAATACGGACTATACGGTTATAAGAGGAATGTCGATGAAAATTGATAACTTCGATATTGAAAGTCTTCGGGAATCAGTAAAGGGAAGAATGGACTCTCGCAGATACAGCCACACTCTCGGCGTGGAGAGGGCGGCAGAGGCTATCGGGCAGATATATCTTCCTCAAATGACAGACAGTCTCAGATGTGCGGCACTGCTTCACGATATTACAAAAAATGAATCTGTCGAAAAACAGTTGCAATATTGCAGAGAGTTTGATATAATAATAGGAGATTCTGACAAAATTTCTCCGAAGCTGCTCCATGCAAAGACTGCGGCTGAGCTTATTTTGCGGGAATATCCGGCGTATGTCACCGATGATATCGTAAGTGCGGTAAGATGGCATACTACCGGAAAAGACGGCATGAGTATTTTCGATATAATTATTTATCTTGCCGATTATATTGAAGATACACGTACCTTTGATGACTGTGTCAGGCTCAGGGAATACTTTTGGGGAAGTGATCCCCGAAATATGACTGAGAATGACAGGATCATACATTTATACAAAACGGCTGTGTTGTCCGTTGATCTTACATTAAAGAGCCTGATGGGTGAAAATGCATTCATAGATGAAGATACGGTCAGGTTCAGAAATTATTGCCTACATGAGATAAATGTGCAGGAGAAAGGCGTGAATTAAATGATCAAAAAGAAGTATTATACAGTCCTGACTACAACGATCCTTATGTTTGTAGCCATGCTTGCAGTTGTGGGAATAATGGCTTCATATCTTTGGAACTATACCCCCGAGGGACCCAATGTTCCGACTGATACAATGATCCATTATGATGAGAATAACAATCCTGTAGTAGTGAAGCCTCTTGAGGATAAGACCTTTAACTTCCTTGTTCTCGGACATGACAGAATGGCGACACTTACAGATGTTATCATGCTGATAAACTACAATGTTACCGAGGGCTCCATTTCGATAATGCAGTTCCCGAGAGATACCTATGTAGGGTATGGCGTTGCAACAAGCAAGATAAATGTTTCATATGCTACATTCTTCAATGAGGCGAGAGGAAAGGGATCTGATACGCCTGAGCTTGATGCACTGAGAAAATTTGCAGATCATCTTGAATCTGCACTTTGTACTAAGATCAGCTACTGTGCGATCATGGATCTTAACGGCTTTATAAATATCGTTGATGCCATAGGCGGCGTTGAAATGAACGTTCCCACAAAAATGTATTACAATGATCCCGATCAGAACCTGTATATTGACCTGCAGCCCGGATATCAGACCTTGAACGGAGCTCAGGCGGAGCAGTTTGTAAGATATCGCTACGGTTATCTTCAGGGAGATCTCGGACGTCAGGATGCTCAGAAGATATTTATGAGTGCATTTATTGAGAAAGTGCAGAAATCCGTAAATGTATCAACGCTTACAACTCTTGCGGAAACAGTTCTTGATAATCTGTACACGGATATGACAGTCAGTGATTTTGTGTATTTCGGAAAAAATGTGCTGAGTGTGGACATGTCCAAGGTATCTATGATCTCTATGCCTTGTAATCCTGCAGGAAATCATGTTGTCATGGCTAAAAAGGCTATGATAGACATAGTTAATAAGCATTTCAATGTTTACGATACAGATATAACCGAGGGCATATTTGACAGAGATAAGATATTCGTAAACAATTACGATCAGACCTTTATAAATGCATATTATTCGGAAAAGAGCACTTATGGCGGAACAGAATATGATGCAGGAAATGTAAACGACAGCTCGATCGATATACCTCATCATTAAGGTGTTAGTAAGGATGGATATAAAAATGAATGAAAATGGAATTAAGATCCCGGAGCTGGATACTCCCGAGGATGTGGCAAAGTATGCGGTAAAAGTACTCGATGAGAAAAAAGCTAAGGATATAAAGCTTCTTCACGTGTACGATCACACGGTTATTGCAGATTACTTCGTTATTTGCAGTGGTAACTCTACTACGCAGGTAGGTTCCCTTGCTGATGAGGTCGAGTACCGTCTTTCACAGGCGGGATATCCTGCAGCACACATTGAGGGTGACGGCAAATGCGGATGGATACTCCTTGATTTCTCCTCCGTTATAGTCCATGTGTTCACCCCTCAGGCAAAGGAGTTCTATAATCTTGAGAAGCTCTATTCCGAGGATGCTGAGGTGGATATCAGCGATATCCTTACGGAAGACTGATGCGGCGGGACAAAGTATCAAAGTATACTTACACAGTATAAAGTTTTTGAATATTCCAAAGAAACTTTTTGGAAAAAAGTTTCTTTGGCAGGGTTCGGGGCGGCACCCCGACATATAAGAGAGGTACAGAAATGAAATATGATTTCAGAGAAATAGAAGCCAAATGGCAAAAGAGATGGGATGACGAAAAGGCTTTTGAGGCTGTTGATTTCAGCGATAAGCCCAAATTCTTCACCATGGTAGAGTTCCCTTACCCCAGCGGTGCGGGAATGCATGTAGGTCACATCAAAGCTTACTCCGGACTTGAGGTGGTATCACGTAAGCGCCGTATGCAGGGCTACAATGTGCTTTTCCCCATCGGATTTGATGCATTCGGTCTGCCTACCGAGAACTCTGCAGTAAAGTTCGGTGTTCACCCCCGTGTACTCACCGATGAGAATATCGCCAAGTTTACAAACCAGCTTAAGCGTGTCGGATTCTCCTTCGACTGGTCACGTGTAGTCGATACCACCGAGGAGGATTACTACAAGTGGACTCAGTGGATCTTCCGTAAGATGTTTGACAACGGTCTCGTGTTCCGTGATAAGACTCTTGTAAACTATTGTCCTCACTGTAAAGTAGTTCTCTCCAATGAGGACTCACAGGGCGGTAAGTGTGACATCTGCCACAGCGATGTTGTGCAGAAGTCCAAGGATGTTTGGTATCTCCGTATCACCGAGTATGCAGATAAGCTTCTTATGGGACTTGACGACGTTGACTACCTGCCCAACATCAAGATGCAGCAGGTAAACTGGATCGGTAAGTCCACCGGTGCATTCGTGAAGTTTGACGTGAAGGGTACTGATGAGACTCTCACCGTTTACACCACTCGTCCCGACACTCTCTTTGGCGTAACGTTCATGGTAATGGCTCCCGAGCACCCCATGATCGATAAGTACGCAGACAAGATCGCAAACATGGATGACATAATTGCATACAGAGAAGAGTGTGCGAAGAAGACAGAGTTCGAGCGTACCCAGCTCGTTAAGGATAAGACAGGCGTTTGCATCGACGGATTCACTGCAGTGAATCCCGTAAACGGTAAGGAGATCCCCATATACATCTCCGACTACGTTATGATGGGCTACGGCACAGGTGCTATCATGGCTGTGCCTGCACACGATCAGCGTGACTACGACTTCGCAAAGAAGTTCGGTATTGATATAATTGAAGTAATCAAGGGTGGGGATATCTCCGTTGAGGCATACACCGGTGACGGTGAGATGGTAAACTCCGATTTCCTTAACGGTTACGATAATAAGAAGGACTCCATCGAGAGAATGATCTCCGAGCTCGAAAAGAAGGGCGTCGGTGAAGGCGGAGTTCAGTATAAGATGAAGGACTGGGCGTTCAACCGTCAGAGATACTGGGGTGAGCCTATTCCCATCGTGCACTGTCCTCATTGTGGTGAGGTCGGCGTGCCCTATGAGGAGCTTCCTCTGAGACTTCCTCCCATGGAGAAGTTTGAGCCCGGTACCGACGGTGAGAGCCCTCTTGCGAAGCTTGATGATTTCGTAAACTGCACTTGTCCGAAGTGCGGCGCTCCCGCAAAGCGTGAGACTGACACCATGCCTCAGTGGGCAGGATCATCCTGGTACTTCCTTCGTTACATCGATCCTCACAATGAAGAGAGATTTGCCGATCCCGAGAAGCTGAAGTACTGGCTCCCCGTTGACTGGTACAACGGTGGTATGGAGCACGTTACAAGACATATGATCTACTCCCGATTCTGGCATCACTTCCTCTACGATCTGGGTGAGGTACCCTGTGCTGAGCCTTACGCAAAGCGTACTGCTCAGGGACTTATCCTCGGCCCTGACGGTGAGAAGATGTCCAAGTCCAAGGGTAACGTTGTGGATCCTAACGATGTTGTTGATAAGTACGGTGCAGACGTGCTTCGTGTATACGTGCTCTTTATGGGTGACTACGAAAAGGCGGCTCCTTGGTCTGACAGCAGCATGAAGGGATGTAAGAGATTCCTTGACAGATTTGCAGGACTTATGGATATCGTTAAGGGAACGGGTGTTACTCCTGAGCTTGAGTCTGCATTCCACAAGACTATCAAGAAGGTCTCCTCCGACATCGAGGAGATGAAGTTCAACACCGGTATTGCCGCAATGATGGCGCTGATAAATGAGATCTACGAT